>NZ_CP050965.1:354500-709000 GCF_012273215.1 Gemella haemolysans | reverse complement strand
AAATATACTAAAGTTTTTAAAAGAGGTATATTATGAATATAGTAAAAAATAAACAATTATTTATTGAACAAGCAACGGCATTAGTTTATGGTGAAGAAAACCTAGTAACAAATCTATCAAATCTTTCAGCATTGTATAAAGAATATTTACCGAATACAAACTGGGTTGGATTTTACTTATTAGATGAAAAAAACAACAATCTAGTTCTTGGGCCATTTCAAGGTAAAGTAGCATGTACTCGCATTCCATTTAACAAAGGAGTTTGCGGACACTGCTTCACTACTCGTGAAACTACATACGTTGAGGATGTTCATAAATTTCCAGGCCATATTGCATGCGATAGTGCAACAAACAGTGAACTAGTAGTGCCTATCATTCAAAATGATAAAGTAGTAGCTTTACTAGATATTGATTCTATTGAATTTAATAGATTCTCTAAAGAAGAAGTAGCAGCTTTCAGTGAAATAACTAAACAAGTTTTTAAAAAAATTAATTTTTAAGAATAATATTAAAGGAGATATACCAATGCAGTATATCTCCTTATTTTTTATTAGTCTATTATACCTTTGAATCTTAGGTAGTTTTCGTAATCCATCTCTTTGTTAATTGCACCTTCAGGTGTTAATTCAATTACTCTATTCGCAATTGTTTGAATAAATTCATAGTCATGAGATGTAAAGAATACAGAACCTTTGAAAGCAATAATACCTTCATTGACTGCTGTAATAGATTCTAAGTCAAGGTGGTTTGTAGGTTCATCTAATAGAATTACGTTAGCTTTTGATAACATCATCTTAGACAACATACAACGCATTTTTTCCCCTCCTGATAATACGTGTGCACGTTTAAGTGCTTCTTCACCAGAGAATAACATTCTTCCTAAGAATGAACGTAAGTATGCTTCACTTTCTTCTTCAGGAGAAGCATATTGGCGAAGCCACTCTACTAATGAAAGTTTTAATCCTTCAAAGTATTCAGAGTTATCTTTTGGCATATAACTTCTAGAAGTTGTAATACCCCATTTAACTGTTCCACTATCAGGTTCCATTTCACCAGCAAGAATTTTTAGTAATGTAGTTTTAGCAACTTCATCTCCTAATAAAATAACTTTATCATTAGGATTTACTGTAAAGCTTACATTACTTAATACTTCTTTACCTTCTACAGTTTTGCTTACACCTTCAACAATAAGTAAGTCATTTCCGATTTCACGATCTGGTGTGAAACGAACGTATGGATAACGACGGCTACTTGGTTTAATATCATCAAGAGTAATTTTATCAAGCATTTTCTTTCTACTTGTTGCTTGTTTAGATTTTGAAGCATTTGCAGAGAATCGTGCGATAAATTCTTGTAATTCTTTAATTTTTTCTTCTTTTTTCTTGTTATTATCTTCTGCCATTCTTCTAGCAAGTTGACTAGATTGATACCAGAAGTCATAGTTACCAACATAAAGTTGAATTTTACCAAAGTCTAAATCACAAATATGTGTACAGATATTATTTAAGAAGTGACGGTCGTGGCTGACTACGATAACAGTATTCTCAAAGTTAATTAAGAACTCTTCTAACCACTTAATTGCACTAATATCAAGACCGTTGGTAGGCTCATCCAGTAGAAGTACATCTGGATTACCGAATAATGCTTGTGCTAAAAGAACTTTAACCTTGATAGCATTATCTAACTCTCCCATTAACATATCGTGAAACTCTACAGAAATTCCTAAACCTTCAAGAAGTTGAGCCGCATCACTTTCTGCAGTCCATCCATCCATTTCAGCAAACTCACCTTCAAGTTCAGCTGCAATGATTCCATCTTCTTCAGTAAATGGATCTTTCATGTAAATTTCATTTTTACGGTTCATTACATCCCAAAGACGCTCATGTCCCATCATTACAACATCGATAACTCTATTCTCTTCATATGCGAAGTGGTTTTGACGAAGTACAGCAAGACGTTCACCTTTTCCTAAAGAAACGTGCCCTTGTTGTGAATCAATTTCACCAGATAATAATTTTAAAAATGTTGTTTTACCTGCTCCATTTGCTCCGATTAACCCGTAGCAGTTACCATTTGTAAATTTTATATTTACATCTTCAAATAATTTTCTATCTGCAAAACGTAAACCTAAATTCGTTACTTGTAACATTCTTTTCTCCTTTAAATACTATTTTACTAAATACCTTGAATACAAGTAAATGATTCAAAGTTTGCTCACTTAATATAGTTGAAACTTATAAATCCTCATATTCATAACCAATCAACTATACTAGGGCGACCCAGTAAATACAATTCTTATAAACTATATTTAACGAGTCGCTCCTCTAATTTAATTATTCTTCTCTTCGTCTTTTTCCTTTTTACTAACACTAGCTATTAAGCTTTCAATGTGTAACGCATATTCAGCTGTAGTGTCATATTGGAAAATAAGTTCAGGAAATTTTCTAATTTTAATTTTTTTAGCAACTTCACTTTTTACGAAACCTTTAATTTTTTTAAATGCTTCTTTTGTTTTTTCTTTTTCACGTTCTCCACCTAAAACAGTGTAGAATACTTTTGCTTGAGAATAATCTCCTGTTAAAGCAACTTCTGTTACAGTAACAAATCCTAAATCATGATTTTTTACTTTTGTAGCTAAGACATAAGTAATTTCTTTTTTAATTTGTTCTGCAAGTCTGTTAACTCTTAGTTCTGACATAAAGTTTGCCTCCTATTTTTTAACTTCTTCCATGATGTATACTTCAAAGACATCTCCTTCTTTAATATCATTGAAGTTTTCTACAGTCATACCACATTCATAACCGCTTTGTACTTCTTTAACATCATCTTTAAATCTTCTTAATGTATCAATTTCACCTTCGTAAATTACTACACTATCACGAATTACACGTACTTTACCATCACGTGATACTTTACCTTCAGTTACGTAAGCACCAGCAATTGTACCAATTTTTGATACTTTGTATACTTGACGTACTTCTGCAAGTCCGATAACTTTTTCTACGAATTCTGGATCTAATAATCCTGTCATCGCAGCTTCAATTTCTTCAATAACTTTGTAGATAATACTGTGAAGACGAATATCTACTTGCTCTGTTTGAGCCATTTGTTTAGCATTATTATCAGGACGTACGTTGAATCCAATAACTACAGCGTTTGATGCTACTGCTAATGTAATATCAGATTCATTAATCGCACCAACACCAGTGTGGATGATACGTACATTAACACCTTCAACATCAATTTTAGCTAATGACATAGCCAATGCTTCAACTGAACCTTGAACGTCTGCTTTAATAATAATGTTAAGGTCTTTCATTTCACCTTGTTTCATTTGTTCAAATAATGTATCTAATGATACAGCTGAGTTAGCTTGACGAGTAGTTTCAATATATTGTTGTTGACGTTTTTCACCGATTTGACGAGCTGTTTTTTCATCTCCAAATACTACGAAACGATCTCCAGCATTAGGAACATCTTGTAAACCAGTAATCTCTACAGGAGTAGATGGTTTAGCAGTTTGGATATTTTTACTACGGTCATTAATCATAGCACGAACACGTCCGAACGTGTTACCAACTACTAAAGGATCTCCAACATTTAAGCTACCATTTTGTACTAGTAATGTTGCTACTGCTCCACGACCTTTATCAAGTTTCGCTTCGATAACTGTACCTAAAGCTAAACGATTCGGATTAGCTTTTAATTCTTGCATTTCAGTTACTAATAAGATATTTTCTAATAATTCATCAATACCCTCACCTTTAAGAGCTGAGATTGGTACGAAGATTGTATCTCCACCCCATTCTTCTGAGATTAGTCCGTATTCTACTAATTCATTCATAACTCTATCTGGGTTTGCTTGAGGTTTATCCATTTTGTTTACCGCAACAATAATAGGTACATCAGCTGCTTTAGCGTGGTTAATAGCTTCAATAGTTTGAGGCATTACACCATCGTCTGCTGCTACTACTAAGATAGTTACGTCCGTAATTTTAGCTCCACGTGCACGCATTGTTGTGAAGGCTGCGTGACCCGGTGTATCTAAGAAAGTAATCTTCTTATCTTTAGCACGTACTTGATAAGCACCAATGTGTTGTGTGATACCACCTGCTTCACCGGCTGTAACACGTGAATTTCTGATAGTATCTAGTAATGTTGTTTTACCGTGGTCAACGTGTCCCATAATTGTAACGATTGGAGCACGTTCTTTAAGATCTTTATCTGCATCTTCAACTTCGAAGTAAAGATCTAAGTCTTCTTTATTAATCTCAACTTCTTCTTGGATTTCTTTACCATAATCCATAGCGATTAACTCGATTTGCTCTAAAGTAAGAGACTGGTTAATATTCGCCATAATTTTTAGTTCCATAAATAATTTTTTAATAAGTTCAGTCGAACCTACATTTAAAACTTCTGATAATTCACCAACAGTCATTCCATCTTTAACTAAAATAGTATCTTCTGAGATAGTTTCTTCAGATGGTGCTTCAATAATAGCTGGTTGTTGTTTTTGAGATTTTTTGACTTTCTCTTTTTTTATTTTTTTCTTCTTATTTTTTTTACCTTCATTATTTGAAGATTGTTCATTTTCTGTAACTTTTTCTTGTTTTTTGAAAACACTATCTAGCTTAGCTAACCCCTCTTCTGTTAACATTGACATGTGATTAGATACTTCAATATTAGCATCTTTTAAAACTGTAATAAGGTCTTTTGATTGTTTTCCTACTTCTTTAGCGTACTCATAAATTCTGACTTTTTTCATTACTGTTTTCCTCCTTCTTCTAATAATTGTTTGAATTTTTTTATAAATCCATCATCAGTTATTCCAACAGCTACACGATTATCTCTTCCAATCGCTATGCTTATATTTTCAATCGTTGAAAATTCGATACATTGAACATTATAGAAATTAGCCTTGTCTGTTAATTTCTTTTTAGTATTCATACCGCAATCTTCAGCAATAACTAACAATTTGATTTTATTATTTTTTAAATTTTTTGTGATTAAATCTTCACCTGTAATAAGTTTACCTGCTCTTTGCATTAAACCTAATAAATTATATGCTTTTATCATTATTTTTGTGGAATTGACTTTCTATAAATTAATCTAATTACTTCGTTATAGATAGGTTCCATAACTTCCGGTGATGCAGAGAAAAATTTCTCTAATTGTTTCTTTTCTTGTGCAGCTTTAATAACTTCTAAATCTGAAACTACATACGCACCACGACCTGCTTGTTTACCTGTAGGGTCAACAGAGATTTCTCCTTCTTTATTTTTAACGATTCGTAATAAATCTTTCTTCGGAAACATCTCATTTGTTAAAATACATTTTCTTGTTGGTATTTTTCTTCTTTTCACAGTCAACACCTCACTATTCAGTAGCTTTTATATCGATTTTCCAACCAGTTAATTTAGCAGCAAGTCTAACGTTTTGACCTTTTTTACCAATTGCTAGAGAAAGTTGATCATCTTTCACTTTAACATTAGCGATTTTTTCTTCTTCATCAATAGTGATTTCTTCAACTTTTGCTGGTGCTAACGCATTAGTAATAAATTTAACTGGATCAGCATCCCAAGTAATAATATCAATTTTTTCACCGTTTAGTTCTTCAACGATACGGTTAACACGATCACCTTTATTACCTACACATGCTCCTACAGGATCAATGTTTTTATCTTCAGCATAAACAGCTAATTTAGTTCTTTCCCCTGCTTCACGAGATACACTCTTAATTTCTACTGTTCCACTATAAATTTCAGGAACTTCGATTTCGAACAATCTTCTGATGAATTCAGGATGTGATCTAGAAGCTAATACGTGTGGCTTGCTTCCGCGACTTGGGTTATCAACTTTTGCGATGTAAACTTTAATAGGAGTTTGAGGAATGTATGTTTCACCTTTAACTCTTTCATTTTCACCTAAAATAGCTTCAATTTTTCCAAGTTTAACATAAACATATCTTGAGTCAATTCTATCTACAGTTCCAGATAAAATTTCACCTTCATGTTCTATATATTCTTTATATAAAATTTCTTTTTCAGCTTCACGAAGTCTTTGTAATAAAGCTTGTTTCGCAGCTTGCGCACCAACACGACCAAAGTCACTTGGTAAATCAACTACTTCGTAAATATCCCCAACTTCATATGCAGGATTAATTTGCAATGCATCTTCAAGTGAAAACTCAATTCTATCATCGTAAACTTCTTCAACAACATCTTTTCTAATAATAAATTTATAATCACCAGTTGCTCTGTTGAAATCTACTCTTACGTTTTTTGCAGCATTAAAATTCTTTTTATAAGCTGATAATAAAGCTAATTCAATAGCTTCTACTAGAATATCTTCTGCGATTCCTTTTTCTTGTTCAATTAATTTAATAGCTTTAAGCAAATCCTTGCTCATCTTTCTTTCTCCTTTAATAATTAAAATTTAACAGCTAATCTAATTTTAGCGATTTTACTATAGTTAATCGTTGATTTTTTTACTCTTGCTTTATCTTTATATTCAACAGTAATTTCTTCACCCTCAACAGCTAGTATATCACCATAAAACTCTTTTTGATTATCAATTTTTTCATATGTTTTAATATAAACGTGTTTACCTACAGAATTAGTTACTTCTTCAAGATTTCTAAGATCTCTTTCTATACCTGGAGAAGAAACTTCTAGATAATACTTATCACTGATAAAATCTTCTTTATCCAGCTCTTCTGCTAACTTTTCACTTAATAATACACAATCATCAAGTGATAATCCACCATCTTTATCGAAGTAAATGCGTAAGAAGTACTCAGTTCCTTCTTTTACGTATTCAACATCATAAAGAGAAAATTCCGTATTTTCTGTTTGTTTTGTTGCTATAGTTTTAACTTTTTCTACAATACTCATACAGCATACCTCTTTCTTAGTTTTTATTGCAATATAAAAGAGCGGAGAACCTTTCAAAATTCACCACCCTTTCGGTAATTTATTTCAATGTAAGTACATTATATCATATGATTTTTAAAAAATCAAATGATAACTACATTTTAGTACGAATTACTTCAATTTTGTATCCATCTGGATCTTTAATGAAGTAGTAGCTTGGCGAGAATCCTGGAAGACCTTTAAGATCTGTTACATCGTATCCAGCAGCCTTGTGTTTTTCGTATAATGCTTCTAAGTCTTCAACAGAGATAGCAATGTGACCATATCCATCCCCAAGTTCATATGCACCGTGATCATAGTTATAAGTTAATTCTAACTCATAGTTTGATCCAGGTAATGTTAGATATACTAACGTGAACTTGTATTCAGGAAAGTCTCTTTCACGACTTACTTCAAAGTCGAATGCTTCAGTATAAAATTTAACTGATTCTTTTAAATCTGCTACACGGTAGCAAGTATGCGCCATAGTTTGAACCATTTTTTTCACCTCTTAAAATTTTTTATTATAAAATTGTCCATCCAATTGCAACTGCTCCTAATCCAAGGTGTGTAGAGATAACTGGACTTATTCCATCTATATCTACAGTTACATTCGAATAATTTTCTTCGACATATTTTTTAATTTCTTCAGCTTTGTCTAATGCATCAACGTGCAGAACACACACAGTGATGTGTTCTCCTTCATGTTGTTTATAATATTCATCAAATAATTCATACATTCTTGATACAACTTTTTTATATGTACGAATTTTTTGGAAAGGTACTATCACCTTATCATCAAAATGTAGTAATGGTTTTACTTGAAGTAAACTTCCTACTACTGCTTGAGCTCCACTTAAACGACCACTACGTTGAAGGTGAGATAAATCATCTGCCATAAAGTATGCATCAGATACTTTTTTCATCTCATTTAAAGCTGAAATGATTTCACTAGACGTTTTACCTTCTTTAATTAGTTTTGCTGCCTTAATCGCATAATATCCTTCTGGTCTACAAGAAACTTCAGAATCGAAAGGATGTACATTTAATCCATCAATCATTAATCCAGCTACAGAATATGATGAATATGTTCCGCTTATTCCACTTGATAGTGCAATAGCAATTACATCAGTATACCCTTCTTCTTTTAATTTTTCTAAGCAAGCTACAACTTCCCCAATCGCTGGTTGTGATGTTGTAGGGAAGCTATTGTTAGGATTTTTTAAGTATTCATGATATTTATCAAGTGGCATATCAATAACTTCTTTATATGAATTATTATCAATAATAAGATTTAAATAAACCGTACGAATATCCAGTTCTTTTTTCAAATCTTCTGATAAATATGCAGTTGAATCCATAATTATTGCAATCTTTTCCACATTCTATCCAACTACCTTAAAGATAGCTTTTCCTTTCTTAGAATTTTTCGATATTATAAAGTTCAAGCTCAACCTTAGTCTCTCTACCCATAATTTCAATCATAACGTCAGCTTTATAATTGTGTAAATCTAAGTTTACAACTTTACCTTCCATGTCTACGAATGGTCCAGAGATTACGCGAACATAATCACCAACCTCAATATCAATATCAACAACATTTGATAATCCCATTTGTTGTAAAATAAAGTTAATTTCTTCTGGTAATAATGGACTAGGTTTTGAACCTCCACCATGAGATCCAACAAATCCTGTTACACCAGGAGTATTTCTAACAACAAACCAAGAATCATCAGTCATTACTAGTTCAACAAGTACATAACCTGGGAATGTTTTTCTATTTACTTCTTTTTTCTTTCCAGTTGGAGTTAAGATAGTTTCTTTTTCTTCAGGAACAACGATTCTAAAAATCTTATCTTCCATTCCAAGAGACTCAACTCTTTTTTCAATATTATCTTTAACTTTGTTTTCATAACCAGAATAAGTATGAATTACATACCATTCTTTACTTACTGTATCACTCATAATAACCTCTCTTATCTACTAAAATGTCTAATTCCAGCAGTTATTCCTAAATCAACTACGTAGCTAAATAACATTAATATTCCAACTACAATAATAACAATCAATGTTTTTCTAACAAGTTCACTAAATGTTGGCCAACTTACTTTATGCATTTCAGCAACAACATTTTTTAAAAATCTTATCATCTAATTACAAACCTCCCAAATAAATTTCTTTACTATTCTACATTTTATAAATTATAACATAGTATAATATATAAGTCTATATATCTATAAAAAATAATGCATTCTTTTTCAATATATTATTGTATCATTATTTCATAGACATTTCAATTAAATATAATATCAAAAAGTACTAAATATAGTTAAATTTATTTAGCTAGTAAATCGTAAGCGGCAGTTAATGTATTTCTCATTAACATTGTGATTGTTAAAGGTCCTACCCCTCCTGGAACAGGAGAAATATAAGAAACCTTATCAATAAATTCATCTAGATTTACATCTCCAACTAACTTACCATCTTTATAGTTATTTCCTACATCGATAATAGTACATGTTGGTTTTACTTTTTCTTTTCCACTTAAGAAATGCGCAGCTCCAACACAGCTAACAATAATGTCAGCTTGTTCGATTAAAGATTCTAAATCTTTAGTTCTAGAGTGAGCTGTTATTACAGTTGCATTATTTTGTAAAAGTAAAGTTGAAATTGGTTTACCAACAATATTACTTCTACCTATTACTAATGAAAGTTTCCCAGAGATTTCTTCTCCAGTTGATTTAATCATCTCTAAAATCCCGAGTGGAGTACATGGTATAAGTTTAGCTTCTCCAATTACTAATTTACCTACATTAATTGGATGAAATCCATCAACATCTTTATCCGGACTTACAGCATTTAATACTTTTTCAGCATCAATATGTCTTGGTAATGGTAATTGCACTAAAATTCCATGAACTTTTTCATCTTTATTTAATTTTTCAATTTCAGTTAATAAATCATCAGTAGAAATTTCCTCAGGTAATTCTATTTTTATTGAATTAATATTATTTTCAATACAAGCTTTATGTTTAGAATTAACATAACTTCTTGACGCTTTATTATCTCCGACTAACACAACCGCAAGAGTTGGTTCAATCCCTTTTTCTCTTAATGCAGTTGCTTCGTCTTTAATCTCTCCTCGCAATTTCTTTGCAAGTTCAGTCCCACTAATGATTTTTGTCATTCTTTGTTCCTCTTTTTATTTTTAATTTCGATTGATTTTCTGTCCCGTTTAATAATCTTTTTATATTCTTTTTATGCATATAAATTACAAATACACACATAACCATCATAACCCATTTATCAATACCAGCTTCAAAGAAACCAAGATAACCTATTGCTGTTAAGCTTATTAGAATACTTCCTAATGAAACATAACCAGTTAAAAATAGTGTTGAAAAGAATATAGCTAATAATAATAAACTTAACATTGGATAAAGGAAGATAAACACTCCTGATCCTGTAGCTACCGCTTTTCCACCTTTGAAGTTTGCAAAGATAGGAAACACATGCCCTATCATTGCAAAAGCTCCAAATATTGATAGATAATCAACTCCACCAAGCAGCAAAGTTGGAAGAAATGTTGCTATTATCCCCTTAGAAACATCACAGATAAACACTGTTACTCCAGCTTTCTTACCAAGACATCTGAATGTATTTGTCGTTCCTAAGTTTCCACTTCCTAATGTTCTAATATCAGTATTATAAAATACTTTTCCTACGATTAATGCAAATGGTATAGAACCAATTACATAAGCTAAAATGCAAAATAATATTATTTGTGTAATCATAGACTACCTACCTAATAATTGCTCCGTACGCTGTAAGTGCAGCAAGTACATTTTCATGAACCGCTGTTACTTCTTCATCTGTTAAAGTTTTTTGTTTATCGCTATAAGTAATAGTTAGAGCTAATGATTTTTTACCTGCTAATAATTCAACACCAGCATATAAATCGAATAGTTCTACATTAGTAATAAGCTTACTATTTACAGATTCGATTACATTATAAATATTTTGATATTCGTCTTTAACATCAACTAACATAGCTATATCACGTGTAATTTCAGGATATTTCGTTACTTCTTCATATTTAGGTTTAACTTTACTTTCTGAAATCACATCATCTAAATTAATTTCAAATACATAAGTAGTATTTAGACCAAGTTTATCAGCAACTTGTGGATGAACCTCTCCGATGAAACCAATACGTTTTTCTCCTAAGTATACTTCAGCAAAACGTCCTGGGTGCATTCCTTCAAGATTAGATTTTTTGTATGTAACTTTTTCTTCTAATCCTAAACGTTCAAATACAACTTCTAGGTATCCTTTAGCTGCGAAGAAGTCTAAAGCACTGCTTTCTTTAAGCCATTTAGTTGCTCTTTCTTCCCCAGTTAACGCAGCACTTAAATATAATGTTTCTTTCGGTTGAATATTGTCATCACCACTTCCGAAGAATACACGACCAATTTCTAATAATTTAAGGTCTTTTTGTTTTCTAGCCACATTGTATTGAACTGTATTTAATAATCCCGGAACTAAACTTTGACGTAAAGTCGAGTGAGTTTCAGTCATAGGCATTAATAATCTTACTTTATGGTGATTTTCTAAAGTATATTGAGTTGCTTCTTCTTCAGATACTAATGAGTAATTAATTGTATCATTAAATCCTAAGCTAGCATATACTCCACGTAAATCACGTACCATTCTTTGAGAATAAGTTAAACCACCTTTAGTAGTTTTAGAGAATTTTGGTAATGTTGATGCTAAATTATCGTATCCGTAAATTCTAATAACTTCTTCTACTAAATCTTGTTTAATTGATATATCTGGTCTTCTAGTAGGTACTTTGACTACTAAGTTTTCTCCTGAAACTTCTACTGTAAAGCTTAATCCTTCTAGAATTGCTACGATTTCTTCGGTAGTTAAAGTTATACCAAGATAATTATTGATATAAGAAGTAGTAATTTCTACAACTTTCTCTTTTTCTTTATTTATGATACCAACAGAACTTTCAACTACTGCATTTGGACATAATTCTAAAATTAATTCTACCGCACGAGCAAGTGCTGCTTTTTGCATATTTGGATCAATTCCTTTTTCAAATCTTGCAGAAGAATCACTTCTTAAACCATGTGCTGCTGAAGTACGACGCACTGATGTAGGATTGAAATACGCAGATTCTAAAATAATGTTTTTAGTTTTTTCACTTACTTCTGTATTTTTACCACCCATTACTCCACCAAGAGCAATAGCACGAGTTCCATCTGTAATTACTAAGTCTGTTGTTTGTAATTTTCTCTCTTCTCCATCAAGAGTTTCAAGAACTTCACCTTCTTTAGCGTCACGAACTACAATTTTATCTCCTACTAAATCTTTATCGAAAGCATGCATTGGTTGACCAAATTCTAAAAGTACATAGTTTGTAATATCTACGATGTTGTTGATTGGACGAATACCAGAATTCATAAGTCTTGTTTGTAACCATAATGGAGAATCTTTAACCTCTACATTTTTAACAACTTGACCTACATAGTTTCTACAAGAATCACTTTCAATAGAAACTTGTAATGAAGTTGCTTCATAGTTTTCTTCTTTTTCAACATCTTTAAAATCAACTTTATTATTATATAAAGCACCTAATTCATAAGTAAGACCACGCATACTAAGTGCATCAGCTCTGTTTGGAGTAATTGAAAGATCTAAGATATAGTCATTTAACCCTAATACTTCAACAACATCAGAACCAAGTTCTTGTTCAGTTTCAAAAACATAGATTCCTTCTTGATAGTTTTTAGGAACAACACTTTTACTTAATCCTAATTCACCTAATGAACAAATCATACCTTGTGATTCTACACCACGAAGTTTAGCTTTTTTAATTTTAATTCCTGGTAATTTTGCTCCAACTTTAGCAACAATTACATATTGTCCTGCATCAACATTTGGTGCACCACAAACTATCTGTAAGTTTTCTTCTTCACCAATGTTAACTTGACATACGTTTAATTTTTCAGCATCAGGGTGTTTTTCTTTAGATTCAACATATCCAACTACTACACCAGAAATCTCTTCTGCTAAATATTCAACACCTTCTACTTCAATACCACCACGAGTGATTTTTTCAGCTAATGCATTAGCATTATCTTCAACATTTGTATATTGTTTTAACCAATTATAACTTACTAACATTACTACCTCCTATTAATCGTTTCTATCACTATTGAATTGTTGTAAGAATCTTACGTCATTTGTATAGAAACTTCTAATATCGCTAATACCATATTTTAACATCGCAACACGTTCTGGTCCCATTCCAAAGGCAAATCCAGTATAAACTTCTGGGTCAAAACCAGCCATTTTAAGAACATTAGGATGCACCATACCTGCACCTAAAATTTCAAGCCACTTAATGTTTTCTTCATCATCCTCGTTACCCCAAGATACATCAACCTCTACAGATGGTTCAGTAAACGGGAAGAAACTTGGACGTAGACGGATTTTTTTGTTTTCTCCGAATACAGCTTTAATAAAGTGTTCTAAAGTTCCTTTTAAATCACTAAAAGTAATATTTTTATCAACTACTAATCCTTCAATTTGTGTAAACTGATGAGAGTGTGTAGCATCATCATTATCACGACGGAATACTTTACCAGGGCAAATAATCTTGATTGGTCCCTCACCATTAGCTTTTAACATTTCACGAGCTTGAACAGGTGAAGTTTGCGTTCTCATTAACAATTCATTTGTAATATAAAATGAATCTTGCATATCACGAGCTGGGTGGTCTTTTGGTAAGTTTAACATTTCAAAGTTAAATTTATCAGTTTCAACCTCTGGACCTTCTGCAACAGAATATCCCATTGAAATAAAGATTTCTTCAATTTCTTTAATAATTTTGTTTAATGGATTTAATCCACCTAATTGTACTTTTTTACTTGGTAGAGTTACATCAATTTCCTCACTTGCTAATTTTAATTCTAATGCAGCTTTAGCTAGTTCTGCTTTTTTCTCTTCTAAACTATTGTTAATAAAAGTCTTAACTTCATTAACAAGTTTCCCAAAAGTTGGTCTTTCTTCTGGAGATAAATCACGTGCACCTTTCATAACTTCTGTTAATGCACCTTTTTTTCCTAAAAATTTAACTCTTAGGTCATAAAGTTCTTTTTCATCTTTAATTGTTTTAACTAATTCTAAATATTCTTTTCTTATATTCTCTAAAGTCATAAGTTCCTCCTTAAAAATTTAATATAAAGACATAGGTATAAGTTCTATTATTTGTCCAAAATAAAAAGCCCCTCGAGACTAAGTCTCAAGGGACGAATATATCGTGGTACCACCCATATTTCAAAGCAATTCGCTTCCTTAACACGGTTTTTAACGGGCACCAACCGATTGTACTCATAGTCTACTTATACAATTACTCATAAGCTGAAAATATATTCTCAGTTAATACAACTCTTTCAGTCACGTAGTTGCTCCCTGTTAAAAACATCCAATATACCGTCTTAATCATCGTTTTTGAAAAATTTTATATTTAAAATGATAATATAAATATACTCTAATGTCAAGAAATAAGGGCATTTTCATTGAAAATTCTACAATTTTAAAAATATAAAATACTAAAATCTACACATAAATTATTCAAAATTTATTATTGATTACATAATTAAAAAATATAAAAAGGTTCTTGGAATAACCAAAAACCTTTCTTAAATTACTTTATTTTGTATATTCTTCTACTAATGCTAATACTTCTTCAGTTGTTGAACACATAATAGCTTTATCAACTAACTCTTTCATTTTTTCTAATGATAAGTTTTTGATTTGGCTACGTGCTTGAAGAATTGAAGTAGCTGACATTGAGAATTCATCTAATCCCATACCTAATAGTAATGGAATAGCTAAGCTATCTCCAGCCATTTCTCCACACATTCCAGTCCATTTACCTTCTTTGTGAGATGCTTCAATAACATTTTTCACAAGACGTAAGATTGCTGGGTTATATGGTTGGTATAAGTATGAAACTTTTTCACTCATACGGTCTGCAGCCATTGTGTATTGAACAAGGTCATTAGTACCGATTGAGAAGAAGTCAACTTCTTTAGCAAAGATATCAGCGATAACAGCAGTTGATGGAATCTCAACCATGATACCTAATTCGATATCGTTACTTACTGCAACACCTTCAGCTACTAATTTTTCTTTTTCTTCTAAGAATAAAGCTTTAGCAGCTCTGAATTCTTGAACTGTAGCGATCATTGGGAACATTACACAAAGTTTACCATAAACTGAAGCACGTAATAATGCTCTAAGTTGAGTTCTAAATAAGTCTTTTTCTTCTAAGCAAAGACGAATAGCTCTAAACCCTAAGAATGGGTTCATTTCTTTTGGTAAATCTAAGTATGGTAATTCTTTATCTCCACCGATATCTAAAGTACGAACAACAACAGGTTTGTCACCCATTCCTTCTAATACAGCTTTATAAGCTTTGAATTGCTCATCTTCAGTAGGTAGTTGATCACGTCCCATGTATAGGAACTCTGTACGGTATAAACCAACAGCTTCCCCACCATTGTTATTAACACCTTCTAAATCAGCAGGTGTACCGATGTTTGCAGCTAAAAGAACTTCATGTCCATCTTGAGTTACGGATTTTTCTGTTACTAATTTAGCCCATTCAGCTTTTTGCGCTTCAAATTTAGCGTGTTTTTCTTTTAATTCAGCTGTAGTAGCTTCATCTGGATTTACGTATACAACACCTTCTAATCCATCAAGAATTAAAACATCTCCATTCTTAACTTCTTCAGTGATTGTACTAGTTCCTACTACTGCAGGAATTTCTAATGATCTCGCCATGATAGCTGAGTGAGAAGTACGTCCACCGATGTTAGTTGCAAATCCTTTAACAAATTGTTTGTTAAGTTGAGCAGTATCAGATGGAGTTAAGTCTTCAGCAATAACGATTACTTCTTCATCGATTAAACTTGGATTTGGTAAATCTACACCTAGTAAGTGTGCTAAAATACGTTTAGAAACGTCACGAATATCAGCAGCACGTTCTTTCATGTAGTCATTATCCATTGCTTCAAACATAGAAACGAACATGTCTGAAGTTTCTTTTAATGCATATTCAGCATTAATTTCTTTTGATTGAATATCAGTTTTAACAGTTCCCATGAATTCTGGGTCTTCTAAAATTAATAAGTGAGCTTCAAAAATCGCTGCTTTATCAGCACCTAAATTTTCGTGAGCTTTATCTTTAATAATAGTTAATTCTTTTTTAGAAATTTCAATAGCATCTTCAAAACGTTTAACCTCAGCTTCAACGTCTTGAACTTTAACTTCTTTAACTGTTAAATCAGGCTCAACAAAAATGTATGCTTTAGCAAAAGATATCCCTTGAGAAGCTGCAATACCTTTTAGTTGTAACATTTTATGCTAATCCTTCTTTCTTCATTGTTTCTTCTAAAGCTGCTAATGCTTCTGCTTCGTCAGCTCCGTCAGCATAGATTACGATATCAGCGTCTTTTCCAACTCCAAGACTCATAACACCCATGATTGATTTTAAGTTAACTTTACGTCCGTTGAATTCTAATTCAATGTTTGATTGGAATTTAGAAGCAGCTTGTACTAATAAAGTAGCTGGTCTAGCGTGGATTCCTGTTTCGTCGATTACTTTAAATTCTTTTTGTAACATAGTTATGTCTCCTTTTATTTAAAAAAATATTTACATTCAAATAATAACATATGAAAGCAATATTTACAAGTGTTTTGTACTTATTTCAGATTCATTACTCTTTGTATTCTATAACAAAGAAAACCATTTCTTATTCAATAGAAAACGAATACTCCATTTCTTATGAAAAATTTATGAAAACACTTTTTTAATGTTAATATTATAATTTCGACTGAAAATAATTAAAAAAGCATCAATTACAAGTGAAGTAACGATACTTTTTTATATAATATTATTGCCAGTTAACTTAAAATCATTATATTTTTATTGTTATATTGTAAACTCATTTAATTTCGTAACTAAACTAATTCTCCACCTAGTTTAATTATCGACTTGAATTTTTCATAATCTTCATGGTTTCTATTAAATTCACGGGCATTTTTGTTTACTTCTTTGAAATCAATTCCTTGATCTTTTGCTGCAAAGACACATCCACAATAACATTGTCTATATATATCATAGTCATTACACATTTCTACAGATCTCTTATATCCATTATTCTTTTTGAAATCTGAAGGTAAATAATAAATTGATACCTGTTCTTGTAATGTATACCCAGCTTCATTAATTACAGTAGCATTTTTCTTAGGACTTAGAGTTAATGCAGATGCAAAATAATCATATTCCAACTCCTCTGCTTTTTGAGCTGACGAATCCAGACGCATTTCATAACAAATATGACATCTATCTCCACCTTCACGATCTTCTTCATGTCCTTTTACAGCACTAATAAATTTACTCGGAGCATATTCATCTGCTAAAAATTTAATTTTCTTATCATTTCTTTTATTAAATTCTTCAACGAAATCTTTTTGTACTAACATACGTTTTATATATTCTTCTTTTGGATGAATATTTGAATTAGAAAAGAATATAGTAATGTCACTAATTTCCGATAAATACTCAAGTACATATGTACTACAAGGAGCACAACAAGAGTGTATTAAGATTTTAGGACGAAAATTAGTCTTTTCCCATTCTTTTATAAGTTCTTTTAAGACGTTATCATAATTAATCTTTTGATTTTTATGTCTTGTATTTATAAATTGTTTACTATCAATCATACGAATTCAATCCTTCTAAAATTTCTAATAATTTACTAAACAAGTTTAATATACTTTAATTGATTTTACAATTAATATCATTTCTAATTAAAAGATATTATCAATAACTCCTTTAAACAATTATAAAAATAAGTTCCGAAAAATGAAATTATAATATTTCAAACTTATCGAAACCCATTGTTTATTAGTTATTCAACTTTATATGTTATTCCTAAATGTTGATATGCTTTAGGTGTTGCGCGACGTCCTCTCGGAGTACGTTCTATAAATCCTTCTTTTACAAGATACGGTTCATAAACATCTTCTATAGTGATACTTTCTTCACCAATTGTCACAGCAATTGTTTCAAGACCAACAGCACGACCATCATAACGTTTAATCAAACATTCTAATATCTTATAGTCGATATTATCAAGACCTTTTGCATCTACTTGCAGTAAATCTAATGACTCAACAGCTAAATCCTTAGCTATTACACCATCATTTTTCACTTGAGCAAAGTCTCTTACACGTTTAAGCAGTCTATTCGCTATACGAGGCGTTCCACGAGATCTCATAGCTATCTCATATGAACTCTCTTCATCTATATCACATTCAAAAATATCAGATGTTCTTTCTATAATATTTTGTAGTTCAGAAATAGTATAGAATTCTAGACGACAATGCACACCGAATCTATCTCGAAGTGGTGCAGTTAAAGCTCCAGCCCTTGTAGTTGCCCCCACCAATGTAAATGGCGGTAGTTCAATTCTAATACTGCGCGATTCTTCACCTTTTCCAATTACAATATCAAGATAAAAATCTTCCATCGCAGAATACAGTATCTCTTCGATAGACCTACTTATTCTGTGAATCTCATCGATAAATAGAACATCACCTGGTTCAAGACTAGTTAATATAGCAGCTAAATCTCCAGATTTCTCTATTGCAGGCCCTGAAGTATATTTAATCCCCACTTCCATCTCATTAGCAATAATTGTCGCTAGTGTAGTCTTCCCTAATCCAGGAGGTCCGTATAGTAGGCAGTGATCCAGAACTTCTCCACGAAGTTTTGCAGCTTCTATAAATATTTTTAAATTTCTTTTTATCTGTTCTTGGCCTATATATTGACTAAGAAACTTCGGTCTTAAAGACTGTTCCTCACGCTCTTCACCAAAATTTTGGCTAGTAGATACCATTCTATCTTCCATAATTTCCTCCTTTCATCAATTATGCATTCATTAATAATTTTAATCCTTGTTTTACATATTCATCAACACCAGCGAAGTCAAATGCCGATAATTTTTTCTCGATTTTTGTAAGTTCTTTTTTACTATATCCCAGTGCTTCTAATGCTAACATTGCATCACTTAGATAATTATTTACAGCAGTTGGAGCACTACTAATATTAGTCATACTGAAATCAACCTTCCCTTGTAAATCAAGAATAATTTGTTGAGCAGATTTCTTCCCAATCCCCGGAAACTTCGTTAAATAGTTTACATCTTGATTTTCAATTGCTCCTATAATTTCTTCGCTAGTTCCTCCAGCTAATATAGCTAAAGCACTCTTTGGTCCTACACCTTTTACTTTTAATAATAGTAAAAATACTTTTTTCTGATCTTTATTAGAAAATCCATAAAGTATATTAGAATCTTCTCTTACTTGTTGACTTATAAAAACTATTTTTTCTTCATTTAATTGATATTCATATGGATTAGCAACAACTACTTCATAGCCAATTCCATTGTTATCTACAACGATATTCGTTGGATTTATCTCCGAAATTTTTCCTTTAATATATGCGTACATTACATTCACACTCCTGATTGATTATTTAATTATAAAATTATTTGTAAAAAATCTCAAGTGTTTTATTTAATCAAAATAATTACTTTCATAAAAGGTATAAAAAAACTTGGAACATTATGTACCAAGTTCATATTTCTATTTTACTTTATCTAAATCAACATTCATAACTTTTGCAGTTGCTTCTACTTTTTTATATGCATCTTGATCCACATCAGTAAATCCAGTGATACTGAACATTTTTGTGAATAATTCTTTCATTTTTGGATCATTTTCAACATCACGAAGAGCTTTTTCTAATTTCTCTTGTAACTCTTTATCCATTTTGCTAGAAGTTGTAACCATAACACCAGGAATCATATCACTAGTGGCTAATTTTTGAATATCAGTTTTTGCTTGAGGGAAGTCTTTAGCATATCTATCTTCTACTCCATCAAATGTAGCAATTACATCAACATCTTTATTAAGAAGAAGTTGTAAACTTTTATCATGTCCACCACTAAATTGATAACTAATATCTTTATCTAAGTTAAGACCTGCTTCAACTAACATAGCACCTGGATAAATATATCCTGATGAAGATGAAGGATCTACGAATGCTACTTTTTTACCTTTAACATCTTGAAGTGATTTAATACCAGAATCTTTTCTTACATATAACTCAGCAGTATATCCAGGTTTTCCTGTTTTACCTTTTGATGTTAGTATAGGTTTTGCACTACTTTGTTTCTGAGCTAGTAGTGATGAAAATGGAGGAATGATACCAAAGTCAACACTTCCACTGCCTAAACCTTCAACTACACCTATATAGTTACTAGCTGTGAAAGCTTCTACTTTTACTCCTAATCTTTCAGAAAGATAATCAGAGATTGGTTTAAGATCTTCTACAAGTTTCTCACTATTTTTCAGAGGAACAAATCCCATTTTAATAACTTTTTCTTCTTTTTTCGTTTCAGTCTTTGCAGTACATCCAACGATAGAAAAGACAAAAATAAAACTAAATAACGCCAATAATATTTTCTTCATACTATTTCCTCCTCGATATTTTAAAAATAAATTTGATATAATTTTAACACAAAAAAAACAATATATCTAGCTTTTAAAGTGAAATAATAACATTTTTCAATAATAATTTTACATATTATTAAAATAATGTTCGGTAATTACTAATAAATTTTCGAATATTTTTATAATGAGAGAAGAAAAACTCAATATAAACCGTAATTTAGGCATAAAAAAAACACCTTATAAAAGATGATCAAAAATTGGAGGCGGCTACCGGATTTGAACCGGTGATCAAGGTTTTGCAGACCCGTGCCTTACCACTTGGCTAAGCCGCCTAAAGATATTAAATTTTAATGGGGCGGCTGAGGGGAATCGAACCCCCGAATGTCGGAACCACAATCCGATGCGTTAACCACTTCGCCACAGCCGCCATATCAAGAACAATATTTATTATACATTTTTCATCAAATTATGTCAAGAACTTTTTTAATAATTTTAAAATAAAGAAATAATTCTCTTTAACACAATCGTTAAAGAGAATTATTTAGTAATTTATTATTTAGTATTTTTTCTTCTTCTTAGTACATATACTAAACAAATTAATGCAAATCCTACAAAAGTTGTAGGTAAAGCTAATGTTCCTGTTTTAGCTAATAGAGAATTTGATTTACCAACAGTTCCAAGATTTACTTGAGAATCGTTCGCCACCATTCCTTGATCTTTAGCTACATCTGCTAAGTCAACACTTGCTTTATCTTTATCTTTTTTAAATACATCGCCAAGTAATGTTGATAATTTAGATTTTCCTTTACTTACTTTTTCTGATGCTTTTTTAAGAGTTTCTAATGCATTGTTTACTTCATCTTGTTTTGTATTTGCATTAGATAATACTAAATTAGCTACTTTAAGAGCTTCTTTATATTCTTTCTTAGCTGTTTCATCTGCATCTTTGAAGCTATCTTGTGATGTAAGGTCACCATTTTTCTCTACCTCAGCCGCAAGCTCTTTTTTATCTACACTTGGAGTTTCTGCTTTTGGTTGTTCTACTTTACCAGTATATTCTTTAGGAGCTCCTACTTTTTCTGGTTCTACAACTGCACCGGCTTGCACTCCTGTGTATTCTTTAGGAGCTTCTGCTTTTGCAGAATCAACTATTGCACCGGCTTGCACTCCTGTGTATTCTTTTGGAGCTTCTACCTTCTCTGGTTCTACAATCGCTCCTGCTTGTACTCCTGTGTATTCTTTTGGAGTTTCTACTTTTTCTGGCTCACCTTTTGCTTCTTGCGGTTTAACACCGGTAAGTTTAGAGATAGCTGCATTTAACTCTTCAACAGCTTTATTTACTTCTTCTTGTGTTGCATGTTCATCTTCTAATAGTTGTTTAGCTTTATTAATTGCTTTGTTGTACGCCTCTTTAGCATCTAATGAAGCATATTCATACTTATCACTATCTGTTGTAGCTTTAAAATTATCAGAAGCTAGTTTCAATTGACTCTTATCTACTTTAACCTCTTCTTTAGGTGCATTTTTCTCTACAAGAGCCACAAAATTACTAAATCCATCTACTGTAAAGACGAATTTACCATCAACTACTTCACCATTAACCGGTTCAATTGTTCCATCTTTTTTCTCATGACCAAATTTTGCTGGCGCTTTATCTAATGATAAAGTAACTTTTCTAGTTCCATCAACTTCTACAACTTTATTATTTCTATTTTCTAAATGGATATCATAAAATACTACATCATATTTAGTTAAATCAATCTTACTATCAGTTAACTGTTTAAGTATTTTTTCCTTGCTATCTTTAGCAACATCTCCTACTACAAGTTTATAGTCATTGTATAGTTTTGCTTCACCAAACTCAACTGTTGCTGGTGTAATTGCACCTTCAGCAGTTGTTACGCTAGCTACTTTTTGAGCAACACTTAATTGTAACTCTTTTGTATTACGACCGTTTCCTACTACAAATTCAAAATTATTTTCAGAAGATCTATATCCCTCAGGTAATACTACTTCAACAGTATACTTACCATTGTTTAATCGTTTTTGGAATTCTTTCTCATTATATAAACTTCTAGATAATTCTGTTTTTTCACCTTGCTCATTTGTAACAAATACTTTTGCTCCAGCAGGTATAACTTTATCAAACTTAATTATTGTCGTATTTCTCTTTTGTTCTTCGAATATGAATTCTACCGTTTTAGTTGAATCATCTTTAGTAATTTCAAAAGCAACTTCTTTAGGACTAGTTAATTTAAGAGCTTCATCAGTTAAAACTACTTGTACAGTATATTTACCATATGGCAGAGCTGTTAGGTTCTTACCATTCTTCGTGAAGTCTTCTCCAACTAACTCACCTTTTTCATTTTTTATAGCATATCTTACGTTAGTAGAATAATCCCCTGTTCCATCTTTAGCTATAGTTTTAACCTCTACAGTACCTTTTTCAGTATTCTGAACTTTTGAAATACCAACACTATCTTTGTTTCCTGCAAAGTCAGCTACTTCATAAGTAAATTTATCAAGAGATACTTTCTCTGGAAGAGTAAATGTACCATCAATATTTGGTTCAACCACAACTTCTTGCTCTACAGTTTTACCGTCTTTACCTTTTTTAGTCACTTTATAGCTTAATTTCTTATAAAGCACTCCACTTCCGTTTTCTTTTACAGCATAAGGTTTAAATGTTCTAGTTTTTTCATCATAGACTCCACCTGTACCAACAATTTGTGGTGCAACTCTATCAAGTGTAACGTTAAATGCTGTTTCCTGCATTTTCGAACCTGTTGCAACAGGACTATAGCTAACTACATACTGATATTCGCCATCTGGTAATGGATTACCATCCTTATCTTGACCTTTCCAGTTTGTTTCAGTAACTAACACAGCTTTTTTATTCGTAGCTTTGTTATGGAAGAAATTCTTTTTACCAGAAACATTACCATTTTCATATAATGGATTTTTACGTTCAACATCATCTTTAGCATAAACTGATAATTTAAGGTTTTCATAGTTTCTTAAGAAAGTTGCTTTAAATCCAATTTCATCGTGCTGTCTATCACCATTTGGAGAAAATGCTAATTTACCAAAATAATTAGACTTACTCTTAGGATCAGTATACTCTCCTAAAACTTTTATATGTTTTTCTTCACCATTTACATCAACAGTAACTAATGAAGTAAAGTTATTTTTATCATCACGCTCTGTTGTATTAGGTTTATAATAATAGAATGGTTTTTCATTTCCTTTAAATTCATATATTGGTTTTTCAACTACTGGAAGATTTTGGAACTCACCTTTGAAACCAACATATGGAATTCCAGCAACTGCTGTATTCGTATCTTTAGGATCAAAGAATCTTACAAATCCTTCAAGATAATAACCATTTGGCATTTGCCCTTCTAATTCATTTCTAAATTGTGTAGCATCTACAGTAATCGTAACAGATTTTTCTCCTTTAGCAGGAACAACTACTGTTTCTTCTCCATTACTTTCTGATAATTGTCTAGGTTTTAGTGTAATTTGTCCATTTTCTACACCATCAGTATTTAAATAAGACTTGTAGACAAGTTCTTTAGGTTGATCTGATAAGTTATGTAGTACTACATTAAACTTAAATGTATCTTGTACATTACCAAGAGAAATACTTCCATAGTCATTGTCTCCAGTTACATATAAATCACCAAAAGCTGCTTTAGATACATCAATAACCCCTGCACCTTGTTGTCTAGGTGACGTAAATGCTTTTGTTTCATTATTATAATTTGGAATCGCAGTACTCATTAGTAGGTGTTTAATTAATTTCTGTAATTCTTCACCTTGAAGATCCGGATATCTTTCTTGGAATACTTGTCTCATTAAAGATACAGCACCAGCAACGTGTGGTGAAGCCATACTTGTACCACTATCTAATCCGTATGTTCCATTATTAAATGATGAATAAACATCACCACCAGGTGCCGTAACATCTGGCTTAAACAGTCCATCTCCAGTTACACCCCAACTTGTAAAATCAGCAAGTTGATTGGCTTGTGGGTGAGGTCTCTTACTAAAATGTCCAGTGAATTTTAATTTGTAATAATCCGGATAAGTTGCTAATAAATTACCGAATTTATATCCAACGAACACTACAGGGAAGTCACTATCGTAATTGTTTAAAGCAACGTTAAGTAACTCTTCTCCACCTTCTTTAGTATTGTATAAAACAGCACCAGCTGCTCCTGCTTTTTTAGCAGCTGCTACTTTATCCGCAAAGGTATTTCCACCTCCACGCATCATCACTGCAACTTTACCTTTTACATCTTGGTTTTTAAAATCATTTTCTAAACCGTAACCAGCATTAAAATATGAATACTCAATTTTCGGATTAAATCTTTTAGCAAATGGTCTTATTGTAGCTTCACCATTATCCCATTCTTCATTTCCTTCTAATCCTACAACAGTCATTACCTCAGTATTCATAACACTGTTATTTATAGCTGCTACAGCTATTGAGTCTGATGTTACAGATGGTGTTCCGATTAATCCATAATCTGGGTTTGATGCACTTGGTTTGCTCTGACCATTTCCAAATACATTATCATTACCAGCTGCAACTACAACATTGACTCCCGCTTTTTTAGCAAGTGCAATTGCATCGATAGTACCTTGTCCAACTTCTGTTACCGCTCCTGCAGTAGCACCTAGACTCATATTAATAGAATCAGCTCCTAATTTAACAGCATCTTCTATAGCTTTAACATATAAAAAAGTACTTGTTTTTGCTCCACCTTGTTTATCTGAGAAAACTCTCATAAAGATTAATTGTGATTCTGGAGCGACACCTGCTACATACTCATTATTCGGTGCTTTTTTCGTTGGATTACCTACTGAAGTACCAACAACGTGCATACCGTGAGACTTATCTTTTTTCTCTTTTAAGTTATTATCCCAATCGTAGTAGTTAAATGCATAAATTAGTTTATCACTATACCATTTACCATAGTCAATTCCAGCTTTTTCTCTTACGGCTTCTAGTTCCGCTTTATTTTTATATTTAGCTTTACTAGCATCAGTTAAATGTAAAATATCATGATTAGGATCTAAACCTGAGTCAATAACTGCTACAACTCTTCCTTGCCCTTTATAACCTTTATCCCAAAGACCTTGAACACCTATAATTCTATTACTGTCGATAACTGTGTTTTTTAAAGCAGTATCATCTTCATCATTTTTAGTTGTAGTTTCAGGAACTTCATAGTCAACACTCACTTCAACACTGTTTACAAAATCCATAGCTTGAATTTTTTTAGCATCAGCATAAGAAGTTTCTAGAGAAAATCCATTTAAAAGCGTATCATATTCAAATAATACTTTATAATCAACACCTTTATCTTTAATTTCTTTTAATGCTCTTTCACGAGATTCTTTAGTACTTTTCTCACGTTCTTTTCTACCTTCTTCAGTTTTCAAAGAATTAGGATCTACTTTGTCCTCTTTTAAAGAAACAATAATTTTAACTTTGTCCTCATCTTTAAAAGTATGTGCAGAAGCATTAGATACGGCTTCAGCCTTTCCATTCTCTTCAGCATATACCCATTTTTTCTGTAAATTATTAAAATCCATTACATGTAGATTCGTAAGTAGTAATGTAGCTGTTATGAACGATACAGCAGCTTTTTTTCTAAATTGCATTATTCCTCTCCTTTTTTTAAGTTTATTTTAATTATATTTCTCTATTTAAACATATATTTTCTGTAAAATCAATACATTTTTCTGTTTAATTATAAAAAATAAAGAAAAAACTCAGTTTCCTAAGTTTCTTCTTTATTTTTATTCATGTATTTCTAACGGTAAGCCATCTGGATCAAAGAAAAATGCCATCTTTTTATTATCAAAATCATCATATCTTAATGATTCATGAATAATACCTAGTTCATCAAACTTTTCTAATACCTTCTCGACATCATCAACTCTAAACGCTAAATGTCTTAACCCTGTATATTCTGTATTTGGCATCTTCGGTCTAATCGGTGCATCTTCTTTTATAAAAATTTCTAATACTAAATTACCCTGTTGTACATTTATAATAATATCATTTTTATCTTTTCTATTGTACTCACTTATTACTTTAAACCCTAATTTATCAACATAAAACTCTTTGGTTTTTTGATAATGAGTTCCAATAATCGCTATATGATGAATATTACTAAACACTAATCTCTTCCTTATTTATATCTCTAACTATTTCTATCGCTTTTGCTAATTGTACAGGATCAACTTCTTCAAAATCCCCTTTTTCTGTGTATCTATAATTTACATCGTCAGCAGTTGTTGTTACGTCTACCCCATACTTTTTAAATGTTCCATGCACCTGTTTAACCCGTGTTTTAGTAATAATTTTTTTGATATTGTCCGTAGAAATACCAGCACCTGCAAGTATTTCTATATGTTGACCATATTTTTCTTGAAGATATTTTAACAACTTAGCACCCCTATTAACATTCGCTCCTAGTCCACTTGTTAAAACTCTAGTACAACCAAGACCTATTAAACGCTGTAGGTTATACTCTGGTTCATCTGAACAATCAAACGCTCTATGAAAAACACTCTCTGCTCCAAAACTATCACAAAGCTCTATCATTTTCTCAGTTTCAATCCAATCAATTTTCCTATCTTCAGTAAGGAACCCAAACACTATTCCATTAGCACCATGTTTTAAAAGTTCTTTTGCTTCTCTAAACATTTGTTCTTTTTCTAATTTAGAGTAACAAAAACCGCCTCCCCTTGGCCTCACCATCGCCATTATAGGAATTTCTACTCCACTTTCAAGTACCATATCTAAAACAGTTGTTGTAGGTGTTAATCCCCCTAAGTAGCTAGCACTAATTAACTCTATTCTATCAGCACCTTCACTTTGAGCAATTAAACAATCTTGAACACTATTTGCACACACTTCAACTTTTATCATAATCGAAATCTCCTTTTTACTCTTTTACTCTATTATATCACACTTCAAAAAAACAATAAAAATTTATTCTTTATATGTAATAAGGATACGAGACATAAAATCTCATATCCTTATTATTAAGAGTATTATAAAATATTTTATTCTTCTCCAAAAATAGAAGTTCTAAAATCTTTAGTTTTATCAAGATACGCTTTAAAGATTGCTCGTTTTAGTTTAAGAACTCTACTATTTGTGTCAGGGTATAATTTCGCCACATCATCTTCAGCATCTTTTTCAACCGCTTCGTTTATAATACTTCTTAACTTATTAATACTATCAATAGTTACCGTCTCTTGACGTACCCAATTATTAGGATTTATAAAGCTAATATTTGTTAATTTATTGAATTTATTTTCTCGTTCTTTATACATAGCTTTTTTGAAATCAGCCCAAGATAAATACTGGTTATTAAATATCTTATTAAGCACTAATTTATCAGTTACCAATCCTACTTCTTTACCGTATGAATTAATTTTGCTTCCCTTAGCTTTTGCTTCATTTTCATATTGGTTAGAAATATAAGGTACCATACCTTCTTTATATCCTTTTGCAGCTAATAGTTCAAACGCCATTCGACGACCCATTAAATCACCCGGAGTCCCTTTATCATTACTTAAGGCTGAATATATTGGCGAGAAAAGATTGATTGTGTAGTATCCATTTCGTTTATACTCACCTTCATCAATATACCCTCTTCTTGTAATAATATCATTTTCTATAAGACTATCAAATGAATTTAGTTTTTTAGTCTCATCAATAGTTAATCTACGAACAACATTTGTTGCATAAACATCATTTCCATCAGGATCAGCTTTAAATTTATTCTCAACTTTTCTCAATAGATCATATTTTTGATTTACATCTAAACTAGCTACTGCATCACCCTCTAACTTCTCAAGTGTATAAACCAGATCAAATAAGTTATGCATATATTTACGTAAATCTTCTGCATTATTGAATCGTTGAGTAGGATCTTTTACTTGTAATCTATTAGCATTTTCCGCTTCATCATATTTCAATACAGAGTTTATCGTGATTGTTGCATCATTTGGATGATCAGGAGCTTGTAGCAATCCTTTAGCATAAAACTCTGGTCCAAGACCAATTCTTCTTCCGTATCCTCCAAGATAAATTTCTCTATCTGAGTTATGTGTCATTTCATGCGTATATGTTACCGCACCAGATTTATCAAGCATACGATAAGACATATAGTAGAATGCATCACCTGTAGCATATGCACCATTAGCATTATGAACTACGTTATTACCTGCTGGTCCAAAGAAATGTTTGATTGCAGGATGATTAGTTTCAAAAGTTGCTTGGTATGTATCTTTTTCTCCTTTATCATCTGTACCAAATCTAAATGCATCATAGACTAGAACACTTCTATATAATTTTTCTTTATTTTCTTTATCTAATATTTTATACCAATAATCATAATGATCTCTAAATCTAGCAGCCGCTTCCCTAGCTTTTTCTTCAACATACTCATTTAACTTAGCTCCTGCTGGATGTTCTTTACTTCTATATCTATCGTAAGCTCCAAATCCAATAGTAGAGATATTCGCTACCATAAATATAGATTTTTCAGGTAATGTTAATAACGGTAATACCATACTTTGATATTTCCATGATGGGCTAGTTAATCTATCATATACACCAATAGAATATTGACTACCTGCTATTGATTGTTTTTCACGTACTTCAGGAATCATAGATTTTTCTTCTACAATATAGGCTTTGGTTTGTTCTTTAAACCATTCGTTATTTGTTTTACTTGGAACGAAAACTTTTCTATATTTTTCCAATGTATCAAATAAACTATTAGTTCCATAATTTTTAGATAATAGTACATTATATGTAATAACATTATTTTTAGCTAATAGATTATTATATCCGGATTTACCTAATTCGATAACATTATCTAATGCAGAACTATTAGATTTACCAAAGAAGTCTAACTTGTACATAATTAAATCTTTAGCATTTGTTTCACCATAGTTAAAATTGTACCAACGTTCTAGATATGTTAAACCTAAAAGCAATGCCTCTTTATTATTTCTAATTTTTTCTACTACATAATTATCTATTATTGAATTATTATTTTCAGCTATCGCCGAATCTGCAGAAAGTAGTTTTGTTAAACTATCTCTCAAATTATTTTTAGTAGTATTAAACTGTTCATCTAAATATAACTCTGTTAAACTAATATCTTTAGAAATATCTAATACTTTTCTAATTGCATCTGATTTATATTCTACTTTATTTAATTCTGGTAATACTTTATCTAAAATATTTTGATAATTGCGAAGTAATGTATTCGGTGTGTAAATTAACTTTGTACCGTTCACACTATACTCTGCTATATTTGAAAAATCACTTTGATATTGTACATTTATCATTTCTGAAGTATTATCCGCGTAATATAGTAATAGTTTATTTATACTTGATTTATTTCCGTTAATATCACTAATTACTTCTTTATCTTTCATAGGAACTACTGATAATAATTCTTTTTTGTAAAGATTACTACTAGTTTCTACTAAATTCCCATACTTAACTATTGTTTCTCTATTATAGAATGGTAATAGTTTTTCTATATTTTTATAAACTTGTTCTTTTGATGAATCGGCATTTTCAAGATTTCTATAGTCAGTTACATATCTAGAAGAGAAATTGAAGTCTTCTATTATGGTATTTTTCTTAGGAACAAGTTCTGCTTTCTTCTCTGAAACTTTATTATTTTCTAATATAGTACCTCTTTGTTTTTCTGAATCTCTGCTAAGTACTTCGTCATCTACCTGTACTATATTTACTACTTTATTATTTTTATTACTATATGTGTTAGTTGCTCTTATACCATTAAAATCATAACCAGCAATAGCATTACCATTCGTAACATTAACATCACTTAGCACATCAGATAGTCGACCTGAATTTTCAACTTCTCCTGAATTATCCCAAAGATTACCTACAACTCCTCCAACATTACCAAAAGGCTTCACATTATTAAGATTACCTTCAGCATAACTATTTCTAATCGTTGCTTTTTTATCTACAACTCCCGCTATACCACCAACAACCTGATCTCCAGAATTTGCATTTGTCGCCATATCAATAGATGAAACTGATCTGTCAATTAAAGCACCAGCTCCTGACAGTTTTCCAACTAAACCACCTATTTGATAACTAGATCTTGTGTTATACGTATTTGTTACTCTACCAGTAAAACTACTATTATATATTTTAGAATCATTAACTTGTGTGACTAAACCACCTATACCACGTTCACCAGCAATAACTCCAGATGAATGAACATTAGTAATTGTAGTTCCATTATTAGCCTCTTTCGCTATTGTAGCAGCAGCATCTTTAGAAGTAACATTTGCTTCTTTTATTGAAAGATCTCGAATAGTAGCACGACTCAAAGAATTAAATAACGGTTTCTTCAAATTATATATAGCGTAGTACTTATCTTTGTTTGTACCAATTAACTTACCACTAAAGTTTTTATTAACATAACTTTCTTGACCATCTTGAAGTTCAACTTCACGAGCATCCATAGTTGCACCTAAGCGAAACTCTCCGGAAGGATTATTATTCATTGCATCTACTAGATTTTTGAATGATGTATAAACTCCCACTTCACTTTTCTGAGTTTTTGGTAAGTAGTATGTAAAATTATCTAGTACTTTATTATTTTCATGGTGTATCAGATTTGTTGCATGTGCTACTATTTTATAGACGTCTCTATTATCTTTATTAGCATTAGTAATACTTTCAACTGGAAGCATTACATCTTTAAAGTTCTCTGATTTTACTTTCATGAAGTAATTTTGTGGGTCATTTGGCACAGAAGCTAATGAAGTTACATGACGATACTTAGTACCATCTTTTGAATATAGTTCTACAGAAGAAATATTTCTAAGTTCTAATTTTTTAAAAACTTCTTTTTCTTCTTTAACATCGTCTTTTTTCTCATCTTTATGACGTTCAAGAGCATCATATTTAGGTGTAATTTCTTTACCGTTTAGAATACTTCTAATCCAAGCTAATTGTGTTGGAGATAAAATTAATCCTCCTGAACGATTCTCAGCTCCATTTTGGTGTATACCAATGACCTCTCCTTTAGAGTTAAAGATTCCTCCACCGCTCATACCAGCTTTTCCACCTTGGTACTGGACACCATATGTATTATTAGCGTATTTTTGTTCCATCTCAACGGTAGTGTCTTTTAAGTGAGTATACTTCCCAGCTGGATATCCATGAACATTTAGTTTGTCATGAACATTTACCTTCGAGTAATTTTCTACTAAGTTGGCATATGGTCTTCTAGTAGACTCAGGTAATTTAATAACTGCTAAATCGTAGATAAATCCTTTTGGATAATCTTTTTGATTATAGAAGTGTATATCGTTTGATGTGAAGGAACCTTTTTGGCCATCAGGCGTCTGCCATTCATATGTATTTTTAACCTTATCGCCTCTAAATTCACCCGTACTGTTATCTGCAGAATTATTTATGAAGTTATGTGCCACTGTCAACAATACATTAGGAGCTATAAAAGTAGCTGAACCCGTTCCTGATAATGCTTTATTATCTTTAACAAAATTCATTCTAAGAAGTGCACTAGCATTTTTTTCTACATTATTGTTTTCTGTTGTATTGTTAGACTCTACCGCAGGTTTTGGACTCTCTATTTTCGGTAATTCGATTTTCCCTGTATATTCTTTTGGTGGCTCTACTTTTTCCGGTTCCACTATCGCTCCAGCCTGTACTCCTGTATATTCTTTTGGCGGCTCTACTATTTCTGGCTCAACAATCGCTCCAGCTTGTACTCCTGTATATTCCTTCGGTGGCTCTACTTTTTCCGGTTCGACTATTGCTCCAGCTTGCACCCCTGTATACTCTTTCGGCGCTTCTACTTTCTCTGGTTCGACTATTGCCCCTGCTTGTACTCCTGTGTATTCTTTTGCTGGATTTACTTTTTCCGGCTCAACAATTGCTCCAGCTTGCACCCCTGTATATTCTTTCGGTGACTCTACTTTTTCCGATTCGACTATCGCTCCTGCTTGTACTCCTGTGTACTCTTTTGGCGGATTTACCTTCTCTGGTTCTACCAATGCTCCAGAAGTAACTCCACCATATTGTGGCTCTACTTTTTCTGGTTCAACAATTGCTCCAGCTTGTACTCCTTTATACTCAGGTTTTACTTCAACAGCAGGTTTTACTAATTTTTCCCCTTTCGGAGTAACTGAGCTAACTGCTTTTTTCATTCCTTTTTCTATAATTTCTGAAACTGGTGCTTTTGTATTAGTAGAAATTAACTCTCTAGAAACTTCTTTTCCCTCTACGGTAAATATTCTAATAACCTCAGTCTTTTTACCTGCTTGTCCATGTTGTTTTACTCTTGTTGTTCCTTCAGGTAACTGGTTATTATTTTCTATAACTTGATTATATTGTATAGGCGTTTCTACTGTTTTATCAGTATATAATAATTCAGGTTTAGTTAGTTTTCCAGCTAACACTTCATCTTGAGGATTCACTGTATTAACCCCTAATACTTTTCTATCCTCTTTTTTATTTGTATTTTCTATTACTCTTTTATCTTCTTTTTTATCAACATTATTTGATGTTGTTTTATTTTCCTGTTTTATTTCTGTTGCATTTGTATTCGTAATTCCATTTAATTGTGGTTGTTTTTTAGTATTTTGTTGTGACGTAACATTTTCTTTAACTTCTTCATTTACTTTTTTAGTTTCACCTTCATTTTTAATAAATCCAACAAAACTATATCCAGGAATCGAAGAAATCTTAGGAAGTTTATCTCCAACTTTAAGGTTATAATCCATGTTATAGATAGATAATTTTAAGTCTTCCATAGCTCTAACCGGTAACTCTAGAGTAGTCGCTCCCATACTAGTAACTAACAGTATTGATAGTATTTTACGTGATTTATTTTTATCTTTTGCTACAACAACTACTAATAGTCCTAACATTCCTCCTAGGATCATACTTCCTACTCCATAATTTAAACCGGTATTAGGTAACTTATTTAGTTGTGTTGTTTTTGTTGGTTTAAATACTAAGTAATATGTTTCTTCTGCGCTATTTACAATACTCGGTACTTCTTTTTTTACTAATTCTTTCTCTTTATCTGTAAGATTGTCCTCTCCTACATATTTGTAGTGAACTACTGCATTATCCGCAGCTCTTACAATATTTTCTTCAGGTTGAATAGTTGACACCATAAAAAAAGATCCTATTGTCATCGAACAAACTCCAATAGTCAATTTTCTTAGTGAAAACTTATTTTGTTTTTCCCCTAAAAATTTTTTCAACTGTATACCCTTCTTTCATAATATGATACTAAGATTAATTTTGTTTATAATTAATACATTAATTGTAAGCTTTTTCTAGATCAAATGCAAGAAAATAGCTATAAATTCTATGTTTTATTAATTACAATTTATTTTTAATATAATAATTTACTCATTATATTTAACACTATAAATTTATGTTAACCAACTATAACTTCAGTTTCCAAAATAAAAAAACTGGAAGTTTCTTAATTCACTTCCAGTTAAATTCTATTTATTTAACATACCAGCCTGAAGTTGGTACATTTTGTAATAATTACCTTTTAGAGCTATTAACTCTTCATGTGTTCCAGATTCAATAATCTCACCTTTGTCTAACACATAGATACAGTTAGAATCTTGAATAGTAGATAATCTATGAGCAATCGCTATAGTCGTTCTACCTTTTCTCATTTTTTCAAGAGAATTTTGAATCAGTTCTTCAGTTTCAGAGTCGATATTTGCAGTTGCTTCATCAAGAATAAGAATTTTCGGTTTGCTCGCTATAGTTCTAGCAAATGTCAGAAGTTGTCTTTCTCCACTAGAAAAAGTTGAACCTCTTTCTGTAACAATACTATCATACTTATCTTCTAGTTTGTCAATAAAGTTATGTGCATCAACAAACTTAGCCGCTTCAATAACATCTTCTCTTGTTAATTCTTCATTATACATCTTAATATTAGACTCTACAGTTCCATGATATAGGAATGGATCTTGTAGAACTAATCCAACACTATTTCTCAGTTCTTTAGCACTATAATCTTTAATATCAACACCATCAATTAAGATTTCTCCTCTGTGATAATCATAAAATCTAAGGAATAGATTCATAATTGATGATTTACCAGAACCAGTCGCTCCTACAAAAGCAATACTCTCTCCATTTTTTACACTAAATGAAATATTTTTAAGTACATCGCGTTTTCCATCATATGAAAAACTGACATTTTTAAACTCAATATCACCTCGAGAAATTTTACAATCATTTTCTCTTTGTTCTGGTTCGTATTCTTCATTATCTATTAATGTAAAAACACGTCCTGCTGAAATTATAGATGTTTGAAGAATCGAGAAATTTTGCATAAGTTCAATTAATGGATTAAACAGTTGATTCGTATATTGAATAAATGCATAAATTATTCCAGCTGTAAAACCAGCACTCTCAAAACTCAACCCAAAGTACGTAACAATAACTCCATACGCTAATACTTTGAATAACGCCATCGCAGGTCGTAGTAACAAACTATCAACTTTTAATGATTTAGTATAATAACGAAGGTGTTCATTATTAACCTCTCCAAATTCATCTATTAAACGTTGTTCTTGATTAAATGCTTGAATTATCTTCATGCCTTCGATTGATTCAGATAACTTAGTATTCATTTCACTAATTTTCGCTCGAGAAATTTCTACAAGTTTACTAGATAACTTCTGATACATATATACAGAACCAACCATAACAGGAATGAATAATATCATATAAATAGTAAGTTGCCAACTTAAAGCAATCATCGCAGAAAGTGTTACTACAAACATAAGAATAGTATTTAAGAAACTAGAGAAAATCGTTCCAAACATATCTGCAACAGCTTGTGTATCATTAGTTAATCTTGATACAACAGAACCTACAGGCGTTTTATCGAAATATGACATTCCTAATTTTTGCAAATTAATAAAACTATCATTTCTCAAATCTCTTACTATACTATGAGCTACTCTTGCAAAGTAGAATTCACCCAAAAATGTAAACACTACTCTTAGAATAAATAACCCAAAATATATTATTAATATATATAACCCTGCTTTAGCTATATTTTTTGTAATAAAATTATCAATATAATACTGTGCTAAAAGAGGAATTGCTGTCGCTACTATAGAAGTTAGTAGTATAAATAATAATGCTAATATCGATAGCCCTTTATATCGGAACATATAACGCATTAATCTAAAAAACGTCTTACTTTTCGACATCTTCACTTCCTCCTTTCAAGTTTTCTTCCATCTGTTGACTTTCATAAGTCTCTTTATACCAACCGTTATTTGCTATTAACTCATCGTGAGTACCTTTTTCAATAATAGTATCATCACCTAAAACAATTATTAAGTCAGCTTCAACAACCGCAGATAGTCTGTGAGCGGTAATTATATTAGTTTGACCACTACGTTGTTCTTTTAAGTTTTCTAAAATAATGTGCTCCGTCTTAGCATCAACAGCAGATAAAGAATCATCGAGGATTAAAATCTCAGGATTTATAATCAAAGCACGACTCATAGCTAAACGTTGTTTTTGACCACCAGAAAGACTAACACCTTTTTCTCCAACGATCGTATCAAACTTCTCTGGCATAGCCATTATATCATCATACAGTCCACAAATTTTTGTAATCTCTTCTACCTTCTTATCGTCGATTTGAGGATTAGCAAAACGAATATTTTCTTTAATCGACATAGCGAATAGTACTTGATCTTGCGGTACATATCCAATAAGTTTTCTTAAGTCACTCAGACTGTAGTCAGCAATATCTCTATTATTAAGTAGAATATTACCCGACTTAATATTGAATTCTCTTAGTAACAATCTTAGTAAAGTAGTTTTACCTGAACCAGTCACACCTACAATACCTAGAGTTTGACCTTTTTCAATAGCAAACTTGATATCTTTCAGTACAGTCTTGCCTTCTTCAAATTCAAAGTTGTCGATATTATACTCTAATCTTCCATTTTCAGCTTTAACTTTACTGTTTAAATTAGTATTAACATCATTTACTTCATCTAATAAACTCTCAATACGTTTATATGATACCTCACCTCGTTGTGAGATATTGTATAACCAACCTATCGCTTGAAGTGGCCATACTAACATATCAAGATATGTAACGAAAGTTACTAACTCACCAACAGATAACTCTCCATTAGAAACGAAAATACCACCAAAGACAAGAGTAAGTGTATAAGATAACCCAACGAAGATTAATACCATTGGATCGAATAGAGAATTATACTTAGCAGCGATAACATTCTTTCCGAATACTTTTTTATTAACTTCTTTAAAACTCTTAATTTCATCGTTACCATAACCAAATGATTTTGTAACTTTTATCCCTGAAACACTTTCTTGAACTTTGTTATTCAAATCAGAAAAAGATTCTTGAGCTTCTTCAAAACTATCATAGTTTTTATCTCCAATATAGTTAGTAGCATACGCTAAAAATGGTAAAGGAATAATCGCTATTAAAGTTAATTTGAAATCTATTAAGAATATCATCGTAAAAAGTGTAACTAAAGCTGTAATACTCGCATCGACAGCAGACATTACACCACCACCTGCAACCATTGCCACAGAGTTTATATCATTCGTCGCATGTGCCATTAAATCTCCAGTACGATACTTTTGGAAGAACGAAGGAGACATCTTTGTAAAATGTTCAAAAAGTCTCGATCTTAAAATACGACCTAAGTTATACGCAGCTCCAAAAATGTAAACACGCCAAACATAACGAAGTGCATACATAGCCAGAGCAGCTAACACTAAATAACCAACATTTAAAAATAGCTGACTATTCGTCAAATTCCCCGATTCAATTCTATCAATTACTGTACCGATAACTTTCGGCGGAATCAAGTTAAAAATACTTACTAGAATTAGAGCAATTATCCCTATTAAATATCGTTTTTTTTCTAGCTTCATAAACCAAGCTAATTTTCTAAATAAATACATCTACATTCCCCCTTCTCTTTCTTCTAATTTTGAGAAGACTTCACCGATTTTTCCATTAATAACAAGATCTGCCATATTATCCTGTGGTGTAGAAGTTTTATTAATAACAATTAAATGCTTACCTTTAAAATAATTCAATAAGTTAGCAGCAGGATACACACTTAATGAAGTTCCGCCAATGATTAATACATCTGCTTTTTCTATAAAGTTAATCGCAGAATTAAATACCGTCATATCAAGTTCTTCTTCATAAAGAGTTACATAAGGTTTTATAACCCCACCACATTTATCACAACTAGGTATTTCTTCAGTCTTGGCTAAGAAATCCTCTAAATTATAAAAAGACTTACACTTCGTACAATAGTTTGCATCTACACTTCCATGTAGCTTCAAAACATTTTTACTTCCAGCTTGCTCATGAAGTGTGTCTATATTTTGAGTAACAACTGCTTTTAACTTACCTTGTTTTTCTAACTCCGCTAAATAATAATGCGCATTATTCGGTTTAGCATCAGGATAGACCAAATGCTTCTTATAAAAATCAAAGAAATCTACAGGATACTTTACAAACATCGTTCTTGATACGAGCTGTTCTGGAGTGAAATGACGATTAAGTTCTACACTAAATACACCATTTGCACTTCTAAAATCTGGAATATCAGATTCTGTAGAAACACCAGCACCACCAAAAAAGACAATATTATCGTTAGATTTTATTATTTCTCTTAGTTTTTCTATATTATTCATAATACTACCTCCTTATAATATTATAAAAAGCCATGAAAAGAAGGAAACTCTTACTTAAGTCTCCTTCTATCAATTAACTACTAATTAGTTTCTTTATCTTTTTGAGCTTTTAACTCTTTGATACGTTGTTTACGCTCTTCGATACGAGCTTTTTTCTCTTCACGAGAAGCACTCTTAACTGGACCACGAGCGATATGTTCTTTACTATCGTTAGTTACAAGGTTCGTTGGTTCTTGTTTCATCTCGATTTCTTCGTGGCGTTCTACTCTAATACGCATTAGGTTAGTAACAACCTCAACTTGAATGTCATCAATCATGTCTTCGAACATTTCGTAACCTTCAGTTTTGTATTCACGAAGCGGATCAATTTGTCCATAAGAACGTAGGAAAATCCCTTTTCTAAGTTGATCCATTTGGTCGATATGATCAGTCCATCTATCATCAATTGCATTAAGAAGAATGTATTTCTCGAATGAATTCATAGTTTCATCACCAAGTAACTCACGTTTCTCAGCTAACTCTAAATTAATTCTGTGTAATACTAATTCACGAATTTCATCATCAGACATAACATCTGAATATTCACTATCAGTAATAGGTTTTTGACCTAAGAACTTCTCGTTAAGTGATTTGATGATTTCTTCTGTTTCTTCTTTTTCACTATGTGCTTCTAAGTTTTCTGTAATGTAAGCAATAGTTTTATCAACAGCATCACCGATCATCTCTTGGATAATATCAGTAACTACTTCATTTTCTAATACTTTATTTCTCTCAGCATACATGATTTCACGTTGTTTACGTAATACATCATCATATTGAAGTACTTGTTTACGTGAGTCATAGTTATTACCTTCAACACGTTTTTGAGCACTTTCTACCGATCTACTTACCATTCTACTTTCAAGCGGAGTATCTACATCTTTACCCATAATCTTTTGTAATCTATCAGCTCCGAAACGAACCATAAGCTCATCTTCTAGAGATAGATAGAATCTACTGTAACCAGGGTCCCCTTGACGTCCAGAACGTCCACGTAGCTGATTATCAATACGGCGAGATTCGTGACGTTCTGTACCGATAACGGCAAGACCACCTAATTCACGAACACCTTCACCAAGTTTAATATCCGTACCACGACCAGCCATGTTAGTCGCGATTGTTACTGAACCACGTTGACCAGCTTGTTTAATAATTTCTGCTTCACTTTCATTTTGTTTAGCATTAAGAACTTTGTGAGGTACACCGTATCTATATAATAATTTAGATACTAATTCACTCGTTTCAATAGAAACTGTACCTAAAAGAACTGGTTGTCCTTTGTCATAACGTTCTTTAACTTCTTGAGCTACAGCATTGAACTTAGCTTCCATGTTTGAGTAAATATAGTCTGGTGCATCAATCCTTTGGATTGGTCTGTTTGTAGGAATAGTTGTTACAAACATGTTGTAAATATTTCTAAATTCCTCTTCCTCTGTTTTACCAGTACCAGTCATACCACTAAGTTTTTTGTACATTCTGAAGAAGTTTTGGAAAGTAATAGTCGCCATTGTTTTACTTTCTTTTTGAATAGGAACACCTTCTTTAGCTTCGATAGCTTGGTGTAACCCTTCAGAGAAACGACGACCAGGCATTGTACGACCTGTAAATTGGTCAACGATTAAGATTTCTCCATCTTCAGCAACTACGTAGTCAACGTCTAATGCCATTGTGTAGTTAGCTTTTAATGCTTGGTTGATGTGGTGAGTTAAATCAACATTTTTTAAATCATAAAGATTTTTTAATCCAAAGTAACTTTCAGCTTTATCAATACCATTTTCAGAAAGTTGAATAGCTTTAGTTTTAATATCTAGAGTATAATCTCCATCACTTCCATCTTCTTTCTCTGCTTTTTTCAGAGTTTTAACGAAAGCATTCGCTACTTGGTAAAGTGATGTTGATTCTTGTCCTTCACCAGAAATAATAAGTGGTGTACGAGCTTCATCGATAAGAACTGAGTCAACCTCATCGATTACAGCGTAGTTTAATGGACGTTGAACACGAGCTTCAACTGTTTTAACCATGTTATCTCTTAAATAGTCAAATCCTAATTCATTGTTTGTTGAGTATGTAATATCAGCATTGTACGCGGCTCTTTTCTCTTCAGAGTTTAAAGAGTTTAAGTTAAGACCTACAGAAAGTCCCATGTAGTTATAGAAAACACCCATTTCTTGAGCGTCACGTTGAGATAAGTATTCGTTAACTGTAACAACGTGTACCCCTTCTCCAGCTAATGCGTTTAAGTATACAGGCATTGTTGCAGTAAGAGTTTTACCTTCCCCTGTTCTCATCTCTGCGATATCCCCACGGTGAAGTGCGATACCACCCATGATTTGAACTTTATATGGTTTCATTCCTAAAGAACGGAATGCTCCTTCACGCGCTGCAGCAAATGCATCTACTAAAATTTTATCTAATATATCCGGTGTTTCTTTACCTTTTTCTTTTTGTACTTGGATATATGCTTTAAATTCTTCTGTTTTATTTACTAATTGTTCATCGCTAAGACTTGAATATTCTTCGTCTTTAGCTAATACCTTATCAGCTAATTTTGATAAGTTTTTTACTTCTCTTTTGTTAGCATCAAATATTTTTCCTAAAATAGCCATTAACATTTTCCTTCCGACATATTTTTCTATTAAATGATTTTATAATCATATTATAATTCATCTCTTAATTATAACATTCATTTATCATTAAAGCAACAACAATAACACGATTTTAAGTTGATATTAACTACGTTTTTTGTCCAACTAATAAAGCTAAATGAATTTATATATTTTTTGATTTTAATCATACAAAAATTCTAGTAGAACTTCCTCTTCAAATTCTACTAGAATTATTTTATCTATATTTTTTTAGTAAATCTTTCACTTTCTCAACATATAAATCTCGAACATTTTGAGGTGCTAATATTTCAATATCACTACCTAAAGAGAAAATCCATCCCAAGAAATGACTACTACACATAACTTCTACAGAAGTTTGATAAATATCATCTTTTTTATGAATAATAATATCTTTTCCGAATCTATCAACGATTGCTCCTATTAATGATTCTTTAAACTCTAAAGTCACTTTTTCTAAAGTTCCACCATACATACCGAAGATCTTCTTTGAATAGCTCGAAATATCTTCTTTTTGGAACTTGTCGTGACCAACTCTATCACTTTCAGCAATTAAAACATTTCTCATCTTATCAACACGATAATTTTTAATTAAATCTGTCTTAGCATCAAAAGCAACCATGTAATAATTCTCATCATTCCATACTAGAGCAAATGGACTTACATTATATACTTCACCATTTTTTCTATCAATCATCTGTTTATTATGATTCCATTGCCAATAATTAAAATCAATTTGTTTATTTTCTGCAACTGCATTGTGAATAGCATCAACATTATAATAAATATTTTCATTGATGTATTTATTTTCTTCAAAAGAATATACCTGTCTTTGAATTTTTTGCGCTTGTTTCTTGCTCGCTAATTTCTTCAGTTTTAAAATTAAATCTCGAGATTTTTTAGCAGTTAAGAACTTACTCGCCTGAATTACATCAATTAACATTTTCACCTCAGCAAGCTCAAATTCTCTTTCTACTAATGCGTATGTATTTTCACGACCATTCTTTTCAACCACGATATTAAATCCATAATCTTGTAGTAATTCTATATCCTTATATAAAGTTTTTCTCTCCACGATAATTTCTTTTTTCAAGAGTAAAGAAATCAATTCTTTCACACTTAAATAAGTATTTTCATCACTATAATCCCTTAGTATTTCTAATAAGTATAATAGCTTTAATTTTTGATATCTTCCTTTTTCCATAAATTTTGCTCCTTATATACACTTATGTATATAATAACAACTATTTACGAATTTTTCTATTACTTTTAAATATTTTCACATCTCTATTAACAACTTCTGCGATTACTGAACCTCCAGTAACGAAACATACTCTTACAAAAAATTTATCTCCAACTTTATCATAAATTCTTCCTGCACTTTTCGTACCTTTCGCAACAGTTCCACTTGAATTTGCAATGTAACCAACTTTCCCAAAAGTTTTCATCATAACTTTTATCGCTTCTTCATCAAAGTCATTATCAAACTCTTTTTCACAACTAATAACATCTCCAACTCTAAAAACTGTTGTTCCAAAAAAATGTTTCATTCCTGTAATTGTAATATAATCTTTTTTCATTTTAAATCACCTCTTCGTTTTGTGATTTAATTATAACAATCTATTTGTCCATTTTTTTGGACTCTTTTAAAATTTTATAAAAAAAATAGGGAGTGACTCAAAAATCGTGATTTCGTAGAGAAATCGATTTTGTAGAGTCACACCCGCACAGTTTATTAGATATCTAACAAGCTTTTATAAAGCGAATTTAGATATCAATAAACCACTGCGTCTATGAGTTATCATATACACTTTTTTAAGGTTATTCTATTATTTGTTTAAGATGCTAGCGCAACGTGGACATAAACCTTCTTCGTTTACTTCATCTACGATGTTCCAACAACGGTCACAACGGTGTCCTTCAGCTTTAGTTACTTTAACAGTAGCAAGATCATAAGCTACACCATCATTTTCTTTAACAGCAACTTTACTTACGATGAAGAATTGGTTTAAGTTATCAACAGAGTTTAATAACTCAACAACTTCTGCATCGTTACTGTATACTTCAACAGCTGCTTCTAGAGATTTACCGATAACTTTTTCATTACGGCTTTCTTCTAATGCTTTATTCACATCATCACGAACTTCAAGAAGTTTATCCCATTTAGCTTCTAACGCAGCATCTTCAATTACGTTTTTAGCTGGGAAATCAGTTAAGTGAACAGACTCAGCATCTTCATACGGCATATTGTCGTATACTTCTTCAGCAGTGAATGAAAGAATTGGAGCAAGTAATCTAACAGATTTACTTAATACTGTGTAAAGAACTGTTAACATACTTAAACGTTTGTGAGAATCTTCACCTTCGATGTAAAGAATATCTTTACCATAGTCTAGGTAGAATGAAGATAGTTCAACGTTGAAGAAGTTGATTAGTTCAGTAGTAATACTGTTGAATTGGTAGTTTTCATAGTAATCTAATACTTTTGCAACAACTTTCTCGAATTTTAGAACCATATATTTGTCTAATTCTTCAAGGTTTTCGTACGCAACTAAATCAGTTTTGTTGTTGAAGCTTCCGTTGAATAAGTTTCCTAGTAAGAAACGGAATGTATTTCTGATTTTTCTGTATGTTTCAGATACTTGTTTTAAGATATCTTTAGAGATACGAACGTCTTGAGTATAGTCAACACTTGCAGACCATAGACGGATAATTTCAGCACCTAATTCTTTACCTACATCGTTAGGAGAAATAACGTTACCTAAAGATTTACTCATCTTGTTACCATTACCGTCCATAACGAATCCAGCAGATACTAACTCTTTATACGGAGCTACTCCAGATACAGCTACAGAAGTGATAAGTGAAGAGTTGAACCATCCACGGTATTGGTCACTTCCTTCTAGGTATAAGTCAGCTGGGTAAGTTAAGTCCTCACGAATTGCACAACATCCTTGGTGAGATGTTCCAGAGTCAAACCATACGTCCATGATATCCATTTCTTTAGTGAATTCTCCGTTTGGACTTCCAGGGTGAGTGTATCCTTCTGGTAATAATTCTTTAGCATCTTTGTAGAACCAAACGTTTGATCCTTCTTCTTCGAAGATTTTAGCTACGTGTTCGATTAATTCGATATCAAGGATAGCTTCTCCGTTTTCAGCGTAAAATACAGGAATTGGCACACCCCAAACACGCTGACGACTGATTACCCAGTCACCGCGGTCACGAATCATATTATATAATCTTGGTTTACCCCATTCACTGTAGAATTTAGTGTTATCTACAGCTTCAAGTAATTCGCTACGGAATGCATCAACAGAACAGAACCATTGTGGTGTAGCTCTGAAGATAATTGGTTTTTTACTTCTCCAGTCGTGTGGGTATGAGTGAGTGATATCTTCTTGTTTTAATAATGCTCCAGTTTCATCTAAGTGAGCAATAATATCTTTGTTCGCATCGAATACGAATTTACCAGCGAATTGTCCAGCTTCTTCCGTAAGAACACCTTGGTTATCTACTGGTGATAAAACTCCAAGTTTGTATTGTAATTGACCAACAAGATAGTCATCAACCCCGTGTCCAGGAGCTGTATGTACTAAACCAGTCCCAGAATCAAGTGTTACATAATCAGCTAAGATTAATGTAGATGTTCTATCTAAGAATGGGTGTTTACATAGTAAGTACTCTAAATCTTTACCTACTAATACTTCACCTGTTTCATAGTTTTCCCAACCGAATTTCTCAGCTAAGAATGCTACTCTTTCTTTAGCTACTAAGTAGCTTTCTCCGTTATATTTAACAACTTGGTATTCAAAGTCTGGATGAACAGCGATACCTAAGTTCGCAGGTAATGTCCATGGAGTAGTTGTCCAGATAACAAACTTAGTTCCTTTTTCTACAGCACCATTTTCACTAACTAATTCGAAAGCAACATAGATAGATGGCGAAGTATGATCGTGGTACTCGATTTCAGCTTCAGCTAATGCAGATTCTGATGATGGTGACCAGTAGATAGGTTTTAATCCTTTGTAGATATATCCTTTGTCTACCATTTTACCGAATACACGGATTTGTTCAGCTTCAAATTTTGGATCTAAAGTTAAGTATGGATTATCCCAATCACCTAATACTCCAAGTTTTTTGAAGTCAGCTCGTTGCTTATCAACTTGTTTTAATGCATAATCTTTACATTTATTTCTAAATTTATTAGCTGGCATAGATTTTCTATCAACACCATTGTTTACTAATACTTGCTCGATTGGAAGACCGTGAGTATCCCAACCAGGAACATAATTAGACACAAAACCATTCATGTTTTTATATTTAACGATAAAGTCTTTTAAAATTTTGTTTAACGCGTGTCCGATGTGGATGTTACCATTCGCATATGGAGGTCCATCGTGAAGTACGTATGAAGGTTTCCCAGCATTTTTTTCTAAAATTTTGTTATATAAATCCATTTCTTCCCAACGTTTTAGGAATTCAGGTTCTTTATTCGGAAGATTTCCACGCATTGGAAACTTCGTTTTTGGCATTAATAATGTATCTTTTAATTCTACCATTTTTTCTCCTTTCAAAATAAAAAACTCTCAGTAAAAGTTATAGAGGGCGAAATTTATCCACGGTACCACCTCTTTTAACTCCTACCAAGAGCACTTGTTTGTTCTATTAAAATTATTACACAATAAAGTGATAACTCCTATGCTTCTATAAAACTTTCCACCAACCAGTTTCTCTCTAAAACTCCACACAGTCGTCTTGTCTTTATTTACGATATGTATATTATATTACATCAAGATGAAACTTTCAAGTCTTTTATGTGAATTTAATTTGAAATTATCTGAAAATATCATGAAATTTAAAAAAAGACTTTTGAAAACCCACTATTTTGAAAGACTCCATATTTAGAAACCCTTCTAATAATTGTTCATTTTCAAAAGTCTAATTTTTTTATACTCTTCGATATACGTTAAAATTCTCTGCAGCATATTTCAACGCTTTTTCTCTGCTAAGTGATGCAGTGACATTAATATTACTATCAGTAACCTCTACATTATCAACAACAACTGGTAAATCAAGTGACTTAATAGTAATAGTATTACCGTTAACCCTTGCTCCACTTCCAGAAAGAGCTTCTTTTAAATATTTTTCCAAAGCAAAATTTGGAATTGGAACCTTACCAATTTTAGCATCTTCTAGAATTAAATCTACACTATTGTTAGCACCAGTTACTTTTATATTCGTATTTATCATTGTATCCCAAAGCCCTAATTTAACAGGTAATTTCGCTTTAATATGATCATCAACTAATTTATAACTACCATCTAGTAATTGAGAATCGTCTGATACAGCATTCTTAAATATAGATAGAAATGTATTATTATTAATTTTTAATGATGTTTTAATATTTGAATCAACTAATTTAAGATTTGAAATAAAATCTCTATTTAGATCCTCTAACTTAATCTTAGCATCATGATTCGCCAATTTTTCTGAATTATTTATACTTTCACTTGGCGTCAATGCATATGTTGCACCACCACCAAAAAGAGCCAACACTACTAGTAACGCTAGTATTTTTCTTAATATTTTCATTCGAATCTCCTTTATATTTTACCTTCCTTCTAATAATATTATATACTATATAGTATAGTGAAAAGTTAAAATTAAGTTAAACTACAAAATAAAATTAGTAAATTTTAATGTACAAAATATATATTTTACGTTATAATAATTAGTAACCTTTTTAGGTTACGAATACATAAAGGAGATGATATTTATGAAAGAAAAAATTTCTATTAAGAATTTTACTATGAACGTCCTTAACGGTATCGCCCTAGGAACAGTTCTATGTTTAGTGCCAGGTGCATTACTTGGTGAACTACTTAAATATATAGGTAAGGTTTATCCTTCACTTGCATTTTTATCATTATCAATAACAATTTCTAACGCTATGATAGGTTTAGCTTCTGGAATTATTATTGGATTATTCTTTAAATTTACACCTGTTCAAAGTGTATCTATTGGGTTAGCTACTCTATTTGCGAGTGGTTCAATTATCCCTACTCCAGACAAAACAGGTCTTATGTTAAAAGGTTCTGGAGATATCGTAACTATGATCTTTACAGCAGCATTAGCAACATTATTTATCCTACTAATTGGAGACAAAGCTAAAAACTATGCGGTAATCATCCTACCTCCATTAACACTTGTAATTATCGGAGGTATTGGTAGATATACTCTTCCATTCTTCTCAGGAGTAACTAAACTTTTAGGAGATGGAATCAAACATCTACTTACATTACAACCTATCATTCTTACTATTCTTATCGCGGTTATTTTTGCATGTCTTGTAGTTTCTCCAATTACATCAGTTGGGGTTGCATTAGCGATTAATATCGACGGAATAGCTTCAGGAGCTGCAAACCTTGGAATCTGTGCATGTGGATTCACACTAGCAATAGCAGGATGGGCTGTAAACTCTAAAGGTGTTTGCTTCGCGCACTTTATCGGATCTCCAAAAATTTCAATGGCTAATATTTTCGCTAAACCGAAGATTATGCTACCTGTTCTATGTAGCGCTGCTGTCTCAGGAGTATTTGCAGCAATACTAAACATTAAAGGAACAGCAATGAGTGCAGGATTCGGATTCAGCGGTCTAGTTGGTCCATTAGCACACCTTGCGACTACTGACGGAAGTGCTTTAGAAATATTAAAAGCAGCAATCGTCTTCGTAGTAATTCCTGTAGTTTCTGGTTTCTTCTTCGTAAAACTATTCACGAAAATTGTACCAATTATCAAACCAGAAGATTACAAACTTAACTTATAAAATAATTTGAGACGACTCGAAACCATTTTGAGCCGTCTCCTTTTTTTACCTCCTAATTCACTTAAACCTTGCATAAATCATCCTCATAAATTATAATGATTAAAGTATTAATTTTTAAGTTATATATATTATCGACAAATTTAGAAGGAGTAGCTATGCTAAATCTTATTCGAAATAAAAAATTCAATGTTTATAAAACATTAAATATAGTAAATCCCCTAATACCTATTGCTACTGATGAAATGTTTTTACGTACAATTTCTGGTAATGATGACTGTATATTACACATGTACACATTGCCGAACTCAGCAATAATCGGAGCACCAGATACGCGTGTTCCATTTTTCGATGAAGCATTATTTTCTTTTTATAGAAATAATATTATTCCTGCAGTTAGAAATATCGGGGGATTAGGAATAATTTCAGACAAAGGTATATTAAATTTATCTATCATTATGAATAAACCAAAAGAAAACTTTTCAATTAATGAAGGTTATGAATTAATGACAGAATTTATCAAAGCAGTTTTCCCAGAAGGTGCTAACAAAATCCAAGCTATTGAAATAACTAACTCGTACTGTCCTGGTGATTATGACCTAAGCATAAATGGAAAAAAATTCGCTGGAATCGCTCAAAGAAAAATTAAAGATTCAGTAGTTGTTTCTATATATATTAGCGTCTTTGGTGATCAACAAAAACGTGCAAACATAATGCGTGAATTTTATGATATTGGAATAAAAGAGCAACAGATAAATTACAAATATCCAAAAATCGACCCGAACTGTATGGAAACATTAGAAAAACTTCTTCATAAGGAGTTTACTCTAGAGGATGTATATGAAAGAGTTGAAAAAGTACTTTATTCACTAGACTGTGAACAAGTTGAAGGAGAATACACAGAAGAAATGATAGAAGAATACAACAGTATCTTTGAACAAGCAAAAGAAAGAAATGAAAGTTACTTAGAAGGAAAATAGTAATCTCATCGGTTTAGGAATTTAGAAACAAAAATAATAAACATACAAAAGAGCTAGTCAGAAAACAATTCTAACTAGCTTTATTTTTTTCATAATATTTTATAATAAATGTAAAATCACATTTACCCAAAGCCAACTAAATGGCATTACTAATATCATCGCAGGTACCATATCTACAACCGGAAACATCTTGAGTTTCAAAATTCTAAACCCAGCAGCAACCATTAAGAAACCACCACAGGCTTTAAAATCATTAATCATTTCAGGTGTCGTTAATGGCACTATCAATCCTGCTGATAAAAATAATAACGTAAAAATAACAAACTGCGGTACTGCTATTAGTGAAACAATATACCCAAGATTACAAGCAAAGATAGCTGCCGTAAAGAAATCAAGAATAGACTTCGTAATTAATAAACTTGGATCACCTGTTATACCTTCATTAAGACTACCATAAATTCCCATACCACTAGAACAAAATAGAACAATTACGGTAATCAACGTAGCTAAAAATTCTGTTTCTGACATAGAACTATTAGGTTTTGGAACAACTTTTACCATAAGTTTCTGCATTTTCGCACAAGCTCTATATACCAAATCACCAAGATTAAAAAATAATCCTACTAATGTCCCTATAATAATCGCGAATATCACCGCTGGCATATATTTCATAAGACCAATTGATGCTATTCCCATTCCCATTGAACAAAGTCCAAAAATCATATTCAACTGTTCTTTATACTTTTCCGGTAATTTATCTCCCAACACAGCTCCTGCTATACCTCCTAAAAATATAGCAATCGTATTAATTATTATTCCTGTTGGCATTCTATATATCCTTTCTCTTTAAACTTTCTATCATAAATACTCCAACATCTATAATAGGTAGTTTAGTGATTTTCTCAAGTTCTTTTTTAATATAAGGGAAGTGTGTACATCCAAGAACAACTGCTTCTACATTCGTTAATTCGAAATAATTAAACAATGTCTTAAAATTAAAATCTTCGACAATTTGTTCTGGTTTATTCCCCTCTTCAATCGCCTTAACAAGCTCCAACATCGATAATCCTAAAACACGAAGACGCGGATTCGAGACATATAGATTGTTCTCAACACCAGTAAGTCCATGAGAGTTCGCTGCCATTACAGCTAGATACTTATACTCAAGTCCAAGATTCCTATACATCTGCATAGGAGTAATAATAGAAATATTCATTTTTTCTGCCAATCTATCAAAATCAGCAACCGAACTTAGGGAATTACAATACACAAAAATAGCACCGCAATCTTTCTCTTTTAGTTCATCAATAATTTTCACAATAATATTTTCACGTTCTTCATCTTCTAAAGCTTGAAACGTTGTTTGTTCTACTGGATTATTAGAAATTGGCACTAAAACTACATCATCATAGCCATATGAATTTAGTAACTCCGCACCTAATTTCGAATCAATCGGTGTTCCAGCCATAACCGCTATCTTCATTCAAATTCCTCCTACACAAATATTTCGTTCGTCAATTTATTTATTTATTTTATCATTATACTACAAATTTCGTTTCTACAAAAGATAATAATTACCATACTTTAATCTTTTAATTTTCATATAACTTAATACAAAAATAGACCCAGGATTTCTCCTGAGGTCTATAGTTATTTGAGAGTGACTCAAAAATCGTGATTTCAGATAAATCGCATTTATTGAGTTATTCTCTATATTGCGCTAAATCAATATATTATTTAATATCAATTTTCAATTCATCATCTACATAGTCTAAGTGGATTTCCATTCCATCTTCGATACCATGGCGGATTAATTCAACTGAAAGTTTGTTTTCGATTTGACTTTGGATGAATCGTTTAAGTGGACGAGCACCGAATTTCATATCGAATCCAGCAGTCGCAACCCAACCAGAAATATTATCAGTATATGTTAAAGTAATATTTCTGTTAGCAATACGTGCAACAAGTTCGTTAAGAAGTTTATTAGCGATACCTTTAATATTATCTTGTGTTAATGGTTTGAAGATAATTATATCATCCATACGATTTAGAATTTCTGGTTTGAAGTAACCGTAAAGTTGGTTAGTAACATTTTTACGAGTTTCTTCAGAAATTACACCGTCTTTAACTTCTTCTAATAGTTCTAATGAACCAATGTTAGAAGTCATAATGATAATTGTATTTTTGAAATCTACTACTACACCTTTAGAGTCAGTAAGTGTACCTTCATCAAGAAGTTGAAGTAAGATATTGAACACATCTGGGTGAGCTTTTTCAATTTCGTCCATTAAGATAATGCTGTAAGGATTACGTCTTACACTTTCAGTAAGTTGACCACCTTCTTCATATCCGATGTATCCTGGAGGGGCACCGATTAAACGGCTAACTGAGTGTTTTTCCATGTATTCACTCATATCGATACGCACGATGTTACGTTCATCATCGAATAAGTTAAGAGCTAATGCTTTAGCAAGCTCTGTTTTACCTACCCCAGTAGGACCTAAGAATAGGAAGCTACCGATTGGTCTATTTGGATCAGCGATACCAGCACGAGAACGTAAGATTGCATTAGTTACACTCTCTACAGCTTCATCTTGTCCTATTACTTTTTCATGAATAGTATCTGCAAGATGTAATAATTTTTCTTTTTCAGTTTCTACTAGACGAGTTACAGGAATACCAGTCATTTGACTGACGATAAATCCAATCTCATCTTCAGTAACTTCTTGTTTTAGAAGTTTATATTCTTCGTGTTTAGATTTTTCTTCTAGCTCTTCTAATTCTTGAGTTAATTTTGGTAAAGTAGAATATTGTAACTCAGAAGCTTTTTCTAAATCATAACTATTTTGAGCTTGTTCTAATTCTAATTTAACTCTATCAATTTTTTCACGAAGATTTTTAACAGCTGATAATTTTTCTTTTTCACTATCAACTTGTAATTGTAGTTTGTTTTGTTCTTCTTTTAGATTAGCTAACTCTTCTTTTAAGTTTTCTAAACGTTTTTTAGATACATCATCATCTTCTCCACTTAGGGCTTTTTCTTCTATTTCAAGTTGCATAACTTTACGATTAATTGTATCTAATTCAGCTGGATTAGAAGAATTTTCAGTTTTAATAGTAGCACAAGCTTGGTCGATTAAATCGATAGCTTTGTCCGGTAAGAATCTGTCGGTAATATATCTGTTAGATAATTCAGCAGCTTCTACAATCGCACGGTCAGAGATTTTCACACCATGATAAACTTCAAATCTTTCTTTAAGACCACGTAGAATTGAGATTGTATCCTCTACAGTAGGTTCTTTAACAAGAACTTTTTGGAAACGACGTTCCAACGCAGAGTCTTTTTCGATATATTGACGATATTCATTAAGAGTTGTAGCACCGATACAGTGTAGTTCACCACGAGCAAGCATTGGTTTTAAGATGTTACCAGCATCCATAGCTCCATCAGTTTTACCAGCACCAACAAGCATGTGAATTTCATCTATAAATAGAATAATTTTTCCTTCTTGTTCTTTAACTTCTTTTAATACAGCTTTTAGTCGTTCTTCAAACTCACCACGATATTTAGCTCCTGCGACTAAACTAGTAAGATCAAGTTCGAATACAGTTTTGTCTTTAAGACTTTCAGGTACATCACCGCGTACAATACGTTGAGCCAGTGCTTCAACAATCGCAGTTTTACCTACACCAGGTTCCCCTATCAACACTGGATTATTTTTTGTTTTTCTTGATAGAATTCTAATTACATCTCTTATTTCTTCATCACGTCCTATCACAGGATCAATTTTACCACTACGTGCAGCTTCTACAAGATCACGACCATATTTCTCTAGAACTTCGTAGTTGTTTTCTGGATTTTCATTCATAACTTTTTTACCTCCTCTGATATTATCGATAACAGCTACTAAATCTTTTAACGTAGTTACCTTATCGATATATTTTTTTACTATACTATTTTTCAAATAACTCGCTAGAACAATATGTTCACACGAAATAAATTTATCTTCATATTTCTCTTTATACTTATTAGCTTCTATTAATAAAGCATTCAAATCATTACTTAAGTAACTAGCATAATTGATATTATCTCCTTCTACACTATTTACCTTCGCAATCTCATTATCTAACTCATGAGTTAAATTCACCTTATCAACATTTACTCTTCCTAATATATCACTATATAAATTACTACCAGTAAGTGCCGCTTTTAAGAACATCTCACTCGTAATACTTTGACTTTTTTTATCTGTTGCAAATTCGGAAGATTTCGCTAAGATTTCTTTCACACTATTAGTAAAACTATTAATATCCATTGTAAATCTCCTTTGATTAAATTATTAGATCAAAAGGTACATTTATTCGTTGATCAGTATCTCTAAAAATAGATCCACTCTTCAAAAGATACACTTAAATACTCAATAAACTAAAAGGTTTTATGGAATATATTTAAGTTTTATCTTTTTGACCTTCTTTGACCTTAAATAAATTATAACATGTTTGACCTTTTTTGACAATAGTTTTTTTGAAAAAAATTAAAAAAAAAAAAAACTCATAAACCTTATGTTGACAAGCTTTAAACTATATATTATACTTAATATTATCTTAGAGATATAAAAATATATACTCTACTGGTAACTTTCTCAGAGAGATTAATTTCTGCTCTGCAAGACACCTATGAAATTTCATAGGTGTTTTTTTTTATGCAAAAGACACCACATATATATTATTAAAATACATATGTGGCGGTTATTTATGCGTCTATATATCTGACCTCTATCTTACATCTATTTTTTGTTAAATTAATTTGTTATTTTTTATTTTTCATTTTCTTAGTATACAAATATTCAATAATTATACTTAGGATCATTATTAAGTATAATATAATAAAGGTTTTTATATGATCTTGATTTATGTTTATTTTTAATGTGTTTTTTATATAAGAAAAGTATAAAATAGGAAAAAGTATTAAGCTTATTATGTTATAAAATTTATTAAGCATGATTAAATCACAACATAAGATACGTAGTTTAAGCTCATTATACTTTTACTTATATGATAATATGCGTCAATACCTTTATCTTGCCAATATAATTGTTGTATAGCTTGTTCAGATCTAAAAATGTGGTTATTAAATTTACCTAATGATAAAATAGAAGTCGTTAACTTGAATTTTTTATATTTCATAAGAAGAACCTCCTTTATAAAATAGAAACTAAAAATAAATTTGCAACTAAACATTAATAATAATTATATTCCACTATCTAAAATATATCATGAAAATCTAAGGATAACAATATGAAAATTAAAAAAGGTGTTTGTTAGATAAAACCACTTATCTAGCATGAAACTACATAAGCGGTTTTCTAATTTAATCTTATTCTTTATTCCTTCTCACTCACAAAACCATTTTTTTCTAATAGTTCTTTAGTTACTTTTTCTATTCCTGAAGGTTGTGCATAGAAATCAGCGAATTTCTTAGTCCATGTTTTTGTCTCACGTGCTTCTGCGAAGTCTATCATAGTTTGACGGTATTCTTTTAATACTTCAACATTTGATTTAGGAAACTCATTATATCCTACATTAGCCGCGTCTGGTAATCTAGGTTTAACTTTTTCCGTAGATAACTCTTCATCTTTAACACCGATACTTAATCCACATAGGAACAAAGCATTTTCTGGAATATTTAGTAATTCAGAAATCTTAGCTCCAAAGCCTCTTACTCCTCCACAATAAACAATTCCATATCCTAAAGATTCAGCAGCTAATGCAGCATTTTGCATCGCAATACCAACATCTAAAGTACCGATAAGTAGTGGCTCATGTTGATTAGAAATATCAAATTCTCCACCTTCAATATCAAACGCTAATTTAATGTTAGTATAATCTAAACAATATAGTAAGAACGCGCCAGAGTTTTCAATATGAGCTGCATTACCAGGTGCTTTATCACGGATTAAATCAGCGATTTGTTGTTTAGTTTCACCTGTTGTTACTATAATACTATAGTGTTGACCATTCATCCAGCTAGATCCTTGTTTAGAACTAGCGATAATTTGCTCAAGATGTTCTTTAGGTAGTTCTTTTCCTTTTACAAAACTACGAGTTGAACGATGATCTAACATCGTTTTAATAACTTCATTCATATGTTACCTCCGAAAAAATTCTAGTAATAGTAATTTAATTATAACGTGAAAAAGAATAGAATGAAAGGAAATAGGCTGGTTAAATTCTATATTTTTAATCTTTATAAAGATACACTATATCCATTCCGTCTTTTATATTCACAATCTCACCTGTTTTCTTATAACCCAACTTCTCATATAAATAAATATTACCTTGTTCTTGTAAAATTGTATCTAATTGCCAATGATGTGAACCATATATTTTTTCTACTTCTCTCATAACAAGTTGAGCAAGTCCTTGATTTCTAAACGCAGGCATGATCCAAATAGGTGCTATACGTTTCCTACTTCCATCTTTTTTATCTATGACTCTAACCGCTCCAACTTTTTCATTATTTATAGTAATAAAATAGTAACTAGTCCAAGATTGTTTATATTTATTCAAAACATTCTCATAACTTTCAGTAGCTGGGCTCATATTATAATCTTGATACTTTTCTAATAGACCCTTAAATGCCTTTACTTGCATCTCCCATATTTCTTTCATATCAGATTCTGTTACTTTTACTAATGCAATATTCATTTATTATTCCTCCAGTTCTCTAATTATCAACTAAAGTTATTTTAACCCAAATTTTCAATACACCAAATAAATGCTTTAGCTACACGTATATCTGAATTACTAAAATGCCCACCTTTATTCCATTCTAATATTGTTTTTATTTTATCATTTTTTAATAGTTCTTCCTGTTTTCTAATATTATCTCCAACAGCAGACATTACTTTATTTTTCGTTTTCTCCTCAGTATCACCTAAACTTAGGTAAATAGTGTTGCTTAATGGTGTATTATTATTCATAAATTCTTCCCAGCCATTAAACCAAACAGAAGGAGAAGCGGCAGCAATACCAGAAAATATATTTGACTTATACGCACTCCAAAGACTGAATAAACCTGCCAAAGAATATCCACCTAGAATAAACTTAATATCATTATCTAGATTATATTTTTCTTTAACCGTTGGTATAAATCTACTTTCAATAAATTCTAAAGTGTCTTTAGCACCTGAACCAAAAGATTTATTTCCAAATGCCGGAGGGGCTTCCCAAGGAGAAAGTTCACTATTCCAATCCTCTATTTTAAAAGCAATAAGCGAGAATTGTTTATCTATATTATCTTGAATTTTTGCAACTTCGTTATCCAATACTTCAATATCATGTCCATCAACAGGTTGGATCAATAAGTATTTTGCAGCATCAGTTATATATCCAATACAAGATTTATTGTCTATTAAAAAATTCTCTTTTCTGTGTTTCATTAATTTCTCTCCTGTAACATTTCTTTATACATATATAATATAATTCTCTTCATTTCTCTTTAAACATCGTCTTCTAACTATATTAATAGTTTTTTAGTATTCCATTAATACTGGATACTTCATAAGAATTCCTATTAATTCTTAACAAAGCTTATTCCCTTTTCTCTATCATTACCATATTTTCATTTTATAATCTATTATTAACTCTTGCTACAATGATACCATTTTTAGTAGTAATGTCAATAGCTACACCCAGAATATTACTCAAATTTCACAAACATAGAAAAAGCCTTTGGAATCAGCTATTCCAAAGACTTTCGATTATTATTTTATATATCAATTGCTAATAATACATACTATTTCATTCTTATGTATACACGTCATGTCATAATTTTTATAGTTAGATACTAATATGTATTATTAAACTAATTTTTCATAACCTTCTTTAATTTTATTTAATAAAGCTGTATCTGTTAATTCTGTTACTTCCCTTAACGCTTCGATAACACCTTTTTCTTTAATTAGTTGTTCAAGTTTTACTGATTGTTCATCTTCTTCAGATTTGAATGTAAGAATATATGAACAAGCTTTTAATAAAGCACTATTTGATAATTCTAATTCTTCTGTTTCTCTAATAGGTTTAATAAATCTTTCATTATACCCTAATTTTCTTATAGGAGTACGACAAATTCTAGAAACATTATCTACAATACGTGGATTTTCAAAGCGTTTGATTGTTTTATTTCTATAAGCTTCCATCTCTGCTTTATCAAATCCCCATTTTTTCTCAAGTAATGCACTAGTTTCTTCTAATACAGCGATGAAATCTTTTCTTACATCAGCATGTTTAGCACCATCTGAAACTAACTCAATACCTAAGTAATTCGCAATATAGCTTAGTGCTGCATGCCCTGTATTTACCGTAAATAGTTTTCTTTCAATAAATGGATTAAGATCTTCTACGTAGTGTACTTGTTCAATATTTCTATTACTTTCTACTTTAATTTTATCCGCTTCTATAACCCATTCACAGAATTTCTCCACTTCAACTAGAAGAACATCATCATGTTTTTGAGCTGGTACGATTCTATCTACTGCCGAATTTGGGAATCCTACATATTTACTAACGAACTCTTGTTCTTGTTCTGAAAGATGTTTAAATACTTCTGTTTTTAAAAAATCAGATCCAGAAATCATATTTTCACAAGCGATAATATCTAATAATTTAGTATTATTATTCTCTACTTTTAATTTTAATCCTTCTGCGATATCTTTAGCTATGATAGGCAGAACATTCGGACCTATAGAAGTAGTAATTAATTCAACCTCACCGATTGCTGTATAAAGTTGTTCTTTTTCTTCAGCAATGTTTAAAGCATCAAAGTTATTAAGTTCAACTTCTTCGATATTTTCATCTAATATTCTAATAGTGTATGTATCACGGCGTTTTAAATCATTAACCACATCTTTATTAATATCTACAAAAGTAATGTGATATCCAGATTTATTTAATAATTCTCCTATGAACCCACGTCCGATATTTCCTGCACCAAAATGTAAATTTTTCATTGTAATACCTTCTTACTAATTTTATTTTTAATTATTCAACTTCTGATAATAAAGTAATAACTTCTTCTTCAGTAGCAGCGTTTACTAATTTTATAACATTTTCTTGTTCTGAACAGAAGATTGCTATTTTTGATAATAATTCTAAATGCTCCCCATCTTTACCAGCTATACCGAATACTACGAATACCATCTTGTCTTCTGTATCTTCAGGTTTAGCAAATGAAACACCTCCTGGAATTTGAATAATAGAAATTCCTGTGCTTTTAATTGATTTTTTTGCTTCATCTGTTCCATGAGGAATCGCAATAAAATTCCCCATGTAAGTTGATACGATTTCTTCTCTTTCTAACATCGCAGGAATATAGCCGCTATCTACATAACCATTTTCTACTAAGATTTCTCCTGCTTTTCTAATAGCTTCTTCTTTGTTGCTAATTTCTTGTCCTAATCTAATATCTTTTTTTGTTAAATTCATCTTCATTTCTCCTTCGAGTTTTCTTGTTCTATTTCTTCTAAGTTAATTATACCTTTAGTTATCCTTCTAAACAATATCAAAGTCGGCGAAACACTTTTTGCCAAAATAGAGTTATAAATACTGCCAAAAAATAAATTCAGCAGTAAATCACTTTAAAACATCGCTATATATGAACTTCCTTTACAACAAAATAACGACCTGAAATAAATTTCCAAGTCGCTATTATAACTATAACTGTAAAATATAATTTTTCAAGATTAGTTCAATCTTTGTAAGAATAAAATCTTTATTCTTACTAGCCAAAGCTTTAGTAAATACCTCATCATCTAATATCGCAATACTAATCTGACTAAGTAAATCTGTAAATTCTTGTTGATTTTGACTGACCATCACTATAAAATTATCAACATTCTGATCACTACCCATTGAATCCTTCATAACGATAGCATCACTTAATGAACTAATAATAACAAATGGTTCTTCGATATCATTATTCAAAGTATGGAAAAGAGCTATATTAGTATTAGGGATAACTACTGAACTCTTATTATGTCTTTCTAATAAACTATTATAAATTTCATCTTTGTTAGTAATATTCAGTGCTGAATTTGTCAGTATATCATCTAATATCACTTCATAATCATCTAATTTTTCAGTTTCAACATACTCAGTGTTCTTCAAAATAATGCGACACGCACTGCTAAGTTTATCAATATTGACAGTATTCTTTCTTTTAACAGTATTATTTCTTTTGAAACTTCTACTAGATAATATTTTCTCACGAATTAAATTTATATCTTTTTCTTTTAGTATAGTCGGGATTAATAAGTAATCGACATCTTGTTCCAGTTCGATTGAAGATATAACTACATCATAATTGTTTACTAAAGATTTAGTTACCTTACTAGGAATTGTATATTCTAGATTTTTTATTTCAGGAATATTCTTTCTAATCTGACTACCCAATATTTTTGAACTTCCTATTCCACTAGCACATATTACTAGAGCACGAATAAAGTTCTTTCTATAAATTTGTTCATAGCTAGAAGCAAAATGTATAACGATATAACTTAACTCAGTTGAATTAAACATAATTTCATCAAACACAACTAACAGTTCTGACTTAATTACAAGATATAACTCATTGTAATTTTTCAATACAAAATCTTGTAATTCATCATTCTCCTCAGTTAAATTCATCTGATGTCTTTTTATCGCCGATTCAACATGTGCAATAAGACCGCTAGAAAGATTCGTATCTTGCATGAAGTCCACATTCATTTTTTCAGAAACATATTTTATCAATAAGCTTATCTTATATACTAGAGTATATGAATACTTATCATTTAAATATGAAAGTTGTTCGATTAAACGACATGTTTTTAATATTTTGACAAGAAATTGGATTATATCATCTGTAATATCGAATTCAATAATATCTTTAGAAGCGGTTAATAGTGACTTAATACTATCATATTCTTGTTTCGTAATATTTTCTTTAATATCAGTTGGATATGATATTCGAAGAAAAACTACATTTAAACTTATAAGAACTTTCTTTATACTAGAATCGGTATAAATTTTGAACACATCGAGATGTTTGTTTTGATAAAATACCTTTTTTAAAAAGTCAAAATTCAAGAATTTTATGAATGGATTACTTGATAAAATACTACGATCATTTAGTCTAGTGAAAAATTCCTCATCACTAATTTCGTTACATAATAATGAAATTAGCAGTACTCTACGATCTACCTCACTACCTTCTATTTCAATACCATGACCTTTTTTTCTAATTAATGTCAGTTTATAATCAGACAGAATCTTTTCGATAGTTCCTATTGCAGTCGCAACAGTATTATAACTTAACATTAGTTTCTCAGAGATATCTTTAATCGAAGTATCTTCACTTAAAATTAAAAAGCATAATATTAAATTCAATCTAGTTTCTGTTGAATATGCATAATCTTCAAAACTAGCCTCAAATAGTGAAGAATCTAACTCAGATAAATCACCTTTTAGTACATATTTAGACTTTTCTTTCTTTAAATCTATTCCTAGTTGATCTAATGAACTTTCTAAGTTTTTAATCTCTCTATAGAGTGTTCTTTCTTTTATTTTTGTAGCCTTAGCTATCTCTTTTATACTAAGTGCTTCATCAGTATTTTTCAACAAAACTTGTAATATTAGTTTTTCACGTTCGTTAAACATATGACCTCCATTCAAAAAATATCCAAAACTTTCTTTAATAATAAAAATATGACTTCCTCTTAGTAATGCATAGCGCCTTATCTAAGAAGAAGTCATAAACACTACCGTCTCTATTTACAAAATATTATATAGTTATTTTTCTATTTTTGCAAATTCTCAACGATTTCATCGTATTTTGGACTGTTTAGGAAATTATCTACAGATACGTGTAGAGCTTTTCCATTCATTTGTTTCGCTCTTGGCGTTAATTCGTTTTGAGTTACGATTAATAATCCACTTTCTTCATTTAGATTTCTAATCGCTACATTTGTTACTTCATAATCAAGTCCAGCTTTTTTCACTTTGTTACGTAGTATAGAAGCACCCATTGCTGAGCTTCCCATTCCTGCATCACAAGCGAAGATGATTCTTTTAACATCAGCATAAGAAGTCTCACTTGCAGTATCAACTGCTACGTCTTGACCTTTTGATTCAGCTTTCATGTTGCTTACTTTGCTTTGTGCTGATTCTAAATCTCCTTCACCTTTATCACGTTTTAAGATAATACTTGCGATTACGAATGTTACTAAAGTAGATACTACTACACCAGCTACTACAGCAAAGTAACTTCCAGTTGCTGTTTGAGCAAGTACTGCTAAAATACTACCTGGTGAAGCTGGAGCACGTAGACCTGCACCTAATAATTGGAATGTTGCTGTACCACTTACTCCACCTGCCATAGCTGCGAAGATTAATGAAGGTTTCATTAAGATGTATGGGAAGTAGATTTCGTGGATACCACCGATGAAGTGGATGATTGCTGCACCTGGAGCAGAAGCTTTAGCAGAACCTTTTCCAAAGAACACGTAAGCTAATAAGATACCTAATCCAACACCTGGGTTAGCTTCTAATAAGTATAAAACTGATTTACCAGTATTTAATGCTTGTTCAGTTGCGATTGGTGTTAAAATACCGTGGTTAATCGCATTGTTTAAGAATAAGATTTTTGCTGGTTCGATAAACACGTTAGCAAGTGGTAATAAATGCGCATTAATGATTACATCTACACCAGCACTAAGTGCATTAGTAATAACTTTAACAATAGGTCCAATTCCAAAGAATCCTAAAATAGCTAAGATAAATCCAAGAATACCAGCTGAGAAGTTGTTTACTAACATCTCTAATCCAGTTTTAATTTTTGGTTGAACTGCTTTGTCAAATTTTTTCATTAGGTGAGCTGCGATAGGTCCCATAACCATAGCTCCTAGGAACATTGGTGTTCCACCTAAACCTTTTTCTGTAATTGTCACTGTTCCAACAATAACACCCATAGTAGCAATCGCCGCTACAACTCCTCCACGTTCATCATGAACGTTTTTACCAGCTGAATAAGAAATTAATAGTGGTAATAGGAAGAATATCATTGGTGCAACTAATGCCGCAAGTTTTGCGTTTGGCATCCATCCTGTTGGTATAAATAATGCAGTAATTAATCCCCAAGCTATGAATGCACCAATGTTAGGCATTACCATACTTGAAAGAGCAGTACCGACTTTTTGAACTAAAACTTTTAAACTACTTTTATTTTCGCTCATAAGTATAAATCTCCTTTTGTTTTTTACTTTTATCTTATGAACTCATTATACATTCTGCCTAGTCAACGAACAATATCAAAGTAGGCAAAATGAATTTCGCCAAATTGAAAACGTATCACAAATACTTTAATACCAGTATTTTAAGAAATAATTTCAACTTGGCAAAAATATTAAAAATAGTTTGAGGTTAAGGTTGACAGATGGGAATAATAGGATAATTTCAACAAAAAATTCGGACTGATATAATATCAATCCGAATAAATTTATTTCACAGTAAATTCTTGGCTACCTAGTTCAATACCATCTACTCCTTTATAGGCAGTAAGTTTAACTGGTGCAGATAAATCAACAAGTTTATATGCTACGGCTCCTGATACAGTTCCACCCTTCTTAATAATAGCATTCTGATTCTTCAATAATTTTTTATCTGGATGCATTGCAACTTGAAGCCTATTTAATTTATTTTTATCAATATCTTGAACTGCGTCATTTGGAAATGCAGCTAACCAAGCAACACTAGGTGAGATTGTATCTTTGTCACTCTTATTTGTTGTGTCATACCAAAAAGCTATAACTGGAGAATCCCCGTATTCATTACCTTCAGCACCAACAGGAATTATTTTATATTTGGTAATTCGTAAATCAATATCCCTCATTATTACTTTTCCGTCTTTAAAAGTATACTCTACTTCTCTACTAGACGAATTAACCTTACCATTGTTAGTTTCATTTCTAACTGGATTTTCTTTTTTCTCTTCCTTCATTGTTGAACATCCACTTATTAATAAACTAGACGCTATTAATGCTGTTAATAATTTTTTTGATTTCATAATCCTTTTATAATTTAATTTATATTATAAAAATCTACAATTTTATTATAGAATTTAATAACATAAAATACTTAATAAGAATAATCACTATCTTCTTGTGGATCTGCAACTTTTCTAGATATATTCTTATGTAATTTTCTGTTAGTTTTTATTTTTTCAATTTTTGATATTTTATTTTTTGCAACCCATCCTATTGAATCTTCTGGAGGATTATTTTCATCTATCCAAATAAACTCAATCCCAATTTCATCTGTATCTACATACTTTGTAAATCTTATTGCATTTATATGTAACTCGGCTAATCGTTCTGAAGTTAGTAATTCTCTTTCTTCTAACTGAAATACTCCTCTTAACAACCACTCACCCAAAATATCTTGTCTATCAATTGATTGAATAGCCTTTCCTGCGTCTTGGTTGATATATGCATCAATTACGTTCCCTGAAGAAATGAATTTAAGTTTAAAAGTTCTATTTTCTTTTGGCAACGCTAATGAAGCTTTTCCCTGTTTTAATTTTCCTGCATTCTTGGCAAAAAAATCTGGAAAATTCTTATGGAAATTTTTAGAATCCGGTATAGGAATATATACTTCTCCTACAGGTCTATACACCATTTTTTCAATTTCATTTGTTAAGTAATCATCATTTAGATTTTCAATAAAATTTATTAACTTAGATCTTAGTTGTTTTTTTTCTACCTTTTCAGTATTTTCAATCAATATTTTTTTTAGTAAATCAATTACAAAATTGGTATCCTCAATAGTAAAGTTTTCTTTAAGATATTGTTCTAATTTTTTTATTCTCTTTTCTCTACTATTTTTCCCAATTTTACTTGAACCATCGAATGCATTAAACCCTGAACTTTCCTCTACTTTCCCATCTTTATTAGGTATCATCCACGATACTGTTTGTAATATCTTGTTTTCTTCAGATTTTCTAGAAAGTAAGTGTAGTTTTTCAAATATATAAAACGGATCTTTTACATATTCAAGTTCCCATTCTTCTAATACAATATCTTTATTTTTAAAATTCATATATAATTGACTATCTGCGGATGTATATTTATAAAAGTGTCTTCCATCATTAAATTTAAAGTTTGTAGGAGTTTTTAATGACGTTGCTCCTTCTATCTCAATATTTTCTATATCAATTGGTAAATATTCAATTTCTCCAACATAAATTTTAGGTTTTTCTCCTTTTTTTGATGGCATTAAAACATGATAGACTGATTTAACAGTCACATCATCATATACAAATCCTTTTAATTGCTCTTTCGAAGAAGCAATACGTTTATTTCTAAGTAATGATATTTCTTTAGCTAATTCATAATAATAATTGTTATTTATTCTATCATTCTCTTCTTTTGTTTTTGCATTTTGAGAATTGTCTCTTATTGTGTTGAATTTATCTATCCAACCTCTTGATTGGCTATCACTTTTAAATTGGGCTATTTTTTGATCTCCAGAAGAAATTCCAAATGATTTTATCCCTACTAAGTATTTATTTTTTTCATCTAAAATTATAGAAGCATCAAATGATGTATTTGATATATCTTCGCCAAAAGCGTTGAATGATTTTTGAAATACTGTTTCTTGAAATTTAGAATTAATAATAGGTGCTACAAAATCATCACTTTCTTCATCTTCCTTTTTTTGAGAAAAAGCCTCACTTAAGCTCGCAAAGTTTGTTATTAATAGTTTGTAATTCTGTTTATCTTCTTTATTTAATTTAAACCACATGATTTATCCCTTTATTTATTAAATCTCTACTATGCTATAAAATTCTAAGCTTCCACCTTTCTTTACTAATTTCAGATATTCTTCACTAGTTAAAGTAGGTAATTTTTTATCATAATTTTTTATACAATTTTTTGCTTGTTCAAGGGTTTCAACTACTTCTTTAACGCATGATTCACCTTCAAAACGACTTTGCATTTTTGTATATATTATAGAGTATCTAGAGGACATTTTCGTTTCATTTTTTTGTATGAATACTCCATCTAATGCTAAAGAAATATATTCGGCAATTCTAGTAATCACTGGTACTACTACACTATTTCCAGCTTGTTTATACAGCTGACCATTAGAAACATCCTCAGGTAATTTATAATCTTTAGGATATCCTTGAGCATTAAAAGTTTCTTTTGGAGTTAATTTTCTTATTTCTCCTGATGAGGTACATATTAACGGGACGTTGTGACCACCAGTTCCCATATTAGCTGTTAGTGCAGGAACTACTCCACTTTTATTTTCTCTAACATACTGTCTTCTCCATTGATATACAGTGTTCTGACTAGTTATTTCATCCTTTAATTTATCATAAAATGGTTGTTTCCCATCTCTATAATAATATATTTCTTTTTCTTTTATATCAAAATCAATAATATCTGACAACTTTGTTTCCAACTTAATCTTTTTTGGAAATTCAAATTTATCAAATGATTCTTTCTCTAAAAAACCAACTATATAAATACGTTCTCTATTTTGAGGTACATTTCCATAATCTTTACCATTTAATACTTTCCATTTTATATAATAGTTATTTTCAGTTAAAGCTTCTTTTATAACTTTAAAAGTATTACCATGATCATGAGTAACCATGTTTTTTACATTTTCTAAGAAAATAGCTCTTGGTTTCTTGTTTTTTATTATTCTTAATAATTCAAAAAACAAATCACCTCTCTCATCTTCAAACCCTTTTCTATAACCTGCTATACTAAATGCTTGGCAAGGGAATCCTCCCACAATAACATCTAACTTTTCTTCCTTTATTTCTTCTGGTTTTACTTCATGAATATCTCTAGGATCCAGAAAAACATCAGGAAAATTTAATTTATATGTTATTCTAGCATTTTTATCAATTTCATTGGCATACACCACTCTGAACTTATTAGTTTTTTCAAAACCTAATTCAATTCCACCAACTCCGCTAAAAAAAGCGGCAACATTATATCTTGTAGAACTTACAGAATTTGTCATGTATAACTACTCCTTTAAAATTTTATTAACACTTTATTATATCATAAAATTTTGTATAATAATTCTATATAGCTTTTTATTTTAAATTAATTATTATTTCTAAAATCATGTACACTAATTTGTGAATTTATCTCATTCTTAATCTCCTCTCACTCAAAAGCGTTAACTTTCACACATTCATATATTTTTATACCCTACAATTCAGATTTATTTATTTTTTCTTATTTTTAGTGAATTTGTATATTCTTTTAGTGTTACTGGGGAAAGCTTTAAATTATAGTACTTTTTCTATAGAAAAAATACTCGTTAAAATTAACAAGTACTTTTAAATTTATATGTTATCATTTATTTATTCATCAATTTCTTCCAGTAATCTATCGAATATTTCAACTTTATTAATGTTATCAAAATCATAATCAAATATTGAAGCGATAATTATTTGATTTTCAGAAAAATCTCTCTTTAATATTTCCATCATTTTCGTTACATTTTCTCTATCCACCTCTTTCCCGCTAGGTGAATCAAGAATTAAAGGCAATTTTATATTTAGTTTCTCTTGTATAGCTAAAATATATGCTAATCTAAATACAAATGCTGATTTATGTAAGACAGCACCTGAGAGAACTTTTAGGTCATCTGTAAAAAGATAGCCTTTCGTAATATTCTCTAGCTCCAATTCTTTTCCATATTTTTCTATCTTATTCGAGATAAAAGATACGAAGCTTGCAGACTCTTTTGTAAGTTTATTTATTTTTTTTGTTATTTTCTTTTTTTCTTCAGTTATACTATCTATCTGTTTTTTTATTGCTTTCGTATTTAATGGTATTTGTAACACTTGTTTGTCAAATTCTTCAATTTGTGTTGATATTTTAAAAAATCCTAATTGACCATATTCTTTCTCTACTTCTAATTCTTTTTCTTTCTTTATTTTTAAAATTCTATCTTTTACATCCTTCAATTGATTAGCAATATATCTTCTTTTTGCTTTTAAAAATTCTATAGAATCTGTTAATCCTACAATATTTTCTTCTGACACACAAATATCCTCTCCTTTAAAATTAATCAATAATTTCATCTCAGATATATATTTACCTATTCTTCTATTATCTGACAAAGTCCTATCAATTCTATAAATCTCTATAGATAACTGTCTCTCTGTTATATATAATTGATCTAATTCACTATTAATTTCATCTTCTCTCGTATCAAGAACTAAAGAATTTTCTTTTGACAATATCGAATCTCTATATTCAGAAACTTTTCTCATTTGTCTATATTTTTCTAATTCATTATTTAACTTCTTCTCTTCCGCTATTAAATCTTTACAATCTATATCAGATAAACCACGTATTAAACTTTCAATATTAAACCTAATCTCACCTATAACCTTTCCTCGATTTAACAATGTCCATCCTTTTTCTTGATCTAAATAATAACTTCCTAAAAGATTACTTAATATATCTTTATTATCAGTTTTAAACAAAAATTTATGTAGTGCATCCTGCTGATTAGGTAGTATAAATGTTTGTTTTTCATTATCAACAGTAAGCTCCAATAAGGATTTATTAATTCTATTGAGTAATACTCTTCTATTTTTTTCTATTTCTACCTCTAATTTTATATCTAGTTTTTCAAATTTCATTTTTTTTGTATTTGGTATAGCATATCCTAATCCATACAACAATATTCTTAATGCAGTTGTTTTTCCTCTACTATTTTTTTTACTAAAAATTAAATTTACTCCATCAATAAATTCTATTTTTCTAGCATAAATACCTTCTTTAATATGCAATGATATAAATTTCATAGATTTACCCTCTCCTTTATTCTATTAATAGTTCTTCTGCCATTCAGAATACTATATATAATTACTTGTATTAAAGCTTTTTCTAAATCTCCACAATTATTTACTAATGATAGTTCATTTTTATAATTACTCCAGTTTTTATTAATAAATTCAAATATTTTTTCTCTATTTCTATTTTTTGATTCAAATTTATTATAATCATATAATACACGAGTAAACAATTCAAATTTCTCGCTATAAGTTCTTATTATATCATTGTATTTGGCACAAACTTCCTCATATAATTCATCATCAATATCTAACCATTCATTGTCGTTCCTACTTATATCTGTTACAATGCAAATTATAGGCCAAATAATATCCCGTTTCTTTAATTTTATCCCCTTATCTTGCTTTGTTCCATTTTTAAAAAGAATATTTTGCCACATATCAAGAGTCTTATCTACAATTCCAGTAATATTCAAATCTAATTTTCCAATGAAACTATCTACTTTTTGTCTTACTACCTTATATTTTTCTAAATCATAGTCGGTCTCAAATGGTAATACTTGAATCATGAATTTATTCAAATCCAAGGGTTCATCTATTTTTGTTATATATTTGTCTATTACTTCTTTTGAAGAGTCTGGAAGAGTAGGATAAAATCTATATGATTCTCCAAAAAAAACATTCTCTTTAAGATTCAGAGGATTTAGTGAATTTGTAATAAGTATCAATTCTTTTACATTTGCTTCACGTGAAGCCTCCGATAATGTTATCAGTGCATGATAAAGCTTTTCTCTTACATTACTAAAATCACTACTTGCTTTTACAACAGATTTAGCTTGTGCGAATACACATTCTCCATCATCTAATATTATTTCTATATCTTCATCATTTCCTTCTAATCTTAATGATACTAATTCTTCTATGTTTTGTAACATTAAAACTATTGCAGCATTAACCTGAAAATCAAATCCAAACATAACTGCATTAGCGCTTCTATTTACCATAAAAATCTCCTTCTATTTTTTCTGTCTTTATAGAAATTAATCTTAACAGCTCCATTCTCATTTTCTCATCATTTTACTTCTCAAATTTTATTTTATTTCAATAGTAATTTTTTTATTTCTTAATTCTTTTAATTCAAAATTTAATTCTACTAATCTATTAAACTGTTTTTCATTTTTTACTTATTTGGATAGACTATTAATTTATTCATCTTTTTTCATAGTCTATACTATTTAATACTCTCTCTTTTAATGTATCACCTAAGAATATGTCTAATTCATAATTAGCAATATTATTTAATATATTTTCATACATATTGTCTAAACTAATACCAGAAAATTTTAACAAAGCTTCATTTTTACTTACCCAATCTGATTGAAATATTCTGTGTATAGTTATGGTTTCTGTTTCCCTACTAACTTCTTTATAACTTAAAGAATATTTCCTCTTATTGATATATTCAAATACAAAAAGAATATGATATGGTATATTTTCTTCTATAGTATATAATACTGAATCATCAATTTCATAATCATAGAGTTCTACTCTAAATACCTCTATTTCCTCTACTAACTTACCTTTGGCTATATTCATAGTTGTATGATTTATCTTATTTTCCCATATTATAGACTTAATCTGATTTACAAAATAGTTCTTAATTTTACTAGAAGGGGGGGGGTTGCATAATGATCTTTATAGAACTTCTGTTTTGGTATGAATCTATTAAATTCTGTACTTTCAGGTAATCATAGCATCTTTTCACCTCTTTATTTTATACCAAGAAAATAAATTTATCATGTACTTTTAGTTTTCAATTCTGTAATTCCTCTAAATTTAAATAAACTATATATTTTTTGTTATTTTACAATAATTATTAGTTTGAATATCTTAACTTAATAATTCCTCTCTTTTTGAAATATTTTTCTCTTATATAATTTTTCTTTATTTCTCTGATATTGTTTCTTTTTTATTTCAAGTGGGAATAGAATACTGTAATGCATTATAATTTGTCTATACTTTCCCTTGTTAATCCCATTTTTTTAGTATCGCTTCCGCTACTACTTTAACATTTTCTTATATTATTTTCATATACAGATTCTGTCTTTATACTCATCATAATTAACACTTCCGTGTGTGTATTTTGATTATACACTTATGTATCTTTATTAGCAATACATATGAGGTACAATTCATTCTTCATTATCTGCTATATTAAAATATCTTTCCAATTTTTACACCTATTAAATTAAAATACTATTTCATAATATACAACTATTAATTTTATTAAAATAGCTAAATTACTTATTCATCGTTTTCATTTATTTTAAATATATCTTTATTCAATAATCCAAAAGCATTTTTAAAACTTTTACTTATCTCATTAATTTCATTAGTAGCTAAGTTAAACGGACTTTTATGATTATTTAATACTTCCGAAATAATTCTTAAACCATTAAAATCACCTTCATGTTTTCTCAGATTATTTATTAAAGTTGCATTATTCTTTATTACTGTCTCTTCCATTACTTTACGTAGTTCCCTTAATTCTTTTTGATTTTCTGATAATACTACTTCTTTTAATCCTAAATTCACATTTTTAAAATTTTCAGTTAATTGACTGAATATTTCACTTACCTCTAAAGCATTTGAAAATGCATCTCTAAATGAATTATGAACCGCTGTTATATTTGCATTTTCTTTATACTTCTCTTCATTTATATTTATAATTTCTTTCTCGATTGCATTAGTCAGTTTTTTTAATAGCTTTTTGGTAGAGTTAAACTCACTAAATGAAAAATCTTTATTATGCATTACTTTATTTCTACTTGATCGAATTATTTCTAAATCCTCTTTCACAAGTGCAATATTATATTTATAAAATAGCCTATCCCATAAAGATTTTTTAACAGATTTTTCTAAAATTCCTTTTATACAATTAATATTTGGACTTTGTTTTTTGATTTCAACTTTACACTCTTCTATTATTTTTTCATTACTTCATTCTTCCCTTTCAGTAAATAAATAATTAATATAATCATAGAATGAGAACTCTTCTAACGCATTCTCTATATACTGTTTTTGATTAATCCCTTTCTCTTTATGTGAATTTTCAATTTCTTTACTAATGGTTTTCTCCACCCAGTCACCTTCATACGCTTGAATAACTGTCAAATATATAAACTCACGCAGGGCTCTTTCGAATTTAGACACAATTATTGATGCTTTATCACAAAAATATCTTGATGAGTCATCATATATTGTGATAATTCGATAATTTTTTCTATGTCCTCCATTTTTTATAGCTTTTTTAATATCTTCAATTAGTTTTGCATTTCCTAGATTATTTCCATTATTTTTAGTAGATATACTAAAAATAATATTATTACTTTCTTGAGCTTTTACTACATCAAACTTATAATTTATATTCTTATAAATCATTTCATTATTCTTGATTTCAAATACACTACTAAAATCACTCTTTAATTCTTCAATATCTATATTTTTATATTTATGTAAAAATAATAATTTTAAAATCATTTTATTCCTCTCTATATATTATTAATTGTACCAACTCTATAATTAATATACTTAAATTAATTCATTATAATAATACAATATAACTAGTCCAATTTTATGTACTAATAAAACAAAAAATAACCATCTTTACTTTGACCAGGAAAGATGATTATTTAATATAAATAAATTTATCTGGATCGCCATAAAAAAATCGGAAACCTTGTTTTCATATTAACATTTACTTTTTAATCTCTCAATACTTAAATCACTATTTTTTCTGTCTTCATAAAACTATTCTATACCTTAAGTGTTAGAGTCTTAGTTATAATAATATTACCAAGAAAAGAATTATTTCTTCTATAACTTCATAATAGCCACTATCTCATCTCCATCTTTTTCATCAGTTTCTACAAAACCAGCTGACTTATAGAGCTTGCGTGCTACATCATTATCATCTTCATAAGATAACCAACAATATTTTGCCGTACCACAAGGAAAGGTATTAATAAATTCTAAAGCTAATTCCATTGCTTTTTTACCAAATCCTTTCCCTTGGAATTTCTTATCTATCATAAGACGCCATATATTATAATTCCTTTTAGCTATCTTAGGAGCGCCTTCATCATCTGAATTTACATCAAAACCTATCATTAGAAAACCAATAGGTGTATCGTCATTATAAATACCAAATGTAAATACATCATTATTCTCAGTAATTGCTATATACGCTTCTATGATACTACTTTTATTTGTAGCCACAAACTCTCTCTGACTATCTAAAACTTCTAATTTCAGAATATCCGCTACATTGTTTCTATTAATCTTTTTTAATTCAAGCATACTTTATTTCCCAATGATTTTTTTATTATAAAGTTTATTCTTATGATAATTAAATAATTTCTTAATGTTATTATCCTGTTTCTCAGTATCCCTACCAAACTTCCTACTTAATAAACTTCGTTATTTTACCTTCTTTTTTGTATGTTTCTACTGCTTTTGCCACTCTCTCAAAGTCACGTCTTAGGCTGTATGAATAGATATCTCTGAATAATCTATATCCCAGTTTTTCATTTACTTCGAATGCTAGTGTGTATAGTTCGTATGTTTCCATTGAATCGAAGTTTTCGTGTGCTTTTACTACATCTACTAATATATCGTCACAATGTTCTACTAACGCTTTTTCTAGTCTATCATTTAAGAATTTTGATTTATCTAGAGTATATTTATACATTTCTCTTGATGTAGTTGAGAAGTCCGCTATTAAGCTTTCTTTATCTAGTTTATCATACAGTTCATATCCTAACTGTTCATTTACATCTTTTGCGATTTCTACTAATCTTTCATCTGATACTGGTTCTAAACTAAATGCTGCCTTACTAACTTCCGATAATGCGTTGTAGTTTTCTTCTATCGCTTTTTGCAATAATTCTAATTTCATAAAGATCCTCTCAATCCTAAATTTCTTACACTCTATTATACCATATTTAATAGTATTTCTTATAACTCATTATAACTTTTCTTCTATTCTTATAAATGTCCTTGAATTTAACTTTTTCGTATAAAGCTCTCTTGAAAAATTAATCATTCTACGTTAAAATTAATGTATTAAATAAGGAGAGTATATTATGAGTGAATCAAAAATTGTTTTAACTATTGATAATGAATTAAAAAATGAAGCAGAGGATTTGTTTTATAGTCTTGGATTAAATTTGGAAACTGCTATTAACATGTTCCTTACAAAAGCTGTTAATGAAGGTGGCATACCTTTTGAAGTGAAACAAACAAAATACGTTGAAAGTCCTGATTTTATCTCTAGTCACTTCACTATTAAATCAGCTGTATATGAGATTAATGAATACATAAAAGATAGATTCAATGAAGAACCTTCATTTACCCTAGCCTGTGAAATTAGAGGTCTTACAGATGATGAAGCTAGTAAACTATTCATTCTATATTCAAATAATACTGAGGAGATAGATCAAGAAGATTTTACAGAAGAGCATATTAATAATCTATTAGAATTATCTACAATCGCCTTCCCAGAATTAAAACGACTAACGGATGAACAACTACGTGATATCGTGAATACATATATTACGAATTACTATTTAATTAGATAGTATAAATTAAATAAAGAACTTTTAGGAGTACCTCAACAGATTTGATTTTAAGGTGCTCCTGTTTTTTTATTATAAATATTTTATTGATCTTTCAAAGAACATATTTTTAACTGGAAGTTCACTTCCAACTTTTGCCTTTTTTACCTTGAATTGGAAGTTCACTTCCAACTTTTCTTTTTTCCTTATTCCTTTTCTTCAGATTTTTATTTTTACAATCACTTTATTTTCTGATAAACTATAATTGTAAATAAATAAAACACTTACATTTATGTAAATAAGAGGAGATTATTATGACAAAATTTAATAAAAAAGTTGTTTCAGTAGCTTCACTTGTGGCTACTTTACCTGTTCTTATCGGTAGTTTTGCTGGTTATCAAAAATTACGTTATAACCGTAGTACAAAAGCTGGTTTAATCGAGTTATATCTTGGTAATAAGTATAAAAAACTTAGAGATATTGATGAAACTAAAAGACTAGAAAAACAAAAAGCTGATAAAATCGAAGAAACTGTAAATGTCTATGAATTCGATACTGAGTCTAAATTTTATACTAGAATCGTTTCCGATAGACAGGTATGGCATTTAAACAGTGTAAATAGTTCTAACTCTACTATATTCTATATTCATGGTGGTTCTTACGTTCATGAATTCGTAGATATTCAGTGGGAGATGGCAGATAGAATTGCTCAAGAAGCTGATGCTGAGGTTATCATTCCTGATTACGGTCTAGCTCCTTTGTATACTTATAAAGATAGCTATGAATTTTTAACAAAATTATATACAGACTATATTTCTAAAAATCCAGACAAGGATGTATATATTTTAGGAGATAGTGCTGGTGGTGGTTTAGCACTTGGATTAGTTCAAGATTTTGTTCAAAACAATATTAAATTACCTAAAGGTCTTATCCTACTAAGTCCATGGGTTGATTTAACTATGTCGAATCCTGATATTAAACAATATATCAAAAAAGATCCTCTACTTCACGTAGATACTTTACTAGCTGATGCTAAAGCTTGGGCTGGTGATACAGACTTATCTGATTGGAAGGTTTCTCCATTATACGGGGAGATGAAAGCTTTACCTGAAGTATTATTATTCTCAGGAACTCGTGAGCTCTTATACCCTGATATAGTTTTATTAGCCGAAAAACTTCGTAAAGCGAATATAAAAACTGATTTCGAAATCGGAGAAAACCTAAACCATGTCTTCCCTGCTTTCCCAATCCCAGAAGCAGATGTAGCTATTAATAAAATTGTTGAGTTTGTGAAGAATTAATAGTAAGTAAATATTTCTAATTCAAATAGCTTTCTTTATTTAATAAAAAAAAAAATAAACCACAAAAATACTAACAAATTTTTGTGGTCTATTTCCATTTAGTTTTGAATTTTGTATCTTATATATTTTTAAAAACTTTAAATTAAATTTAAAATATTTCTATGTTATTATCATCTTAATAACGGAGAAAGGTGACTAATACTTCTCTAGATTACCTTTTTCGTTTTGTATAAATTCTAGTTTTCAATTAGATCTTCTATTTTTTCTTTAGCTTCTTCTAATGTTTTACTATTATTTATCTTTTCTAATACTAACTTTAGAAGAGTCTCTTTATATTCGAAAAATTGTTCATCTGTCATGCCTTCCATTTTTTTCTCCTTTCTTTTCTTCTCCGCAATATTTCTAAATAATCATCTAATTTATCTTCTAGTGCTAATTTTATCAGCATACTTTGATTATAGAGTGAAAATTTTAGAGTATTATAAAATATATAACTGAATCACCATTAGCTGCATTTATTGCAAATTAAATATTATACTTATTTGATAATTCTACTCGTTTTACTTTTATACTTCTTATTCAACAATAAGTGAGCATGAAAGTAAAACTTTTTCTATATATCCTTAATAATATCTAACATTAAATCTAATATCCACTATATTTTTTTTCAAAAGTCCTGTCTCATTTCTCAATATCCACTTTTTCAACCACAAAGGTCCAATTCCATTCCCAAATGTCCGCTCCTTTAACTATTAATGTCCAGTTCGATTCCCCAATGTCCACTTTTTTAACTACGAATGTCCAGTTTTTACATTTTAATAATAAAACTCGAAACAAAGATTTCTCCTTGCTTCGAGTTCATTTATTATTTTCGTTATTATCGTTTTGCGATTTCTTCTAATAACATTTTGTTGATCATTTGTGGGTTGGCTTGTCCTTTTGAGGCTTTCATGATTTGACCTACTAAGAAACCAATCGCACGGTCACGACCGTTTTTGTAATCTTCGATAGATTTTGGATTGTTATCTAATGCTTCGTTAACCCAAGCTAATAATTGTCCACTATCTGATACTTGTACAAGACCTTTTTCTTTAACGATCTTCGCAGCATCTCCACCGTGTTCGATAAGTTCTGCGAATACTTTTTTAGCTATTTTACTTGAGATTGTTCCGTCAGTGATTAATTTAATCATTCCTGCTAAACCTTCTGCAGTTAATGCTGTTTCTTTAAGTTCTTTTTGTACTTTGTTTAAGTATGCATTCACATCTACCATTAAGTAGTTAGAAGCTAATTTTGGATCTGCTCCTAAAGCTACAGTTTCTTCGAACATGTCTGACATTTCTTTAGTTAATGTAAGAACGTGTGCATCGTATGCTGGTAATCCAAGTTCCTCTTGATATCTTCTTTGACGAGCGTCTGGAAGTTCTGGAATAGTTTTTCTTACTTCTTCCATCCATTCGTCTGAGATGATCATAGGCACGATATCTGGCTCTGGGAAGTAACGGTAATCGTCTGAACCTTCTTTAACACGCATAAGTTTTGTTGTACCTGTTGTTTCATCGAAACGACGTGTTTCTTGATCAATTTTTCCTCCTGAAAGGATAACTTGCTCTTGACGTTTTTCTTCGTACTCTAAACCTTTTTTAACAAAAGTGAATGAGTTTAAGTTTTTAAGCTCAGTTTTTGTACCGAATTCATCTTGACCGTAAGGACGAATAGAGATGTTCGCGTCACAACGCATTGATCCTTCTTCCATCTTAACGTCAGATACTTCGATGTATTGAATGATTGAACGTAATTTTTCTAAGTAAGCATATGCTTCTTCTGGAGTTCTGATATCTGGCTCAGATACGATCTCAATAAGTGGTGTACCTTGACGGTTAAGGTCAACTAGTGAATAACCATTTTTGTGAGTTAATTTACCAGCATCTTCTTCAAGGTGAGCACGTGTAATACCGATACGTTTAGTTTCTCCGTTAACTTCGATATCGATCCATCCGTTTTCCCCGATTGGTTGGTCAAATTGTGAGATTTGGTATGCTTTCGGGTTATCTGGATAGAAGTAGTTTTTTCTATCGAATTTTGACTCGCGAGCTACTGTCATGTTAAGCGCCATTGCTGCTTTCATTCCCCATTCTACCGCTCTTTTGTTTACTATTGGAAGTACCCCTGGGTATCCTAAGTCGATAACGTTTGTGTTAGTGTTTGGTTCTGCACCAAAGTGAGCTGGAGATGGTGAGAATATTTTTGAATCTGTTTTTAATTCTACATGGACTTCTAGTCCAATTACTGTTTCAAAATGCATCTTGTTTCTCCTATTATAATTCTATTTTTTTATCGTGTAAGTTGTAGTGTTGTTCGAAGTTGTACGCTACATCATATAGTGTAGATTCTGCGAATGGTTTAGCAATAATCTGCATACCGATTGGACGTTTACCTTTGAATCCACATGGAATACTTAATCCTGGAAGACCAGCCATGTTTACTGGGATTGTTAAGATATCGTTAGCGTACATTGTAATTGGATCTCCAACTTCTTCTCCAATGTTGAATGCTACTGTTGGAGCAGTTGGTCCAATGATTACATCATATTCTTCGAATACTTTATCAAAGTCTTGTTTAATTAGTGTACGAACTTGTTGTGCTTTTTTGTAGTATGCATCGTAATATCCTGAAGATAATACGTAAGTTCCTAACATAATACGGCGTTTAACCTCAGCTCCAAATCCTTCTCCACGTGTTTTTTTGTAAATTTCTTCAAGGTTTGTTGCGTTTGGACTTCTAAATCCATAACGAATACCATCGAAACGAGAAAGGTTTGAACTTGCTTCAGCAGAAGCGATGATGTAGTAAGTTGAGATAGCGTAGTCTGTGTTTGGAAGACTTACTTCTTCTACGATTGCTCCTTGGCTTTCTAAGTATTTAACACCTTCAAGAACGGCTTTTTTAACATCTTCATCGATTCCAGCACCGAAGTATTCTTTAGGTAGAGCGATTTTCTTACCTTTGATATCTCCAGTGATGATTTTGCTGAATTCTGGTACTTCTACAGGTGCACTAGTCATATCGTTAGCATCTAATCCTGAGATGATTTCTAATACACGAGCGTTATCTTTTACTGTACGAGTCATTGGTCCGATTTGATCTAATGAAGAAGCGAATGCTACTAATCCAAAACGAGATACACGTCCGTAAGTTGGTTTTAATCCAACAATACCACAGTAAGATGCTGGTTGACGTACAGAACCACCTGTATCACTTCCTAGAGTGAAGCTAACTTGTCCTGCTGCTACCGCTGTAGCTGAACCACCACTTGATCCTCCTGGTACTGCATCTAAGTCGTGTGGGTTACGAGTAAGTTTGTAGTAAGATGTTTCTGTAGAACCACCCATTGCGAACTCGTCCATGTTTAATTTCCCTAAAAGAATTGGGTTTTCTTTATTAAGTTTGTTCATTACTGTTGCATCATAAATTGGGTTGAATCCTTCTAAGATTTTTGATGCACAAGTTGTTTGAATATCTTTTGTAACGATGTTATCTTTGATTCCCATTGGGATACCGAATAGTTTACCTTCAGCGCGCCCTTCTTCTTGAGCACGGTCTAACTCTTCAGCTTGTTTTAATGCTACTTCTTCAGTTACTGTAATGAATGAACCTACTTTTTCATCAGTAGCTTTAATTCTGTCCAGTGATTCTTTTACTAAATCACTTGGTTTAATTTCTTTATTTTTAAGTTTAAGTTCTAAACTTTCAATTGATTCATGTAATAAACTCATTAAATTATCTCCTTATTTTATTCAATAATAGTAGGTACTTTGAATTGTCCTGCTTCAGTCTCGTGAGCATTTTTAAGAACTTCTTCTCTATCCATTCCTGGTTTTGCAACATCCTCACGGAAAACATTCACTAAGTCTAAAACGTGATATGTTGGTTTTACATTTTCTGTTGGTGCGTTGTTGATTGTATCGAATAATTCTACAACTTTCTCTAATTTTTCGATGTATCCATCTACTTCATTTTCTTGGATTTCTAATCTAGAAAGATGAGCGATGTGAGCTACTTGTTCTTTCGTAATTGTTGTCATAAGTGCCTCCATATTTTTTCAATTTTAACTACTAATATTAGCCAAACCTTATATCTATTGAAAACAAAAAATCGCCCCACATAGTTACATAACTACATGGGACGAATACTAATTTCGTGGTGCCACCCGAATTCATATCAATTTCCTGATACCTTTCAATTTATATTCGGTTTTATAAAGAGTGTTGCTTATTTCAATCATTATTATTTAATCTTTCAGCCTATGGATTAAACTCTCTTCTAAAAAAACATGAAATAAAAGTCTCTTTACTAATATTTTATATTACGGTTTACTTAGTCTATATTATACTAAACGACCGTTATTGTCAAGGATTTTATAAAATTTATAGTATTCTGAATTTATTATTATTTAAATATCTCATTACAAAATAAATATATATTCTGTGTTTAAAATATTAATTATTATCTCCGTAGATTCATTTTTAAATCAAACTTAGCTATGCGTTGAACTACTCTAATTTTATAATAAAGCTTATTATAAATAACTCATCTGTTGAAAATTAAACCTACTTTATCTCTACTAGTAAATAATTCTTATATATCATCTCTTTAGTTCAAAAGATTTTTCACATCTTCAATATCTAAAACTTGCGCAAAACGATTGTTCCAGATATGCTCTTGATAAAAGTCAATAATTTGTTGCGCTTTCAAATGATTATTATCAAATGTTGTTACAGCATCTCTCACTAAGACTTGCTCATAACCATACTCAAAACCAACTTTTAATGAAGTATCGATACAAAACTCTGCTTGCATTCCTACCACTGTATAACTCTTAATTCCTTTACTATCTAAATAAGCTTTTACTTCTGTTTTTCGAAATATAGAGTTGAAATTTTTATTGAAAATCTTATCTTACGGACGTGGACTTAATTCATGATAAATTGACCAGCTTGGGTCTCCTTCTGATAGGAATCCTTCAGATTCTGTATGGCGGATATAAATAATCTCTTTACCAGCTTCCTCAAAACTTGAAATAGTTTCTTTCACTTTCACAATATATTCCTCTTTATTAGCAGGTCCAAGTTTAACTAATCCCTCTTGAATATCAACAACAATCAATGCTTCCATCATTTTTTTCTCCTTTGAATTCTATTTTTTTTATTGTAGCAACATTTACATAAACTGTCAACCAACCTATCTCGATATATTTTTAGGTTGTAATACATATGTGTCAAATAATAAAAGGTTGCTCACACTAATGCTCTTGACATATTTTAAATATTTTACCAGATAAATATTTCTTCGTGTATTCTACACTCGAAATATAAACGACTACCGCATCCTTTTTATTTGCTTAAATATTGAAAATAGTATAATATGTTGTAGGTATGTTAAATGGGAGTGTCTCAAAAATCGTGATTTCGGAGAAATCGATTTTATCTAGTCACTTCTCGTTGTGGTTTATTAGATATCTAAAAAACTTTTATAAAGCGAATTTAGATATCAATAAACCACTTGCGTTGTACGTAAGAATTTTTAGTGCCAAAGGCACGTTAAAATTCTTACGTATAACGTATGCAAGGACACACCAAGAAGTGAGTCATAAGACGAAACTGATTGGATTGTGTCTACTGCTGCGTCTATGAGTTATCATATGAACTTTGTTAAATTTTAGGACTTTTGGGGCAGTCACTTATTTTGGTCTTTTCGATCAAAAATATAATGAAAAAATTTAAAATATTTGTGAGGTATAAGATGGAAAATTGGGTTGAAATTACAATTCATACTACTAATGAAGCAAGTGAAATAGTTGAGTCTATTCTTTTAGATTATGGCTCAACTGGGGTTGCTATTGAGGATCCTACGACTCTTGAGGAAAACTTACACGATGATTTCGGTACTATTGTTGAACTTAGTCCTACTGATTATCCTGAAGTTGGAGTTGTTGTTAAAGGATACATTAACGAGCTTAATTTTGATGAAGAAACTTTCAAACGTTTCGAAGCTGAGCTTCTTGCTTTAGGTGAAAATATTAACATTGGAGATTTCTTCAAGATTGAAACTACTATTATTCAAGATAGCGACTGGGAAAATTCTTGGAAAGATTATTTCGATATTCTTAATATCGGGGAAAAATTCGTTATTGTACCTACTTGGCGTGAATATGAAAACACTGAAGATAAATATATTATAAATATTGATCCAGGTATGGCATTTGGTACTGGTGGTCATGAGACTACTTCTCTATGCATTAAAAACCTTGAGAAATATGTTCAAAGAAATGATAATGTTATCGATGTTGGTTGTGGTAGTGGTATTTTAAGTATCGCAGCTAGTTATTTAACTGATGGAAATATTAAAGCAGTTGATTTAGATAAGCTTGCTGTTGATGTTTCTTATGAGAACTTTGCTTTAAATAAACTTGAGAAAAGAATTGAAGTTGAACAAGCTAGTCTTCTTACAAAAGAAACTAAAAAGTACAACATCATTGTAGCAAATATTCTTACTCATATCATCGAGCTTATGATTGATGATGCGTATAACTTATTAGAAGATGGTGGTTACTACATCACTTCTGGTATTATCGAAGAGAAGAAAGATGAACTTCTTGAAAGAATGTTAGAACGTGGCTTCAAACTTGTTGAAGAAACTTCTGATAACGGATGGTATTCTTTCGTAGTAACTAAATAAAACACATCGACTCTTAATTTCGTATAGAATTTATATGAAATTAGGAGTTTTTTTTAATATTACTATGAAATATGTTAAATTTATTTTATAATAGTAGTGAAAGCGCTTTAAAAAGAGAGGTGTTATGAATAATAATAATAATTCGAAGTCAAATAATAATAACTACCTTAACCAGAATTATGGTAATTATAATCAAAATGAATACAACGGACAAACTAACTATAATAACCAATACGAAAATTATAATAACCATGGTCATCAAGAAGGATACAATCAACAATATCAAAACTACAATAATAATCAACAGGGATTTAATCAACAATATCAAAACTTCGATAATAATCAACAGGGATTTAATCAACAATATCAAAACTACAATAATAATCAATAGGGATTTAATCAACAATATCAAAACTATAATAATCAACAAAACCCTAATTTTATGAACGCTCCTCGAAATCTTAATAATAACTTTAATCCTAACCAAAAAAAAACGTTCAAAGTTTGTTCCAATCATATCAACTATACTTGGACTTGTATTAATTGGTAGTGGTGGTTTATACTACTATTCAAAAACTACTAATAAATCTATCTCTAGTATTTTTTCTATTAGTAAAAATGATGAGGAAATTTACGCTCCTATACTAGAGAAATACAAAAAATCTATGGATAATAATGAATTAGGAGAAAATTCTGAAGTTAATAAGTTCGCTATTAAAAATTATGATGAACATGGTAAAGAGAAAAATTTTATAACTTATAGTTATTATGATGTAGATGAAGATGGTAAAAATGAATTAGTTATTGCTGAAAAAGATAAACCTAACATCCCATTTGCTGTTTATTCATATAATTCAAACAAAATTATAGTACTATATCAAGCTGAGTCTAGAAATGATATTCCTCGTGCGAATTTCTATAAAGATAGAACTATATGGATTCACACAAAAGAAATAAACTATGACAGATATGTCGTCTACAAACTAAATGACAAAAAAGATAAATACGATAAAATACATGATATTACAATATCTGAAAAAGAAAAAAAAGATGGAAAATATCTTGATACAATATCAAATAATCAATTCAGTAGTCTAGAAGACTTCTAAAAAAACAACAAAAAATCAAGTAATAAACTAGACTTCACAAAATCTGATTTTAAATCAGTTTATACTTACAATGAAAATAGAAGTAATTCTTCAGAAGATAACATAGACACTTTTAAAGTAGAATACACGAATTCTCAACTTACTTTAATTGGACGAGCTCTTCTAGCGAATTCAACTAACTTTGATGAGATTATTATTAACTATGAATCACCTTTTATAATGTCAGAAAATAATGGAAAATTATCATCAAGTATGGGAACGGGTGGAAGTACAGTACAGGTTATCAAAACTAATGACGGTATAGAAATACAAACACTAGACTATAATAAACCCGTTGGACAACGTGATTTTAAAACAGTGAAGAAAGCAACATATAAAGAAATTAAAGAAAAAATTACACAAAAAGATTTAGATAGAATAAATAGTATGATTGAGCAATATAAAAAAACTAAAAGTTATCGAGAAAATAAATATAGAATCAAAGATTAACATATTATTTATCTAAGAAAACATAAAAGAGCGACTCATTCGAGTCGCTCCTTCTTTATATTCTTATAACAATTTTTCTAATTTATTTTGATTTTCAATTGTGAATACCGACACTGGTCTTCCTGATGTGTAGTATTCTGCATCTTCACTTAGTACGCTTATATTAACTAAGTAATTTAAATATTTTCTAATTGTTATTCTTGAAATATCTAATTCATCCGCTACTTGTTGCGTAGTGAATCCTGCTTCGTGTTCTTGAATATTTTCTAGCACTTTTCTCAGAGTTATTCGAGATAAACCTTTAGGTAAGCTGTCTTCCTCTTCCTCTACTCTTCCAGAATTCAAGTAGTCATCAATTAAATCTTGATTAATTTTTTCTTTTGATAATAAAGATACATAGTCCTGTACTTTATCTACTGCTTGAGAGAATCTTTCATATGTAAATGGTTTAACTAAATAATCCACTACTCCATTCGTTAATGCAGCTTCCACTGTTTGAATATCATTCGCAGCTGTTATCATAATTATTGGATAACCTTTTAATTCTGGTAAATATTCTACTCCTTGTCCATCTGTTAAATAATTATCTAAAATTATTAAATCAACATCATTAGTTGCTAAATAATTTCTTGCTTCTTCAAGTGATGATACATGATTAAGGTCATTCGAAAATTCTTTTCTTTTAAAATATTCTTTATGTATCATCGCTACCATTGGATCATCTTCTATTATTAGTACTTTCAATTATTGCTCCTCCTCAATTGGTATTTCTATTGTAAATGTAGTCTTTCCTACTTCACTTTCCACGTCTATTAAACCGTTATATTTTTTCACAATAGTTTCTACAGCATTTAGACCATATCCTCTATTTTCCCCTTTAGTTGAATATCCTCTTTCAAATACATTCTCCAGTATATCCTTACTAATTCCGGAACCATTATCATACACTTTACATAGTAATATATTTTCCTCTGTATTTAAGTATAAGTAAACAGCAATCTTACCGCCTTCTTTATTTCCAATAGACTCCATCGAATTGTCGATTAATACACCAAGTATGATTAGCAGTTCATTAAATAGTTCATCTAGACCTTTCTTATTTAAAATCATCGAATCAGGATCTATTAATAATGATATATTTTTTTGCTTAGCTTCTCTGACTTTCGCAAGTAAAAACCCTGCTATAGCCGGTACTTTAATATTTTCTGATATATGACCTATTTTTTCATGGTAGTCATCTTTTAGATAAGTTATAAATTTTTCTACTTCATCATATGACTTCATCTCTATTAATCCATGTAGTACATGAAGTTTATTCATGAAGTGGTGACTTTGTTCTCTGAGACTATCGTTATATTTTTCTGTTCCACTTAATTCTGTGATTAATTTTTTCATTTCACTTTGATCTCGAAGTGTAACAACTGCACCATATAATTTATCATTTTGATATATAGCATTTCTATTAACTAATACTTCTATATGATTTAATAAAACTAATTCGTCTCGACTTATTATATTTTCTTCAATGATTGATTTAAAGAAGATTTCGTACATTTCATCAGGAATTTGCTCTCCTTTCTTAACTTTAGAATAGCCAGCCTTGTCTAAAATTTGGTTAGCACTGCTGTTCTTAACGATAACTTTCTTATCAATATTTATCGCTATAATTCCCTCTGAAACATGATCGGATATAAGATTTTTCTCTATGTAGTTGTATGCAATTTCTTCTGGTTCATAATTTAATAATATACGTTTAAGTCGTTTATTATACACTATTGCTAACGTAATTGCAACTCCTATACCTATCAATAACCCAAATAATATTTTTTCTTGTGAATGTAGTATTTGTTTTTTTACAGTTTCTTTAGTATATCCTACACACACAACACCAATATTTTTACCTTCTTCATCCTTAATCGTTGTAAAAAATCTAAGCCCGTCTCCTAGAACACCACTTTGCTTACTATAGTGATCTCCAGAATAAAATGTCGAACTAATATCTTCTATATTGGAAAATTTTTTTCCAACAAAGTCCTCTATTGGGTGACTGTATCTTGTAAAAGTTTCATCCGTGATAACTACGAAGTCCGTTCCTGTTTCTTCCATTACCCTATTTGCAAATCTTTGAATTGCTAATGTTTTCCTATGATGTTTAATATCGTCTTTTACACGAGTGTCACTAGCTACTACTTTAGCAGTTGCATATATTTTTTGACGGATAATTTCATCTTCACGTTTTTTTATATATTCTGTCATAAAAAAAGAAGTTACTAATAATGAAACTACTACCAGACCTGTCATTATCAACATTAACCTGGTTAAAGTTCGGTGTTTTTTTTTCAAGTTTTTATCACTCCTTATTTTTTATAACTTCTCTATCACTGTTAATTATAAACCAAAATAATTATCAATTCAAGCAATGTTAAGTTTTGTAAACTTTAGATATACTTTAGAATATCAAAATTATACGAATATATTTTTATATTGTAAATTTACATTTCAAATCGTTCTCATCTTATTTTTTTTAAAGAATTATTTGAGAAATTATCAAACACTTTGATTTTATATATTTTCTATAAAACAGTATTATATTTTCAAATAAAAAAATTTTAGTTTAATTTATTTTGTTTTTACTTGAATAATTATGTATACTATGCTAGTATTTTAGTAATGCGAATTTTGCAGTAATTAGAAAAATTATATTATTAGGAGGTTCTTAATGGAGAAGGACGCAAAAAAGATTTTTTGGTACACTCTAGCCTTCATGGCATTCTCTACGGTTTGGGCGTTCGGGAATGTTGTTAATGGATACTCTGAGTTCGGCGGTTTAAAATCTATAGTTTCTTGGATTTTAATTTTTGTTATATACTTTATTCCGTATTCATTAATAGTTGGTGAGCTAGGTTCTACTTTCAAAGATGCAGGTGGAGGTGTTAGTTCTTGGATAAGTTCTACACATGGTAAATTACTTGCTTACTATACTGGATGGACAATGTGGGTCGTACACATGCCTTATATTTCACAAAAACCATCTCGTATTATCGCAGCGTTTAGCTGGACAGTATTCCGTGATAATCGTATTAGTAAAATGAATATCACATATTTACAAATTATTTCACTGGTAATTTTCTTAGTAGCTTTATTCTTAGCAGCTCGTGGAGTTAACTTAATTAAAAAAATGGCTATGTTAGCTGGATCATCAATGTTTATTATGTCATTATTATTCGTTGTTATGGCTATCACAGCACCATCTATTACTGGAGCAAAAACATTTAATATCGATTGGTCATTAGATACATTCATGCCAACATTTGATATTAAATACATAACTTCGATTGCCATATTAGTCTTTGCGGTCGGTGGTTGTGAGAAGATTTCTCCTTATGTAAATAAAATGAAAAATCCATCTAAAGACTTCCCACGTGGAATGATCGCCTTAGTTGTTATGGTTTGTACAACAGCTATTTTAGGAACATTCGCCCTTGCGTTAATGTTCGATACAAATAACATTCCTAAAGATTTATTAACTAACGGAACTTACTACGCGTTCCAAACTCTAGGTAACTACTACGGTGTTGGTAACTTATTCTTAGTTATCTATGCGATCGTTGATTTAATCGGACAAGTTTCTGTTGTTATTATCTCAATCGATGCTCCACTTCGTATGTTATTAAGTAGTTCTGATGAAAAATACATTCCTAAAAAATTATTAGTTAAAAATGAAAATGATGTGTATGTAAATGGATTAAAACTTGTAGGAGTAATTGTTTCAATCCTACTAATTATCCCTATGTTCGGAATTAAAGAAGTTAATGATTTATTCAGATGGTTAGTTAAACTTAATGCTGTTACTATGCCATTACGTTACCTATGGGTATTTGCTGCATATATCTTCTTAAAAAAATCAGCTGAAAAATTCCAATCTGAATACAAATTTGTTAAAAATAAATTTGTAGGTATGGGACTAGGTGCTTGGTGTTTCTTCTTAACAGCCTTTGCTTGTATTTCTGGTATGTACACTCCAGAAAGTTCTTTCCAAACAGTTATGAATATTGTAACTCCAATCGTTCTACTTTCATTAGGATTAATCATGCCTTACTTAGCAAGAAAAAATAACAAATAATATCTATTTAATAAGAAGTAACTTGAAACTTTAGTTACTTCTTATTTTTCATTCTATTTTTCTCTAACATAATGTGCAACTTATAATTTTTACAGTTATTTTTAGATTATATTTTCCTTCGACTTCTTGATTTTCTTTAAATAACTTTTTATAATATTAATTATAAGATAACAAGGAGAAATGTTTATGAATAAAAATAATAATAATTCGCCAACTAACAATAATAATCAAAATGGTAATTATGAAAATTATAATCAAAATAGCGGACAAAATTATAATGAATATTATCAAAATAATAACCAATATTATAATCAAAATTCTAATCAATACTTTGAACAAGATCCTTATTTAGGAAATTATAATCAACAGTACAATAATTATAATCAAGAATATAACAACTACAACCAAAATTATTATAATAATCAGTACAATAATCAAGATTATAACAACTATAATCAAGATTATAATCAATATAATTCTCAAAATAGTTTTGGACAAGAACAATATTCAAACGAATATAACTATAATACTCAAAATACAAATCAATATTATAATAATTATCAACAAGATAATTCTCAAAATTTTGGTTATTCTGGACAAAATAATACACAAAACAACTACAATCAAAACTATCAACAAGATAATTTCAATTATACTCAGCAAAATACTAGCGTACAAACTAACTATGAGCAAGATTATCAAGTAAATAATAACCAGAACCTTAAATATTCTGACCAAGATAAAACACAAGCTAACTATAATAGTCAAAGTTATCAACAAAGTAACACTACGGGCTCTTATGGCAGTTATAATCAAGGACCTACTTCAAATGAACAAAAAAACGTTGAAAATTATAATGTAAATCAAACAAGTTCTAATAATAACCAACAAAGTAATACTCAAAATTACAATTCAATTCAAGGGAATTCAGCAAATTATCAACAAAGTTCTTATCAAAACAAAAATAACCAAAAAAGAGATAATATACCTCCAATTCCTCCAATAATGAATCCAAAGAATTTTAACCATTCTCCTAAACAACCTAAGAAAAAATCAAAAGGGAAATTAGTCGCAACTGTTTCTTCTCTACTAGGTATATTATTACTTGCTGGTGGTGGATATTATTATTACTCTAAACATTCTAAACCAAAAGTAGTAAATGAGATTGAAATATATGGAACAATTATTCAAAAATATAAGGATGCTATTAACAATCCTGACAATGCTGATAGTTCAATAAATGTTGAAGCATTAAAAGCTGCTATTAAAGAGAAGAAAAATGATGATTATATTAAATATGTTTTCTACGATATCGATGGTAACGGCAGAAAAGAACTTATCATTTCTAGAAATGATAAACCTAATAACCCATTCGATATTTATACATTTGATAAAAAACACAAAGTTATAAGATTATTTAATCCTGAGACTATCGATAGTGCTATTCTTAATAAACTTGGTGTTGATGGATCTAATAACAATTCTGGTTCAGCAGTATTTAAAGATAAAACTATAAGAATTAGAAAATTCGATAAAGACACTGGAGAATACAATTTCCTAAAATTCTCTAATGATGGAGATAAACTGGAGAAAACAAACGTCATTACTTTCACTGGTCTAGATGCTGATGATAGTAAATACAAAGATATTACAAATAATAAAGAATACAACTCTAAGAAAGAATTTAATGATACTTTCCCTATTGCCGAAGTGATAAAATTTGATAATGAAAATTGGCAATCAGTGAAGAAATTCGGTGAAAGTTCTTCTAACGAAAACAATGATAAAAAAGACGAGAAAAAAGACAATAATCAACGTAAGAAACCCGATAACTACGAAACTGCTTATGCTAGTGTCCTAAAAAATTATAAAGATGTTATAAGTAGAGGTAAAAATGATGCTAAAGATGTTAATACAGTAGCCATTACTAATTATAAAGTTTTTAGTGAAAAACAAGTTGGTAATAACTTCCTTAACTATGGTTTCTTCGACATTAATGGTGACGGAATTGATGAACTATTACTATTCACTGAAGCTAGTAAGGATAAACCAAACGAATATAGTCCAATGGATGTATATACTCTAGACAAAGATAATAAAGTAGTACGTATTACACCTGAAAGAGTAAATGGAGAACGAACAACACTTTCAATAACTAAGGATAAAATTTTCCAAGTATATGGTTCAGGTGGTGCGAAAGTCCATGGGTATACATTCTATAAACTAAACAGTGATGGATTGGCGCTAGAAAAAACTGATGCTTTTGATTTCTATGCTGAAACTAATTCAAAAGTTTATAAGAGATCATATCCTTCTGGTAAAAATGAAGAAATTCCAGTAAATGATTTTAGAGATAAAATGGTAAATTCTAATAATCATATGAAATTTGACTTCGGTAAACGTAAGAGTATTTTTGATTTCAAAGGATAAGATATAAAATATTAAAAACTGTGGCTCTTAATAGGTCCACAGTTTTTACTTAAGGTAAGTTGTAAAATATAATGCTAAAATTAAGTAAAAGAAGAGAGGCTCTAATTTGAACCTCTCTTCTTCTTTTTTATTCTAAACCTTCTACATAACTGTATGCGCTTTGAGCTGCAATAGCACCATCAGAAGCTGCTGTGATTACTTGACGAATTTCTTTTACTCGAACATCACCTGCAGCAAAAATTCCTGGTACTGCTGATTCTAATCTTTCGTTAGTTGGAATATAACCAGCTTCATCAGTAATTCCTAAGTCTCTGAAGTCTTGTGTTTGCGGTAACATACCAACATAGATAAACACACCATCAGCTGGAATTGAACTTTCTTCTCCAGTTTTTACATTTCTAATTTCAATAGATGAAACTTTTCTTTCACCTTTAATTTCGTATGCTACACTATCCCATACGAATTCGATATTTTCTTTAGTAAATGCTCTATCTTGAAGAATTTTTTGTGCACGTAGTTCATCACGTCTGTGAACTATCGTAACTTTTGCCGCTAAATTAGAAAGATATAAAGCTTCTTCTACCGCTGAATCCCCTCCACCGATAACTACTACTTCTTTGTTTCTAAAGAATGCACCATCACATACTGCGCAGTAACTTACACCTTTTCCTGAGAACTGTTCTTCACCAGGAACATCAAGATTTCTGTGCTCTGAACCTGTCGCAATAATTATTGATTTAGCAACATATTCTTTTTCTCCTGCAACTACGTATTTAAGTCCATCTTTTTCACCAACTTTTGTAATATTACCAAAAGCAAATTCTGTTCCGAATTTTTTAGAGTGTTCGAACATTTTTTCTGATAGTTCAGGACCTGTTACCATTTCATATCCTGTGTAGTTTTCAATCTCTTCCGTTGAAAGCATTTGACCACCTGGATATTTTCTTTCTAACATCAACACTGACATATTCGCACGTGATGCATAGATTGAAGCTGTCATACCTGCTGGACCTGCTCCAACGATAATTAAGTCATAAATTTTTTCTGACATATTTTCCACCTTCTTTATTATGATTCTCTATACAAAATCTTCTTATCTTTGAATTTTGTATTAAGCACTATTAAGTATATCAAACTTCCTACCACAAATACTAGCGAAAGGACTTGAGATACTCTAAGACTTCCAATATAAAGTGAGTCTGTTCTCATTCCTTCTACAATGAATCTCTCTACTCCATATAAAATTAAATATGCAGCAAATACTTCACTTTGAGCTAATTTATTACGTATTAATAATAGTATTACCAGTGCTATTAAACACCATAAACTTTCATATAAGAATGTTGGTTGACGATATGCACCATCAATGTACATATTTTCAATAATGAAGTTCGGTATAAATCTGTTTTCTAAATATTGTTTAGTAACAATTTCACCGTATGCTTCATGGTTGAAAAAGTTCCCCCAACGTCCTAACATTTGTCCTACTAATAAGCTTGGAGCTATTATATCTAATAGTTTGATTATTTTTACCCCTCTTCTTCTCGCAAAAAAGTAAAGTACTAAAAATCCTCCAATTAAACCACCGTAAATGGCTATTCCACCATCCCAGATAGCTATCATACTACTAAAGTCTCCAGCGTAATATTCCCATCTAAATATTACATAATAAGCACGAGCAAAGATAAATGCTATTGGTAAAGCTATTAGTAATAGATCTAACATTGTATCTTGTTTTAATCCTCGTTTAGTCGCTTCTCTATCAGCAAGCAAGTACGCAAAAAATACTGTTGTAGCAATTATTATTCCATACCAATAGACAGGCTTACTGAATAGATGAAATGCAACCGGATCTAAGAAACCTAATGTCATTTTAGTTCACCCCATTATTCATATTATTTTGTTTTATTTCTTCTGCTAGTCTTGATGTAAAATCTTTAGCAGTATTAATTCCCATTTGATTTAATCTGTAGTTCATCGCTGCAGATTCTATAATGATTGCTACGTTTCGACCTGGTCTTACAGGAATTGTTTTCTTTTCAATTTTAGAATTAAGAATTTCTCTATGTTCATCTCCTAATCCTATACGATCATATTGTTTTTGATCATTCCATGTTTCTAAGTGTACATTCAATTGTAATCTCTTATCACTTCTTACTGCACCAGTACCAAATAGTGTCATTACATTAATAATACCTAATCCACGAATTTCTAATAAATGTTTTATTAGCGTTGATTCGCAGCTTCCTATTAAATAACCTTTTTCAAATTCTTTAATATCAACTCTATCATCAGCTACTAATCTGTGTCCACGTTTAATAAGCTCTAGAGCTATTTCACTCTTACCAATTCCACTTTCTCCTGTAATCAATACTCCAATACCATAAACTTCTATGAACACACCGTGAACTGAAGTTGCAGGTGCAAATTCTTTTCTAAGATAGTTTGAAATATTCCCCATAAGTTTTGTAGTATCTTGGTGACATCTTAAAACTGGTGTATCGTATCGATCTGCAGCTTCCTCTAATTCTTTAGGAACTTCTAAATCTCTTGATATAATAATACATGGAGTTATCCTTGTACAAAGCATTCTCATTCTTGATTTTTTCTCAATATCAGGAATTAATTTAAAAAATGATAATTCACTAGTTCCTAATATTTGAATTCTCTGTGGTGAATAATGAGAAAAATATCCTGCAAGTTGTAAAGCTGGACGTGATAATTCATCAGTAGTTATTTCTCTATCCAGTCCCTTTTCCCCACTAACAATTTCTAGATTTAATTTTTCTACAAGATCTCTTGTTGTAATTTTTGGCATAATTTTTTTCCTTTTATTTATTTTTAAATGTTTTTATTACTATCTTTCTATCATTTGTATTTAATATAAAGTTAAATAGCATAATAATTATCACCAAGCCAAAAGCTGTCCAAAAGGACATTATCTCAAAATGTGGCGACAATATAAAAGAAACTAAATATACTAGTGACGTCCTAATTAATAACGAAAATAATCCTAAACTAAATATTGATATCATTATAGTTATCAATAATATAGGTCGAACTAATATAAATAAAATAGTAATAAGTAATGCTCCTAAAAATCCGTATACTGGATGATCGACTCGCAAACTTCCTTTAGTCAAACCAGAAAAGGCAATTACAATAAATGTATTTAATATGACCTTTTTTATAATAGGCCAATATAATTTTTTAAATGTATACATATTTTTCCTTCTTCTTGTTATTTATATAAAGTAGAAAGTGAGAAGCAATGTCCTCACTTTCTTAAATTTATATTTTTAAAAATTATTTTGAAAACTCTTCTGTAATTTGAGGAACTACTTGTTTTTTTCGAGATACAACACCTTCTAGTGTCATAAAGTCATTTTCAAGAGTTTTTCCAAATGCAGCAGCAACTTTATCTTGTTTATCTCCTAATACTAATACTTCTGAATCTGAAGTTAAGATATTTGTGATTACAAATACGTATGCTGCTAATCCTTTAGAATCTAATTCTGCTTTAATAGCTGTTTCTAATTCTGCTTTTCTTACTGCTACTTCGTTCGCATCTACTGTGTTGATTTGAGCTACTACTAGTTTATCAGCACCTAAAACAAACTCTTTAGCATCTAATGAGATTAATGTTTCAGCAGTTTTGTCAGTTGTTGAAGCTCCGGCTTTAAGCATTGCTAAACCATATTCTTCAATGTTTACTTCAGCGATAGCTGCTAATTCTTCTGCTGCAATTTTATCACGTAAAGTACATGTTGGTGATTTGAATAATAATGAGTCAGAAATAATTGCTGATAGCATTAATCCTGCCATTTGTTTATCGATGTGAACACTTTGTTCTTCATAGATTTTTTTCAAGATTGTAGCAGTACATCCAAGTGGTTCAGCACGGTAGTATAGTGGTCCAGCAGTTTCAAAGTTTGCAATACGGTGGTGATCGATTACTTCACGAATAACTGCTTTTTCAATTCCATTAGCTGATTGTTGGAATTCATTGTGGTCAACTAAAATAACATGTTGTCCTTCTGCTACTTCGTCTACTAAACGTGGTAAGCGTACGTTGAAGTACTCAAGAGCATATCTTGTTTCATCATTGATTTCTCCAAGTCTTACAGCTTCTGTATCCATTCCTTGAATTCTTTTTAAGTTGTTGTATACAATGCTTGAACAAATTGTATCAGTATCTGGATTTTTATGTCCAAAAATTAAAATATTTGTCATTTTATAACTCCTTATTTTCTTATTTATACCTAATTATATTTTACCTTTTTTTAGTGATTATTTCAAACTTATTTTAATAAATTATAAGCTTTTTTTCGCTAAACTTAAGTCTACATGACAGTATCCTGTAGGATTTTTCTCTAAGTATTTTTGGTGATATTCTTCAGCATCAATATAGTTATTTACCGCTTCTACTTCTACAGCAATTTTCTTAGTATAATTCTTTTGAAGTTCTTCTATAAACTTAACAGCTCCGTCTCTTGTTTCTTCATCTACGTAGTAAATACCAGTTCTGTATTGGCGACCTCTGTCTCCACCTTGTTTATTAACACTTACTGGATCGATAATTCTAAAATAATGACGAAATACATCGTTTAATGGTAATACTGAGTTATCATATGTTAAGTAAATTACTTCTGCGTGATCTGTAGATTTAATATTTTGATAAGTAGTTTCTGCAGTCTGACCATTACTATATCCAACTCTTGTAGATAAAACTCCATCAAGTTGCGCAAAGTAACCTTCTACTCCCCAGAAACATCCACCTGCTAAATATATTTCTTTTTTCATGGTTTAGTTCCTCACATTCTATAGTCAAAATTCAAAATTTGTTAACTATTATTATACTATAAAACGCTAACTTTTAATATAATTATGCACTTCTATTGTATGCTAATTACATCAAATATTTGACATTCATAGTGTATTTATATAATTTTACAAAAACAAAGACAAGTACATAGCAAAGGTTGTACTTGTCTATTATATATATGTTTTATCTATTTATTTTCTATTCTGTAGTATGAGTTTCTTCAAACACTCTATGTTCAACTCTATAATTATGAAATATTGCATTTATTTCTGCTCCGATAATTAGTATATATCCTGTAATATACAACCAAATTATAAACGCCATAAATGCTCCGATTGTTCCATATGTTTTAATATAGCTAGAAAAATGATCTATGTAGTATCCGAATAGTCTACTTATTAAAGTCCAGGAAACTGTCGCAAATATAGAACCTGGTAAAATACTAATAGCTTTTAATTTTAAGTTTGGTCCCATTATATATAAAAATACAAATACTATAAATGTAAATAATATCGGGAAACTATAATTTAAAACTGACCATAAATTATAAAAACCTTCATCTAGATTAAATTTATGGAATAATAAGTATGTAAGTTGTTTTCCAAATACGACTAGTGCAAGAACTACGAACATTCCTACTAAAAACAACGCTGTAATTACTACACTAATTAATTTTGTTACTATCCATATTCTTCCGTCTCGAACTCTAAATGCATTATTAAAGGCAATAATAATCCCATAAATACCACTAGACGCTGACCATAAAGTAAATACAATACCCACGGTGATAATCGTATTATTCTTATTATTTAATACTTCAGAAATCATATCAAAAAGATAGTTACCCAAATCTCCAGGGGCGAAATTTTGAATCCTCTCTAATAGAAATTGTTGGTCAATTTTAAAGTATGGTGTTAAAGCTAACGCAACAATTAACATAGGGAATAATGATAAAATAAAATAATAACTTAAATTTGCAGATAGTAATGATATTTCATCATACATAAGACGATAATACATTTCTTTTACAAATTTTTTTATTGTTAATTTACCTTTTGGATTATCATCATAAAATGAATAATTTTTTTCTGGTATAAACATAATCTTATAAAATAAATTTAGCTACAGTCTTTACAGCTTTATAATACATTGGTAATGAAGATACTGAAAGTATGTTTAAACCTCCAACAGGAAACTTAGATTTTCCTGTTACAACATATCCTTTTTCTTCTAAATACTTTTTAGCTTCTTCTACTTTTGCACGTTCTTCTGAACTAAGATTTTCTTTTTTATGAAATACAGTAGCTGCTAATGCTCCAGCACCTACTAGTCCTAACAATAATTTTTTACCCATTAAAATCTCCTTAAAATTTAATTTTAAATTTTTGACAATATAATAATATTTTAAACCATTTACTTAAACAAAGCAACAAATATTATAATTTTCTATGACACTAATTGATCTACATTAAACCATATCTCACTCTTCTAGAAATCAATTAACATATAAACACAAAACATCCTAACCTCATTATTCGAGATTAGGATGCCTCAATATTATTTAGATTTGTTGTTTTCTTGAAGTTGCTGTACTATTTTCTTATCATAATAATCGTTCAAATTTTTCAAACTATACATTTTATTTATGTATATTCCTATAATACTAAAGAGGACTGTTATTACTAACAAGGTTACTAAAAGTGAGGCGACTATGGCATTAGCTTTTTTATGATTTGTTTTAAATTTCATAGTTTACTCACCTTCCTTCTCGTGTTCATTATGATCATGTTCTTCCTCTTTATTCTTATTTTCTTTTTCCTCTTTAGCCTTTTCTTCTTTTTCTTTCTTTTCTTTTTCTTTCTCTTTGTCAGTTTTTTCATCTTTGACTTTCAAATACATCTCTCGTTCGTGATCACTTTTATCAACAATTGAAACATGTATAATGTCATTTTCTTGTGATAATGTATAACTCTTCATATTTTTTAACACAAGAATATATCCTGCAAAGTTATTGGAATCTTTGAACTTATCTATATATATCCTGCCACCTCTAAAGTTAATTCTTACATCTTCTACATCATCTTTACTTTTCATTATGATGTAATTACTTTCTTGATAGACTTTAGCGCTATTGTTATACGTTTCTAATATTTTTTTATGAGCAAGTGCATATTCGTAATTAGAATAATCTAGAAATCTTTTTGAAGTCATCATAGTTGTTTGTATAATTAACATAAGTAGTAGTGTCAAAATTATTAATAGAAACAGTGATACAGTTAATTCTAGAAATGTAAATCCTTTTTTGTTCTTAACTATAGCTAATTTTTTCACCAGTATGTTCATCCTCTATTCTAGCTGATTTTTCATCTACACTTATGTAATAGTCACCTCGTATTACTGTGAACATGTGATTTTTGTAATGACTACAAATTTCCTCATATAATATTTCCTTCATTTCTAATTCTTTTTCTATCTTATTTAGATTTGAGTATTGGCGAACCATATTCGGAACCAAAAACACGAATAATAATGAGCATATAAATAGTGCCCCTATCATTTCAACAAAGGTGAAAGCTTCTTTGTTATACTTCATCTAGTGTTATGTATCCAGTATCTAAATGAACAATAATTCTATATCTACTATTATCAAACTGTACATCTACAGTATTTGCCTTAGACACTAGATTCCCCTTTCTGTATTCAAATGTAACCGAGGCTCCTCCTAACTTTGGTTTTCCTACTCTTTTAATTTTTTTCCAATGCTCATGATCATCATAAAATGTATCGTACTTATCATCGTTCACAAAAAAAATGATAAATGTTCTTCTTTCATTCAAACTTCGCGTTTGCACATTGTATATCTCTGAAACTAATTCATTAACCGCTAATCTTTCTTGATATTTTTCATAGGTGTTTATAGATATTCTTGATAATATTATTACTATGATACTTACTATCATTAATACAGCTAACATTTCTACTAAACTGAAGCCCTGCCTATTTTTGTAATGTCGCTTTACCATTAGCTATTACTATTTTTTTACCATTTGGTGCTGTACTAGCTTTGTCTGCTGGGCCATCTAAATAATGTTTTTCCACTAGTTTTTCGAAAGTAACATCTTTGTCTTTTTCATTGATTTCATAAGCTGTTACTTGGGATTGAACCGTTTTTTCATAAGCTTCAGAGCTTTTATCTTTTGCAGTATCTATATTCTTAGTAATATTAGGGATTATAAGAATTAGAAGTATTGCAATTATAAACAAAACGATTAACATTTCAATCAATGTGAATCCATCTTTGTTTTTGAACTTTTTAATAATATTTTCCATATATTCCTCCTTATTTAAGAGAGCTAGCCATATTAAATATCGGTAAAAGAATAACCATGTATAATCCGACAATAACTACGGCTAAAATACCAAATAAAATAGGTTGTAATTTTTTCAAGTTTTTATCTAACGATGTTAGAAAAGTATCTAGCATCAGTTCACTAAATAGTTTTAATTCTTTGTCAATCAAACCATTATTTTTTCCATGGCTTACAAATTTTCTCATAGATTTATCAAAGTATTTAATCTTTCCGATTGCATCCTCGAAGCCTATACCTTGATCTAACTCATTTAAAATATCTTTAGAAAAGAGCGTTAAGTAATAATCATAGTCTTCTTCAACCATGACTTCTAAAGCTGTCTTTAACGAAAATCCGCTCATAAGAAATAAACTTAATTCCATAGAAAATCTGTAAGAAAAATATAATTTAGAATAGTTCCTTACTTTAGGAATGTATAAAAGAGATTTTAAAAATAGATTTGGTTTATATTTAATTGTATAAAAGGTGTATCCTATACATATTAGTATAAGTAAAAAAATAATTGAAATAATTTTTGGAATGTAATATAGTGATTTGATTAATATAATAGTTTGGAGATCCATCTTAATATTAGATGAAGTATAGATGTTCTCAAATTGTGGAATTACTAGCGCATTAAAGACCATAATAAGGCAAATTAATGTGAGTGTTAAAAATAGTGGGTATCGTAAAGTTTTTATTACCTTTTCTTGTTGTATTTTTTTTATTTTTAGATATGTTTCAACTTCAAGTAACATATCTTCTATTCGACCGTAATCTTCAGCAAATTTTATTTTACTAACAATTAGTTGTGAATAACCAAGATATCCCAATATATCGGATAATTTACTTCCGTTAGAGAGTTTTTCTTTTATCTTTTTAATCTCGTCATCAGCAACTTCATATTGAATAAGTAAAAATTCTAAAGAATCCTCTAGCATATATCCATGATCAATTAATTCATATAGACGTTTTATAAAATATATTTTATTCTCTTTATCTAGAGCTTTTTTAATATCCCCATTTTTCTTTTTCATCAGTAGTGATTAACCCCTTCTCACATGCTAATTGAAATTTTTGCTCTAAAGAGTTTGCTATAATCTTATTATTATCTATATAATCATAAATATCTTCTTTTTTCAATATTTCGGTTACTAATCCTCTTTTTCCATTTGTTAAGTTGACCAATCTTTGAGAAATTATACAAATTATGGTCTGCTTAATATCTTCTAATGACAGGTTTAAATCTTTCAATCGATTAATTACACCGATAGAATTTTCTGCATGAATTGTACTTAATACTAAATGTCCAGAAAATGATGAAGTAATTACTTGACTTGCTGTTTTAAAATCTCTTATTTCACCGATTACCATTGCATCTGGATCGCATCGTAAGATTGATTTTAAAGCATTGTCATAATTTATTCCAGCTTTTTCGTTCACTTGCATTTGTATTAAAGTCGGTATGTTTTTCTCTACAGGATCTTCCACGGTAATTATCTGTTTATCCCTACTAGCTAATTCGCTAGCTAGTTTATACATTGATGTTGATTTTCCACTTCCTGTTGGTCCTGAAAATAGTATCAAACCATAGGCTCTTTTAGAAAGATTATATATAAATTCATTATCTTCCTCGAAGATACTGTAATCAACATCTTCTAATTCATTAATAAAAATCCTCACTACACATCCTTCATTAAGTTCACTTAACGGCAAGGTAGAAACGCGTAAAAAATAATCTTTTTCGTTATAGTTATAAACGAAACGACCACTTTGAGGTTCTTTATTTCTTGAAATATCTATGTTGGCATTATATTTCAACAAAGATATTATCTGTTCAATCTCCCTGTTAGTAAATTTTTCATATTTACTCAGGTGTCCATTCACTCTGAGTTGTATAAAGGAATCCCCTGATATATGCGGGTATATATGGATATCACTGGCTCTTTTTTCTATTGATTCGTTAATTATACGATTCATTAAAAGCTTTACATCAATAGCTATCACCCCATTTCCTAAAGAAAAGGAAAATATAGGCTAAGTATCACTACTTAGCCTATATTTAAAAACTATTAATTTAACTTACTACATTATAACTCTATAGCCTAAGTATTTGAGTCTGTTATAGATTTATATTTCTAGAAAAAGAATATCCCCTAAATCTTCTCAAAACTTCTTCTACTAATTTACAATCTTCACTATCAAGTGACTTAATCATATCAATTACTTCAAAGTGAGTATCTACCAACTCATCTGGTTCCCCTTTTTCTGTTTTATACCCCACAAGTTCGTCTATTGAAACGTTATACAGTTTTGCAATAGATACTAGTGTCGCTACATTAGGTTCGTTTCGACCGTATTCCCAGTTAGCATAAACACCATGAGATGATAACTCTAGTTTATCTGCTACAGTTGACATAGAGTAATTGTTCATTTTTCGAAGTTTTTTCAAGTTTTGTGCCAGTAATGTTCCTTTATTCTTCAAAGTAATCCTCCTTTCTCATCTATAACTATTATACCTTTTTTTTTATAAAAAATCAAATTAAATTATAAATTTTCGAACCTTTTTTTCATACTAATATAAAATACTGTTTGCAAATTATGTGTAATTTTTACAGAAAAATTAGTATAAACTCTGATATGTCAACCTTGAGAAAAAATAAAACAACGCTATAATTAGCGTTGTTTTCATTCTTTAAACAGGTTTTTCAACAGTTAATATTTTTATATTTTTTAATAAAGTTGTATAAACATAATTAGCTGCTATAAGGCCAGCTACTGATGGACAAAATGCGTTAGAAGCTGGTGGTATCTTAGCTTTACGTATTTCTGAATCTTGTTTCCCAATTTTTTCTAGGTATTCTTTATTCGCAATTGTTGGACTTTCTGTAGAAAATACTACAGGTACTTTTCCACGAACTCTCTCTTTTTTTAGTTTTGTTCTTATTACTTTTGCTAAAGGACAAACAGTAGTTTTACTAATATCAGCAATTTGGAATTTTGTTGGATCTATTTTATTTGCAGAACCCATCACACTAATTACTGGTATATTGTGAGCTAAACAATATTTTATTAAATGTATTTTAAACGTCACCGTATCACATGCATCTATTACGAAATCAAGTGGTTTCTCATAAAAGACAGGATAAGTATCTTCTGTGTAAAAGTCTTGAATAGCTATAATTTCACACTCAGGATTAATAGCTAAAATTCTTTTTTTCATCTCTTCTACTTTACTGTGACCCACTGTTTCTGTTGTTGCATGAATTTGTCTATTAACGTTTGTAATATCAATATTATCTTTATCCATTAATACCAATGAACCAACTCCAGAACGGGCTAATGACTCAGCCGCAAATGATCCTACTCCTCCTATACCTAGTATTCCTACTCTTTTATTTTTTAATATTTCTAAACCTTCAGTTCCTATTACTAATTCATTTCTTGAAAATTGATGTAACATTTTATTCTCCATATTCTTCTAAAATCAAATAATAAAAAGACTGGAAATTAGAATAACCAGTCTAAAAAAAACCAAAACGCCGTAGATTCTTACCTAAATTGGTCCTGATATAATCAGGTGGGCACGATAGCCTTACGTTCTAAAGTCTTCTCAAAGGAAGCATTTTATACTGATAAGCGATTTTCGTTCCCGTTCAAAAAGTGTTAGGCCCGAATGTGAGGTAAGTCATACAAGCGCTTTAGTTTTATATTTATATTTTACCACAGTTAAACTTGTAAAACAACCTCAAAATTTGTATAATCATGTGTTTGTTTTGTGTATTTTTTTATAAAACCTTATTTTTAAAAGGTTTTCATAATGAAAAATTAACAAAAATATTTTTCTAATATTAATTTGTTTTAGACTTATTTTATTTAATGTGTTTATATTAATTTAAAAGTTTTTTCAGAAACTTTCCTGTATAACTTTCATTGTTTTTTATTAATTTTTCTGGAGTACATTCTGCTAGAATTGTTCCTCCTCCTACTCCACCTTCTGGACCAAGGTCTATTAAGTGGTCACAGCATTTAATAACATCTAGATTATGTTCAATAACTACAACAGTATTTCCACCATCAACTAATTTATCTATTATTTTGATTAATCGACTAATATCATCAATATGCAATCCAGTTGTAGGTTCATCTAGAATGTATAGTGTTTTTCCTGTAGATTTTTTATAAAGTTCACTCGCTAGTTTAACCCTTTGAGCTTCTCCTCCTGACAAGGTTGTCGCACTTTGACCTAATCTTATATAATCAAGTCCTACATGAACAAGTGTCTCAAGTTTATTTTTTATTTTTGGAATGTTTTCAAAGAACTCATAAGCTTCTTTTATTGTCATATCTAGTACATCACTTATACTCTTACCTTTATATTTAACTTCTAATGTTTCTCTGTTATAACGTTTTCCTTTACATACTTCACACGGCACGTAAACATCTGGTAAGAAGTGCATTTCTATTTTTAATATTCCATCACCACTACAAGCTTCACAACGACCACCTTTAACATTAAAACTGAATCGTCCTTTTTTGTATCCTCGTAGTTTTGCTTCATTTGTACTAGCGTATAAATCTCGTATATCATCGAATACACCAGTATAAGTTGCTGGGTTACTTCGTGGGGTTCTTCCGATAGGACTTTGGTCTATATCAATAATTTTATCAATATTACCATCAATTCCTTCTACCGATTTTACTACTGTAGTATCAATTTCTTCTTTATTATGAACATTTTTTACAGAGTTAAACAATATCTCATTAACTAACGTTGATTTCCCACTTCCTGATACTCCTGTAACTCCAATAAATTTACCAAGTGGGAACTTCACATTAACGTCTTTCAAATTATTTTTTCTTGCTTTTTTAATAACTATATTTTCTCCATTACCTTCTCTTCTTTCAGTCGGTACTGGTATTTTTTTACGTCCTGATAAATATGCACCTGTTATAGAGTTTTCATTAGCCATAATTTCTTCTGGTGTTCCAACTGCCACTACTTGACCACCATGTTCACCAGCTTTAGGACCAATGTCAACAATATAGTCACAAGCCATCATCGTATCTTCATCATGTTCAACTACTAATACTGTATTTCCTAAATCTCTCATAGATAACATAGTATTAATTAGTTTTTCATTATCTCTTTGGTGTAATCCAATTGATGGCTCATCTAGTATGTAAGTAACCCCCATCAGTTTCGAACCAATTTGAGTCGCTAATCGAATACGCTGAGCTTCTCCTCCTGACAATGTTCCTGAAGATCTATCCAATGTTAAATAATCTAGACCAACATCATTTAAAAACTGTAATCTTGATTTAATTTCTTTAAGTACTAATTTTGCTATTGCATAATCTTTTTCACTTAATTTTATATTTTGGAAAAATTCATAGCTATCTTTGATAGACATCTCACAAATTTCTGCGATGTTTTTCCCAGCAACATAAACCGATAATATCTCTGGTTTTAAACGTTGACCTTTACAGCTACGACATGAGTCTTCCTTAATATACTTAGCCATCGCTTCTCTAGTCGCTCTAGTCATTCCTGATTTATAACGTCTAAGGATGTTATTCGCTACACCTTCAAAATATACTATGCGCGAACGTTGAATACCTTCATCATTAATATATTTATGAGTGATTTCCTCTTGATCGTTTCCGTATAAAATAATTTGTTGTTGTTCATCTTTCAAATCTTTAAATGGAGTATCCATATCTATTCCGAAGTGTTCACATGCACATTTTATTAGACTTGGATAATATGTAGATGTTGCATTATTATAAACTAGAATCGCACCTTCATTTATCGACAGGTCTTTATCAATAATTTTATTAATATCAACAGTTTCGTGCATCCCTAGCCCATCACATTCAGGACAAGCTCCTTGAGGGTTGTTAAATGAAAAGATACGTGGTTCTAAATCACCTAATGTGAAATCACAATGTTTACAACTATATTTTGTCGAGAATAACTGTGTAGTTTCTTCTTTCACATCATCTACTTCTACTAAATCATTGTTAGATAGATTTAATGAAGTTTCTAATGAATCTGCTAAACGAGTTTCAATTCCTTCTTTGATTACTATTCTATCTATAATAACACTAATAGAATGTTTTTTATTCTTATCTAATTCTGGAAGATCACCCACTTCAAATAGTTCATCATCTATTTTAAAGCGAATGTATCCGTCTTTTATTAATTTATCTATTAATTTCTTGTGTGTACCTTTTTTGTCTTTTACAATAGGTGCTACGATTTGTATTCTGCTACGTTCTTGCATCTGCATAATTGCATCTACAATTTGGCTTATAGAACTACTTTCTATCTTTTCATGATGATTTGGACAATAAATTTCTCCTATTCTTGCATAAAGGAGACGTAGATAATCGTAGATTTCCGTTACTGTCGCAACTGTCGATCTTGGATTTTTCGATGTTGTCTTTTGGTTTATTGATATAGCTGGTGATAATCCTTCTATAAGATCAACATCTGGTTTCTCTAAATTTCCAAGAAACTGTCTCGCATAGGCGCTAAGACTTTCTACATATCGACGTTGGCCCTCTGCATATATAGTATCAAATGCAAGTGAACTTTTTCCACTACCACTTAGACCAGTAATAACAACAAACTGATCGCGTGGAATCTCTAAATCTATATTCTTTAGATTATTTTCTCTTGCTCCTTGTATTATTATTTTATTTTTCTTTTGCATACATACCTCAATGTTTCTATACTATCAAATTTTATTATTCATTGTAAAATCAATTTTGTGTCCTATTTTTTTAGACTCATTTAATTTTACATTAACTTCCTTATTATATCATAAATGTAATTGAATATTAAAAAAGAAAGTTCTGAATAATAATTTCAAAACTTTTAAATTCTATAAATTTATTTTTGAATTGATAAAATACAATCATATGATTTATCATATATAGAATTGATCTATCATTCAATCAATATATCCTTTCAAATTTATACAATAAATCTATGATAAAATTTCTTTTAAATTTTCTATAATATTTTTCAAGCTATTTTCCACATCTTCTAAAGTACTTCCTATACTATTTAATAATTCATTTATATTTTCTTCAAAATCCTTAGGAAGAATTTTAGCGTGCTCTTTAGCGTACGATATCATTCTTTTTTCTCCAGGATGAGTAAGTTCATTTACCGCAAAGATAATATCAAAATAGGATTCTATAAATGCAGCAATACGGTGATTCACACTAACAAAATCCCCGCGTCTAAATGCTTTTAGAATCTGTTTATCATAAGAAGGTAAGTTCCCCGTTAATAAACGAAGATTTTTTGAAATAATATTTTCTTTTAACTCCTTAGGAAATGGAACTGAAAATCTTTCTTGTATTTTATGAAATTCTTTATATGGATCATAAAGAACTTTACTATTTTTCAAATTATACCAAAAACACTTTGTATATCCATTACCAGCATGATGTTTTTCCACAACATTTACTATATTTTTCTCAAATTCATCAATATTTCTATAAATTATATCTATATCTATCCCGTCAGACAAAGTACAATCATCTTCAACTTCCCAAAATTGATTATTTAATTCAATATAAGAACAATATTTATCTAAAATTAGTTTCCTAGAATCCTTATCAGGTATGCTTGTACAATAAATATAGAGGTCATAATCGGAACTTTTATCAAAGTTATTACCACTTCTAGAGCCCCCTAATACTATTGCTGTTACCTCAGGGAATTTAGTAAATTCAAGCCAAAGTTTATCAAATACTATCATTTTATTATCCTTTCAAATTTGATATAATCCCTATTACATAATATTCTAACATATATCTATACATGTATATATACCTATTTTATACTTTTATAAAATAAAAAAACTATGCCCTTAAATAGAGCATAGCTTTCATCTTAATTCATAGTATTAACGTAATTTTTCAAATAATATTATGCAATATTATCCATATCATAAAGTTTTCTATACTTGTCATTTGTTGCGTATAGCTCACTATGAGTTCCATCCATTTCAATTTCTCCATCTTTAATGAAAATTATTCTATCCATATATTCGATAGAGTTTAAATGGTGGGTAATCCATACGATTGTTTTATCTTTACTAGATTCAAAAATCGTAGTTAATAATTCATGTTCTGTTTTTGGATCTAAACCTACTGTTGGCTCATCTAGTAGTAATAATTCATTATTTTGAATTATACTTCTGGCAAAAGCTATACGTTGACGCTCTCCACCAGAAAATCTACTTCCAGTTTCGAATACATTAGTATCTATTCCGTCTGGTAAACTTTGCAGTAGTTTAGTTAATTGTGCTTTTTCTAAACTGTCATTAATTTTATTTTCAATTTCAGAATCTTCTACGCCAGCGTCTAAAAGAGCAAGTTTTAAATTTTCTCTAATAGTCATATCAAATAGATATGGTTTCTGATTTAATAGTGAGATTTCTGTACCTAACATAGTTTCTGTTGGTTTTTTATTAAGTACAACTATTTCTCCTTTATAATCTGTATATGTACCTGTTAGTAATTTTACTAATGTAGATTTCCCAACACCACTTCTTCCTAATATCGCTACTTTCTCACCTTTCTTAATTGAAAGTGATAAGTTGTTTAAAACTGTTTTACCTTTCTCATATTCAAACGAAAGGTTTTTAACATCAATAATATTTCCATCAGAATTTTTAGCTACTGTTATTTCAGTTTGTTCATTATCTTCTTGAGCGTAAAATTCTTTTACACGATTGATTGATACTTCGTAACCTGGTATATGAGCAACAGCTTCACTCGTAATTACAGCTACACTAAGAACTGATAATACCATCATACAAAATGATGCAATATATACATTTTCGATAACATTATTCATCGACATATTCCAACAGCTATAAATCATTAAGAATGCTGTAGCTCCAGCAAGTAGGTTTACAAAGTTTTCTCTTAAGTGAACGAATGTTTTAATTTTTCTTTCACGTTTTAGAAGTTTTTCTTCTTTTGCTTGATAATCATCCATAAATTTATTTACTTTATTAGAAGAAATCCAGTCACTTAATCCGAAAATCGCACTAGTAAAATCGCGATATAAATTATATTTAGCTTCTTTCATAATTTGGAAGTTTTTTCTTGTGATTGTTAATGACACAAATGGAACTACAAATATTATGAATAATCCAAATAAAGATGCTAAGATTGCATAATTCATATCATAACCAAACATTACCGTAATAAATATTACATATAATACTAACGAAATAATACTAGGGAAGATTGTTTTTAAGTAAATATTTTGCATATTCTCAATATCTTCTGAAATAATACCTAGTAGATCTCCAGATTTATATTCTTTCTTAAGTTTTAATGCTTTAGGTTCTAAAATTTTATATACCCTACTTCGCATTTTTTCAATAATTCCTAAAACTAAGTTATGACTTACTAGTCTTTGGATATAAGCAAATGTTGATTGTGCTAGTGAGAATGTTCTAGTTAATACAGTTGGAACTTGTAACATTAGGATATTTCCTATACGTAATGAAGCTTTACTAATTAAGAATCCTGATACATACATTAACGCTGCTCCACTAATAACTGACATTAATCCTAAGAAGATTATTCCACTCATGACAGCTTTATTCTTTTTAAGTTCTTTTCTTACTATTGAATTATTTTTCACTATAGCTACCTCCTACTAGATTAGCTTTTAACTGATCAAATCGAGGTGAATTTTTAAATTCTACGACTTTCTCGAAATCACTAACTCTTCCTTGTTCTAGATTTAACACATAATCTACATTATTTAACCAGTGTAGTCTATGTGTAGCTATAATAACTGTTCTTCCTATAAATAACTCTAGCAGTTTTTCTTTAATTTCGAACTCTGTTTCAATATCTAGATGACTAGTAGGCTCGTCTAGAATAATTATTTCTCTATTACTTATTAAAGCTCTAGCAATTGCTATACGTTGTGCTTGTCCACCACTTAGCTCTTGTCCACCTTCACCAATGTTAGTATCGAATCCTTGCGGAAGAGTTGAAATAAATTTGTCTAATCCTACTAATTTACTAATTTCTTTTAAGTACTCTTCACTAACATTTTCATCAGTATAGAATAAAATGTTATTACGAATTGTATCAGGGAATATATACGGAAACTGTGAAATATACGAAATATTATTTGACCAGTGTACATTTTTTAGATTTGTAACTTCACCATTAATTAATATTTCACCTTCACTTTGTTCATTAAATCCAGATAATATTGATATTAATGAAGTTTTTCCACTTCCACTCTGTCCTACAAGACAAATTTTTTCACCTTTATTTATAGATAAAGTTATATTATCAAGAATTTTCTTCTCATCTTTTATTAAACCTATATTTTTTAGTTCAATACTATCCACACTCTCAATAGAAGATTTCTCAGATTTATTTTTCTCATTATCAATTATCATTCTATTAATATCTTCATAAGCCATTTGCCCATCAAGCGTTGCATGATAATCTGTTGCAGCTTGTTTCATCGGTAGGAAAAATTCAGGTGCAATTAATAATACTGTTAATGATGGCAATAATACTGTACTACCATCTAATAATAATATCCCTAATCTAACCGCTAAAAGTGCGATTGCTATAGTGGTTAAGAAATCTAATGCGAAGCTATTTAAAAATGCTACACTAAGTGTTTTCATCGTACTTTGACGATATTCTCTATTTTTCTTCTCCATTATTGGTAAGTAATTTTTACTTACTCCTAAGAATTTAAGAGTTTCTACTCCTCGAATTGTATCAATAAAGTTATTAGAGAGAGCTCTATATTTTTTATACTGTCTGTTTGCCATATCTCTAGCATTAATTCCAAGTAAAATCATGAAAATTACGATAACTGGTATCACTGATATTATCATTAATGCAGATACATAATCTGTATAAAATATAAAAATAACTACTAACGTTGGTATTATTGCTCCACGTATTTGTTTTGATACATTCAATTCAAAATACTGTTTAACTTTTCCAATACCATCAATTGCTAAGGTTACTAATTTCCCTGATCCTTCTCTTGACGTAAAATCAGGTCCTAAATCAAAATAACTTGTTAGCAATTTTTTTCTAAGTTCTTTTTCAAATGTTATTGCATGATTTTCTGTAAAATATTGTTGTAAGTGTAAAAACACTATTCTAAATATATAACCTATTAAAAAAAGAACACTATCTCTTACAACATTATCAAAATTTTTATCAAAAAGACCCACTATGGCTTTTGCTAAAAAAGCAGCTTGTATAATTATACAAGCCGCTTCAAATATTGATAATATTAATAGTGTCAATGTAAGACTTTTTTTAACAGGAAGTTTTAATTTTGCTTCCTTTTTTTCATTGACTAATACTCCAATTTATCTTCTTTAGATAGTCGTTTTCTAAAAATAGAATATGACCAAACTTGGTATCCTAAAACAAATGGCAATAGGAATAATGCAACTATTGTCATAAGTCTTAGTGTGTATACTCCACTAGCAGCATCATAAATAAATAATGATTGACTAACATCATTACTGTTTATTATAGCACGTGGGAACATACCAGCGAAGACACTTAGAGTTAGGAACGCTAAAGTTCCTGACGTACTTAAGAACGCACCTAAGTCACGACCTTTGAAGTTTAAAACAAATGATAATACAAAGAATGCTACCGCTACTAAAGCTAGTACTAAACCAACATAATAGTTTGTTGTAAAGATATCTGTTTTAAATAGTGCCCAGATTGCGAATATTAATGTTACTACTGCAGCGAATGGGAATAATAATGCAGATGTCGCACGAGCTGCATTTCTTAATTCTCCTGTAGTTTTAAGAGCTAAGAATTGAGCTCCGTGAACTAACATTAGAAGTAACATCATAATTCCACCAAGAATAGTAAATGGTGATAATAATCCTAAGAAACCATCGACTAAGTTTTTCTTAGCATCAAGGTTTGCTCCTGTCATGAAGTTAGCTACTGCTATTCCCCATAAAATCGGAGGAAGTAAGCTACCTACAAACATTGCTATATCGAATGATTTAATCCAAGTTCTATTATTACCTAATTTACCTCTAAATTCAAATGATACGCCTCGTAAAATTAACGCAACTAGTAATAATACGAATGCGATGTAGTAACCACTGAATAATTTACCATACCAGATAGGAAACGCTGCGAACATCGCTCCACCACCTGTTAATAGCCATACTTCATTTGCATCCCAGAAAGGACCGATTGTATTGAAGTAAACGCGTTTATCTTCATCGTTTTTACCAAGTACTTGAGCTAGTACCCCAACTCCGAAGTCATATCCTTCTAATACGAAGAATCCTGTAAATAGTATTGTTATAAGTAAGAACCAAATATTTGGTAAGGCTACTGACCAATCCATACTATGCTACCTCCTTCACAGTTGTTTCTTTTTTGTTCATTGTGTATCTGAATGCGATAAATTGTATAATACCTAATACTGTATATAACACACAGAAAACTAATAATGAGAATAACACTGATGCACCAGAGTTTGGTGAAACTCCTGATTCAGTAGCCATAACTCCAAAGATTAAGAATGGTTGACGTCCCATCTCTGCCATAATCCAACCACAAGCAGTAGCAACTTCAGCTACTAGAAGTGTCCAAGGCATAAGTTTTAAGAACCAACGTTTCTTAGTTTCAGTTCTCTTGAATGAATAAATAGTTCCAAGTAATGACATTAGAATTAAGATACCCACAGAAGCTGACATAATTCTGAATGAGTAGTAAATAGTCGGCACATGTGGTGTGTAATCAATATGTTTTCCAACTACTGGATAATATTTTTCGTCCATTTCTTTTTGAAGAGATTTCATACCTTTAAGGCTTCCTTCAAATTTATCATATGCTAAGAAACTTAACATACCTGGAACTTCAATATAATGTTCTGCTTTTTGTTGTTTTTGATCGATTGTTGCTAACACTGAGAATGGTGCTGAGTTTCCTGTATCTTCATATAGTGCCTCAGCAGCTGCAACTTTCATAGGATATTCTCTTACTAAATATTGCATTTGAGAGTGCCCAGTTACGAATAATCCAGTTGAACCGATTAGAGCAGCAATAATTGAAACTCTAAAAGCTTTTCTGAAGATTGCAACTTCGTGTTTACGAAGCATTTTCCAAGATGCAATACCTGCAATTGTAAATGCCCCTACAGTTATCGCCATTGTAATTACGTGAGGGAATTGGTTCCATAAATATGGGTTTTTAATAATTGCAAAGAAATCAATCATCTCTGCTTTCTTACCAATTACATTGTTCTCAACGTATTTAACACCAACTGGGTGTTGCATGAAAGAGTTAGCAGATAAAATCCAGAACGCTGACATAACTGTTCCGATACCTACTAACCAAATACACATTGCGTGTAATTTTTTGTTAATTTTCTCCCAAGAGAAAATCCAAATACCGATAAATGTTGACTCAAGATAGAATGCAAGTAATGCTTCTATCGCAAGTGAAGGTCCAAAAACATCTCCTACGAATGAAGAATATTCAGACCAGTTCATACCAAATTGGAACTCTTGTAGGATACCTGTAACAACCCCAACAGCGAAGTTAATTAGGAATAAATGACCAAAGAACTTCGTAATTCTTTTGTAATGCTCATCGCCAGTTTTAACATAAATACTTTCAAAAATCGCGATTAAGAACACCATACCAATAGTAATCGGTACAAAGAAGAAGTGGAACACTGTTGTCGCTGCGAATTGTATCCTAGCAAGTAATAGTGGATCCAACATAGATATACCTCCTTTAAAAATATTAAATTATATTTAGTGCAAATATTTATAATATTATTTTATAACATAGTCTTTATTATAGCAAAACAAAAATGATAAAAAGTAGCACTTTTCCTACTTTTTACCATTTTTCGTTCACATTTTGTTCACATTTGACGATAGATTCTTTATTATCGCATAGTCATACTTTTCTTATTTTAAATTTTTTCTTATTTTAATTGTGAGTTACTCCTAGCATTAGACTAACTATTAAAATTATTAGTACTAATAAACAGATTCTCACGAATCTAAAATCTTTTTCTTCAAGATAAACATAAAGCAACCCGATTATTCTCAGTACAGGTGTTAATATTAATAAGAATATCCCAAACATTAAATATGAGTAATAATTTAATGTTGTTAATCCTTTTAGCATTTCTATGAAAGTATACCTTTCTATAGTTAAAACACCATCTACTCCATGTATAAAACTTAGTATTATCCCTGTTATAATAAAGAATGAACTAATAAATACTCCAGTCTTTAATATATTAGAAATAACGACATTTATATCTCTTTTCTTTTCCATATTAAAGTACCCCCACACCTTTTAAGAACATGTTAACTATTGTAAATAATAAGATTGGTAGAAATATATATCGTATATATTTTGCATCTAATCTTTGCATTACCTTAGCTCCAGTTCTAGATCCTATTAAAGTTCCTATAGCTATAGGAGCTGCGATTGCTGGATTGATTGTTCCATTAAAGAAGTAAATTAGAGCACTTGCTGTTGCTGTGACACCCATCATGAAGTTACTCGTTGCTGTACTTACCCTTATAGGTAATTTCATATAACTATCTAATGCGACAACTTTGAACGCTCCACTACCAATCCCAAGTAATCCACTTGCAAAACCTGCTCCAAACATTACTAGTGATCCTTGAGGAACATTAGTAACATTATATGCTATGGTTTTACCTGTCGCTTTATCGTAATATGTTGAATTTAACTTATATCTGTCTGCATATTTATCATTTACTACCTTTTCTTCTTCTTTTTTCAGCTTAGTTATTAATCCTGTTTTCTTAAGCATACCATAAAAAGAATTCAATAGAATTAACGAGAAAAAGATATATAGCAATTTAGAAGAGAATATTCCTGCCATAAGAGCTCCTACGACTCCTCCCGCAGTTGTAAATACTTCTAAAAACATACCTACTCTCATATTACTAATATGATCTTTCACGAATGCTATTGCTGAACCACTACTAGTCGCTATTACCGCTACGATACTAGCTCCTATTGCATATTTAATATCTATACCAAATAAGATTGTTAAGGCCGGTGTTATAATTATTCCTCCACCTAAACCTACTAAAGAACCAAGAAAACCAGCAAGTACAGCTATAAGCATAAATTGTATTATCTCAATCATAATGTCTCCTTCTAATCTTTAGAATATATTACTAATACATTTGAACTTACTTCCAACTCAATTGCTTTTTCATTAGCAAATTCGTTACTTGTTGCATTAGGACGATTTAGAGTCAAAATCAGATTTTCTACTTCGTATTTAGAATTTTTTATAGTCATTTTAGTATCTTTATATATTGGGACTATTGAGAAATACTTATACCCTTCAATTTTTTCAAAAATATTTTGTCCACTATGGGCTACCGTTATTATATTATTATCATCAATAATTTTTACTTTAACACTGTTATATTTTTCATTATTTAGAAGTAAAATATTTCCAAAGAAGTGATCAAGTCTTCTACCTGTTGCTCCGTATATATCTATTTCTTCTACTGAATCAAATAGTTCTAGTATATTTTCTAATGCGAAGTCTGCATCAGTTAAATCTTCACTATCCTTTACTCTAAAATACTTGGATTTTCCCTCTACTTCTTTTCTTTGTTCAGAAGTAATCGAATCAAAATCTCCACAACTTAATAATGGATTTATCCCCTTATCAAGTAAGTACAATGCTCCTCTATCTACTCCACACCATAAGTCAGATGAAGGTAATTCATCTGGAAATACCCCACCTAACATTATGCTTATTTTTTTTGTATTCATTATTTTAACAACTCACCTAATGTTTTTTCTTTATCGCTTGCTCCGAATAAAAATGATCCACAAACTAATAAGTCTGCACCTTTATCTCTACAAGCTTTCGATGTTTCTACATTTATTCCACCATCTACTTCTATTAAGAAGTTATAATTTTTTTCTTTTCTTATCTTACCTAATTCTTCTATTTTCTCAAGCATTTCTGGAATGAACTTCTGACCACCAAACCCTGGATTAACAGTCATAATTAGAACATAATCTAATTTTGGTAATAAGTATTTAATACTTTCAAGTGGTGTTTGAGGATTTAATACTACACCAGCTTTTTTTCCATTATCTTTGATTACTTGTATTAATCTATCTGCATGATTAGTTGCTTCTATATGAAAAGAAACCATATCGCAACCAACTTTACAAAATTGTTCTACATAATTTTCTGGATTAGCAATCATTAAATGACAATCAAAAATTTTATCTGTCTTAGGTCGGATTGCTTCAATTATTGGAAATCCAAAAGAAATGTTAGGAACGAAATTTCCATCCATTACATCTATATGAAACATATCAATTCCTATATTTTCTAATTCTTTAATATCTCTTTCTAAATTAGCAAAATCTGCTGATAATATTGAGGGTAAAATTTTCTTCATCTTATCTCTCCTTTATATATTTTCTTTTTTGATTTTGTTTTTCTATAAATAAAACTTTATAGTCTTCATAACGGCTTTCTAGTATTTGTTTACTTTCTACCGCTTCTTTGACACCACATTGAATTTCCTCCATGTGATTACACGGTTTGAATTTACAATCATAGTCATGAAACTCTCTAAATAAGTATTGTAAATCTTCTTTTTCAATAAATGTAATATCAAGTGAAGAAAATCCTGGTGTATCTGCGATATAAAAATCATCAATTTGATAAAATTCCGTATGTCTAGTCGTGTGTCGTCCACGCCCTAAATGTTTAGAAATTTCTCCTGTTTCGATATCAAGGTGCTCTGCTAGTTTATTAATGAACGTAGATTTCCCTGCACCTGATTGTCCAGAAATCGCTACGTACTTATTAGAAATAACTTCTTTTAATCTATCGATATCTTCTTCAGAATTTGTGAACACTTGATATCCTATTTCGTAATAGTAATTCATTATTTCTTTCATTTTTTCTAGTTCATCATCATCTAATAAATCTAACTTAGTAAAAATGATAATAATATCTACGTCACTATTTTCATTTAAGCAAATTGTTTTATTTAGTAGCTTACTTGAAAACTCAGGATCTTTAACAGATACTACAATAATACTATAATCTATATTCGCAACCTTAGGTCTTAGTAATTCATTTTTTCTTTCTAAAACTTCAACTACATATCCTGTATTATTATCACTCATTTGAATTTTTACATCATCACCTACTAATGGTGTGATATTCTCATTTCTGAAATTCCCTCGTGCGCGACACGTAACTATTTCTCCATTACAATCCACATAATAAAATCCACTAAGTGCTTTTAAAATTTTTCCTTCTTTTGTCATGTTCCTCCTATACCTTTTTGGTATTTTTTGTAACTATTTGTTTAGTTTTTCTTTTATTTCTGCTTTAGTTTTTTCTGCTAGTCTTAACATTTCAATAGAGTGTTCTTCAGAAAGTTTTGTCATAGTGTCTCCTGACACCATTCTTGCTACTTCAGCAATCTTCTCTTCTTCTGATAGTTCTCTAATTACAGTTAATGTTCTCTTATCAATTATTTCTTTACTGATTAGTAGGTTTGTGTCTGCTAAGGCTGTAGTTTGAGGTAAGTGCGAAATACAAAGTACTTGCGAACCTACACCAAGCTGATACATTTTTTCAGCCATCCTTTGTGATACTCTTCCACTTACTCCAGTATCAATTTCATCAAATATTATCGAAGTAGCTTCTATACTTCTTGAGAAAATTATTTTCAGAGCTAACATTACCCTTGAAAGTTCTCCACCTGAAGCAACTTTAGATAATGATTTTAGCGGTTCACCAAGGTTTGCACTAATTAATATCTTAACATCGTCTTTTCCTGTTGATGAAAAATCTTTTTCTTTAAAATCAACTTTAATTGTACTTTTTTCCATGTATAAAAATTTCAACTCATCTTGAATAAGTTTCTCAAGTTTTAATGCTGTCTCTTTTCTTATTGAACTTAACTCTTCAGCTAGAGTCGTCAGTTCTTCTTCGATTTTCTTACCTTCTTCTAAGTAGTTTTCGAAGTTCTCTTCATAGTTTTCTAACTCATCTAATTCTTCTTTAATCGTCTCAGTAAAGGCAATTAGATCATTAAGTGGTTTAGAGTATTTTTTCTCTAATGTTTTTATTTTATCTAATCTATAAATTAAACGATCTAATTTTTCTTCATCATATTCAATTACATCAGTATAACTAGAAACTTCATATTTTAAATCATCAAGAATGTAATATAAATTTGTAATTTCTTCATATTTTTCTTCAAAGTTTGAATTATACCTAGTTAGTTCCCCTAGATTAGATCTAATTTCTGCAAGTTTTGATAATACTCCATACTCACCATCTATACCATCTGTAATACTATGAGCAAGTGTATTTACTTTTTCAAAATTCTCTAAGTAGTCAATATCCTTTTCAAGATCTAAATCTTCATCTTTTTTAAGTTTCATCTGACTTAATTCTTTATACTGGAATTTTAAGAAATCAACTTTCTGAAGAACATCACTTTCTTGTTGTTTTAAGTTATCAATTTTTTCCTTAATTACTTGGTATCCTTTATATTTTTCTTTGTATTTTGAATATACAGGTTGAATTTTTTCTCTATTAAATGAATCTACCAAGTTTAGGTGATTTTTTTCTACTAATAATACTTGATTATCGTGTTGTTCATGAATATCTAATAAATGAGCGGCTACTTTTTTTAATGTAGACAGATTAACTATAGTTCCATTAATTCTACAAACACTCTTTCCACTACTATAAATATCACGACGAACTACAATAACCTCATCTTCAAGGTCTAAATCAAGTTCATTAAAAATCTCTTTAACTTCTTTACTCTTTGGAAAATCAAATACACCTTCAACACTTGCCTTCTCTTCACCGTAACGAATATAAGACGTTGATGTTCTTTGACCAGATAGTTGCGAAATTGCCGCTAGAATCATTGATTTTCCTGCACCAGTTTCTCCACTTAAGACAGTTAAACCATTTTTAAGTTCTATAGTAGCTTTTTCAATTATTCCAAATTGCTTAATATTTAACTGAATTAACATTGGCTCCTCCTCTATTTAAAGTGATTATGAGCATTATTTACAATATGCTCTATATTGATTTTACTGTTTTCCACTTCTTTATCAGCATTGTATTTAAGAAGCATTAAGAATTCGATATTCCCTTCTCCACCTGTTATTGGAGAATAAGATAGATTTGTCATACTGAATCCAACACTGTTCGCTAGTAGCAATACTTTTTCTACGACTTCTAGTTGAACTTTTATGTCTCGAACGATTCCACCTTTTCCTACCTTATCTTTTCCAGCTTCAAATTGAGGTTTTACAAGTACGCAGACTTCTCCACCATCTTTTATTATTTCAGCAAGATTTGGTAATATTAATGATAACGAAATAAATGAAACGTCAATTGAAGCTATATCAATTTCATAAACATCAAAATCTTCTTTAACAGAATGTCTGAAGTTTGTTTGTTCCATTACTTTTACACGTTCATCATTACGTAGTTTCCACACAAGTTGATTAGTACCCACGTCTAAAGCATATACGAACTTTGCTCCATTTTGTAACGCACAGTCTGTAAATCCTCCAGTTGATGAACCGATATCAATCATTACTTTGTCTTTAACGTCAAAGTTTAACTCATTAATTGCTTTTTCTAATTTAAGTCCTCCACGACTTACATAAGGCATCTGTTTACCTTTAATTCTAAGTTCAGCAGTTGATTCAATCTTTTCCCCTGCTTTATCAATTCTAATATTATCATTATAAACTATACCAGCCATTATAGCTCGTTTTGCTTTTTCTCTTGATTCAAATAATCCTTGACTTACGCAAAGGACATCTGCTCTTTCTTTTGCCATAGTTACCTCTTTTTTATTTACTAAGTGTGCATTTCAAAATAAATATTAATTTTAAAATTGGCACAGTCTTTCCTTTTAATTTTACCATATTAATCGTATTTTATCTATGAGAATGGTGTGTTTATATATACATTATATCTAAATTTAAATAATATTTCTCTTTGTTATTCGTTGATATTTTATAGCCTAACAAAAATAAGAGCAACCTAAGGAAAATTTTCCTATTAGGTCACCCTCTAGATTAATATTCTATTTTACTTTTTTTATGTTCCAAATATCTTTAGCATATTCAGCTACTGATCTATCTGCAGAGAAGATACCAGCGTTAGCTGTATTTACTAAACTCATTTGTCCCCATTTTTCTTTATCTTGATATGTTTCGGCAACTTTTTCTTGAGCTGCAACATAACTTTCAAAGTCAGCTAGACACATATAGTTATCTTGAGTTAATAAGTAGTCTACGATAAAGTTGAAGTTCATACCTCCTACAGTCATAGTTCTAATAAAATCTAATGTTTCTTTAATTTTTACTGAATTGTTGTAGTATTCCCAAGGTTTATATCCATGAGCATATAATGCATCAACTTCTGGAGTTTCTAAACCGAAGATGAAGATATTATCATCTCCTACCGCTTCATGAATCTCTACATTAGCTCCATCAAGTGTTCCTAATGTTAAAGCTCCATTTAGCATTAATTTCATATTACCTGTGCCACTTGCTTCTTTTCCGGCTTGTGAAATTTGTTCACTAATATCAGCCGCTGGAATAATTTTTTCTGCAAGTGTTACTTTGTAATCTGGTAAGAATACAACTTTGATGTATTCACGCACTAATTCATCGCATTCTATCATTTGAGAGATTGAGTGGATAAATTTGATTATATTTTTAGCCATTTGGTATCCCGATGATGCTTTTGCAGCAAAAATAAATGTTCTTGGTACTGGACGTAATCCATTATATTTTATTTCTCTATATAAGTATACAATGTGTAATGCATTCAGTAATTGACGTTTATATTCGTGTAGTCTCTTAACTTGTACATCAAAGATGGATTCTGGATTTACAGTTATACCTGTTGTATTTTGAATGTAAGTAGCAAGTTGTTCTTTTTTAATTTTTTTAATTTCTTGAAGTTTAGCAACAACTTTTTTGTCATTTTTATAATCATTTAATTTACTGATTTTAGATAAATCTTTAACGAAATCATCACCGATTAATTCTTTTAGATATGATGCTAGTTCAGGGTTTGCCTGTCCTAACCATCTACGGTGAGCTATACCGTTAGTTACATTTCCGAATTTAGATGGATACAATTCGTTAAATGCTCTAAATGTAGATTCTACAAGAATATCACTATGTAGTTTTGATACACCATTAACATTGTGGCTTCCTACTATTGATAAGTTAGCCATTCTTATTTGATTATCATATATAATTGCAGTTTCCTCTAAAGTGTAGTCTTTGCCTTGATCTATTACCCATTGACAGAAACGTTTATTAATTTCCTCAATAATTGAGTAAATACGTGGTAATAATGGTTTAAATAAATCTACAGACCATTTTTCTAATGCCTCTGCCATAATTGTGTGGTTAGTGTAGGCAAAAGTTTTAGTGGTAATTTCCCATGCTTTGTCCCAATAATATCCGTATTCATCTAATAATAATCTCATCAATTCCGGAACTCCCATCGCTGGATGAGTATCATTAATATGTAATGCAACATGTTCACTTAAGTTTTCTAATGTTCCAAATTCATTGTAATGATTTTTCACTAATTGTTGCAATGAAGCACTAATAAAGAAGTATTGTTGTTTAATACGTAATTCTTTACCTTCATTTGTGCTGTCTGCTGGATATAATAATTTAGAGATTGATGAAGCTATTGCTTCTGCTTCTGAAGATTTTGAATATTCCCCTCGTTCAAACAATTTCATATTAAATCCAGTTTTTGCTTTTGCTTCCCATAATCTTAAGGTATTTACTGTTTTTGTTTTATATCCTGAAATTAATAAATCATATGGTTCAGCTTGAATCGAAGTATAATCTTTGTGTTCTACAGTAAATCCATTTTCAGTCATTTTTTCTTCTACGTGACCATAGAATCTAACTTCAATTTCTTCGTCATTTCTATAAACTAAACCGTATTTCCCTAAGTCTAACCAATAATCTGGAAACTCCTGTTGCCAACCATTGTTAATCACTTGTTTGAAGATTCCGTATTCATAAAGAATAGAAAAACCTGTTACTGGATAATCACTACTTGTTAAAGCATCTAAATAACATGAAGCAAGACGCCCAAGACCACCATTCCCTAAACCTGGATCTGGTTCAATATCATAAATTTCATCTAAATCGAAGTTATTTTCTGCAAGGTATTCTTTGATTTCTTTTTCTACTCCAAGATTAAATAAATTGTTTCTCAAAGTTCTACCTACAAGAAACTCCATTGACATGTAGTAAGCACGTTTTTGCTTTGTTTTCTTTAATTCTTGTTCATACACAAATTTTTTCTCAGATAATTTTTCTCTAACAGTACTCATTAATGCTTCATAAACTTGACGTTTACTAGCTGATTGTATTGTAATACCAAATTGTCGTTTTAAATACTTTTCTATTCTTTGTTCTAACTCTTGTTGTTTCATTAGTCTCTCCTATAATTTATCTTGTTAGACGATCTCGTTGTACATATTAATATATTGTAGTGCTGATTTTTTCCAACTTACATCTTGTTGAATTGCATTTTTCATAATTATATTCCAAATATGACGTTCTTGATAATAGCAATATGTTGCTCTGTATACTGCATCTAACATATCATATGCATCAAAACTTTCGAATGTAAACCCTGTTCCTGTTTTTCCATCAAATGGTTCTACAGTATCTCTTAAACCACCAACTCTGTGAACAATCGGTATAGTTGCATATCTCATTGAAATAAGTTGAGATAAACCACATGGTTCAGTTTTAGATGGCATTAAGAACATATCGCACGAGCTATATACTTTTGATGATACTTCTGATGAGAACATAATTAAACTTCTTACTTTATCATGACGACGATATTCTAATGAACGAAGTGCATCTTCATAATGACGATCACCTGTTCCTAAAATCACAAGTTGAGCACCTGTTTTTAAAATTTCATCAGCAACATGAAGAACTAAGTCAATTCCTTTTTGGTGAGTTAATCTAGTAACCATCCCTATCATAGGTATATTTTCATTTACTTCTAATGCTAACTCTTCTTGGAATTTCAATTTGTTCTCTACTTTATTTTTTAATGTTTTAACATCAAAGTTCTTATAAATATTTTTATCAGTTTTTGAATTGAACTTATCAATATCCAAACCATTAATTATACCGTGAAGTTTACCTTGTTCTACTCTTAGTATATCATCTAAGCCATATGAGAAGTATGGGTCTAATATTTCATGTGCATAAGTTTCACTTACCGTATTTATTCTATCGGCTAATTGAATAGCACCTTTCAATAGATTTAAATCACCTTTATAAATTAAAGCATCGAAGTATTTATTGTCTAAACCGAATAAATTCCCCATTTCATACGGGTTAAATTTCCCTTGAAATTCAATATTGTGGATAGATATTACACTTTTAATGTTTTGATAAAAACCTTGTCCTCTTGACTTAATATCATCTAAATAGATAATTGATAATGCAGCATGCCAATCATTAGCGTTAACTACATCTGGTTTGTAATCTATATGTGGTAATATTTCTAGTGCTGCTTTTGAGAAAAATGCAAAACGCTCTCCATCATCTTGTTGTCCATAAACACTGTCTCTGTTAAAATATTGTTCATTGTCAATAAAATAATATGTTACTCCATTTACTTGTGTTTCAAAAATTCCACAGTAAACAGTTCTCCAACCTAAATTAACAAAGATATGTTGTTTATATTTTAAATCGTACTTTTCTCTATCTATAGTAGAATACAACGGTAGAACTACCCTTGCTTCTACATTTTCATCTTGAAGTGCCTTAGGTAATGATCCTATTACATCCCCTAGTCCTCCAACTTTAACAAATGGTGCCGCTTCAGCTGCCACGAATAATATTTTCATTATAATTCTCCTTATTCGTTATTTATTTCATACTAAAAGGGTTAGTTTTAGATGTAGTCTATCTGTTTATTATACTCTTTTTTCTTTCGAAAATCGAAGATTTTACAAATATCTCCCACATTTTATCCTAACCCGTATTTTTTATTATACTACTTTATTTTTTTCGACAATAACTTGGCAATTTTCAGTTCCTTTTAATTCAACTCTTTCTGAAACAGTTGCTTCTTTGTCTAAAATCACATAGTCTAAGTAAGCTGATTTTTTAATAACACTATTAGACATTACTATAGAGTTTTTAATAACAGCTCCTTCTTCAACTACTACGTCCCTAAATAATATACTGTTCTCAACAATTCCATTAATTTCACAACCATCTCCTAGTATAGAATTTTTTACGATTGCTCCATCTCCATAAGTAGTTGGTACACTATCTTGAACCCTAGTTAGGATATCAGTTCCTGATAAGAATAATTCATTCATTTTATTAGGGTCTAATAAATCTCTATTAAAATTATAAAACTCTTGAACACTATTAATTGTTCTTGTATAATTTTTAATTTCATAACCATAAACATTTAATCTATGGAAATTCTTAGTAATGAAATCTAATAGAATATCTTGCCATCCATATGTCATACCTTTTTTTACAAGTTCTTTAAACATGTCTTTAGACATAATATATATTTTAACTTGTGTCGGACAAACTTGATCATATCCATCATAATGATATAAACTATCATATACTCTGTTTTTGTCATCAAAAATAATTTGCGACTCACGTTGTTGAGGTTTTCTATACGTATAAGCTAATGTTATATCAGCATTTGTAGATTTATGGTAATTTACCATTTCCTTAAAATCAATATTCCCAACAATATTTCCATCAGCAAGTATACAGTATTCTTCTAATAATGTATCCGCATATCTAGCTGCATCCCCTAATGCTTCAATTTTGTTTTGTGCTACTCTATTTGATTGATGATTTGACATCGGCGTTATAAACTTCAATCCACTATTTTTTCTGTTAAGATCCCAGTCTTTCCCCCAACCTAAGTGATCCATTAAAGATTTGTAATGATGATTTGTCACTACTGCAATATTAGATACTTCAGCTTTCACTAAAGAAGATAACATGAAGTCAACCATTCTATATCTTGAGGCAACCGCTAAAGATGCTAGTGTTCTATTTCTTACTAATCCTTGTAGATCATCATTACGATAGTTATCCGCAAATAAAATACAAAACGCTCTTACCATATTATTTTCCCTCTACTTTCCTATTTTCTTTTACAACTTCATCTCTACCTACTACAGTTATTTGTTCTTTTCCTAAAACGATTTCTCTATTCCCAACTTCTACATTTTCTTTAACAACTGAACCTTCTGCGATGATTGAATTGTAAACTTTCGCACCTTTTTCGATTACCACACCTTTCATGATGATGCTTCCTACTACTTCTGCGCCTTCTTCAATTCTAACACCTGAAGAAATTATAGATTCTGAAATAGTTCCATAAACTAAAGTACCGTCAGAAATCATAGAATTTTTAACATTAGCGCTATTTCCTAAATATTGTGGCATAGCTCCTTCGTGTCGATAATAAATTCTCCAAAGTCTATCATCTATATTGAAGTTTTCTTTATTTTTAATAAGGTCCATATTAGCTTCCCATAAGCTTTCAATTGTACCAACGTCTTTCCAATACCCATAAAATGGATATGCATAAATATTTTTACCTTCATTTAACATCATTGGAATTATATTTTTACCGAAGTCTTTTTCACTATCTGGATTTTCTTCATCACGAATTAAATATTCCCTTAATTGTTGCCAACTAAAAATATAGATTCCCATAGATGCTTTAGTAGATATTGGATTTTCTGGTTTTTCTAAAAATTCAGTAACTTTAAGGTCAAAATTTGTATTTAGAATCCCAAATCGACTAGCTTCTTCAATTGGCACATTAATGTGTGCAATTGTTAAATCTGCACCTTTTTGTTTATGGAAATCTAGCATTTCTTTATAATTCATTTTGTAAATGTGATCCCCAGATAAAATAAGAACATATTCAGGATTATATTGCTCTATATATTTAATATTTTGATATATAGCATTTGCAGTTCCTTTATACCACTCTCCAGTTTTTCCAGCAGTATAAGGTGGTAAAATAGACAATCCTCCATCCATTCTATCTAAATCCCATGGTTGACCATTCCCCATATATGAGTTAAGTTCCAAAGGCATAAATTGAGTTAGTACTCCTACAGTTGAAATTCCAGAGTTAGCACAGTTTGAAAGTGGAAAATCTATAATTCTATATTTTCCACCAAAAGGTACAGCTGGTTTAGCCATATCTTTTGTTAATACTTGTAATCTTGTACCTTGTCCTCCTGCTAGTAGCATAGCTACAACTTCTTTTTTTCGTGCCATTAAGTTGACCCCCTTCTTCAAAACTTGTTATTTCTTTTCTATATACATTGTCGCATAAGGCGGAATGTTTAAACTCAACGTATATTTAAATTCATTTTTTTCTTTATTAATTGTTTTAAGATTTCTATTTGATACTGCAATACCATCGTATTTTTTAGCATCAGAATTTAGCGCAATCTTATAGCTTCCCCAAGTATCTACCCCAATTTCATAATTTTTCAATACTTGATTTGAGAAATTACTAACTACTATGACTTCTTTACCTGATCTATCTTTACGAGAAAAAGCAAAAACATTGTTATTATTATCATCTACAACATGCCATCTAAAACCATCCCAATCACTGTCGTTTTCCCATAGTGCTGGCGTAGTTTTATAATACTTATTAAGTTCTTTTACATATCTATGTGTAAAAACATGCTTAGGATATAACATTAATAACCAATCAAGTTCTCTTTCTTCATCCCATTCGATAAATTGAGCAATATCAATTCCCATAAATGATAATTTTTTCCCTGGATGTGCATACATATATCCTAAAAATGCTTTAAAGTTTGCAAATTTGTCTTCGTATGGAACAGGACTCTTATCTAAAAGAGATTTTTTCCCATGAACTACTTCATCATGTGAGATTGGAAGAATAAAATTTTCAGAGAATGCATAATGCATAGAAAATGTAAATTTGTTATGTACTCCTTTTCTAAAGAAAGGATCTGTTTCTAAATAATCAAGACTGTCATTCATCCATCCCATATTCCATTTGAAGTCGAATCCTAAACCACCATGTTCAACAGCAGCAGTTACTTTTGGATAACTAGTTGATTCTTCTGCTATCATACTTACACCTGGATAATTTTCTTTTATATACAAATTAAGATTTTTCAGAAAATCTATTGCTTCTAAATTCTCAAATCCACCATAAATATTTCGTGCCGACTTATCTTCATCACGACAGTAATTTAGAAAAATCATAGAACTAACAGCATCGACTCTGATTCCGTCTATGTGATAATCTTCAATCCATGATACTGCACTTGATGTTAAAAATGACTTAACCTCATTGCGACCATAGTCAAATACTCTAGTTCCCCAACCTTCATGTTCCATTTTTCTCGTATCAGAATATTCATAACATGGTGTTCCATCAAATTCATATAATCCATGAGCATCTTTTGTAAAGTGTCCTGGAACCCAATCTAGTATTACCCCAATATTATTTTGATGACAAATATCAACAAAATACATAAAATCTTCCGGTGTCCCATATCTTGATGTAGGAGAGAAATAACCTGTAGCTTGATATCCCCATGATTTATCATATGGATATTCTGTGATCGGTAATAACTCAACGTGAGTGTAATTCATTTCTTTTACATACTCTACCAGTCTATGTGCTAATTCTCTATAACTTAGTTCTTTACCCTCTTCATTATGTTTCCAAGATCCAAGATGTACTTCATAAATATTCATAGGCTGATGATAAGGTACCGTTCTATTATCCATCCACTTTTTATCTTTCCATTTATATTCTGGTAAAGTATAAACTTTTGATGCTGTTAACGGTCTAGTCTCAGCATGCTTAGCGTAGGGATCTGCCTTCCATAATTCAACCCCACTATGTGTTACAATTACATATTTATAGGTATCAAACTCGCTAACTCCTGGAATTTGAATTTCATAGATTCCTCTATCATTTATTCTTTTCATTTCATATGTATGTGGATACCAAGAACAAAACTCACCTGTAACAAAAACTCTTTTCGCGTTTGGGGCCCATACTCTAAAAGTACAAGAATCCCCTTCTAAAAACGATCCTAAAAATTTATGACTATGGTAATTAGTTCCTTCATGGAATAAATATTCAGCCATATTACTATTCACTAAATAACCCCCTTTTCAATAAAAAGTAAACGTTTTCTTCAGTTTTTAAAAAAATTTAATTTTATAAAAATTTCATAAAAAATAGTTCAAATCAACACTAATTTATTCTTTATTTTTTATACCTATAGTATAACATATGAAAGCTTTTATGTAAATGTTTTCTTTACTATTTCGTTACAAATTTTTATCTCAAATTTAATGCTTTAATACTAATCAAATTCTATTTTTTAAAATATTAACATTTACTTTTAAATATTTTTGTATTAAAATTAAGATTGTTATTTTTGTAAAACAAATTGATAATGAAAATTTTATATTTCGGAGAAGAAAAAATGATTAAATTTAATCCTATAAAAAATAAATTTCCTAAAGGAGCAATAAAAAATAAAGATGTTTTTCATTTTGAAGTGTTAATTAAAGATGATTTTTATTTTAATGATTTCAAAATTATTATAAAAAATGAATTTTCTGAAGAGATTATTTCTAAAAGTTTGAAATTTAAAGAAAAGACTGAAAGTAATTATTCTAAATATTTCGTAGAGTTTGATCCTTTTAATATTGGCTTATACTTTTATCATTTTGAAGTACATTTTGATAATTTTAATGTATATTTAAAAAATGATAGATTAAATGCTAAGTTAGTTAATAGTAATGATGACTTACCTGACTGGCAACTTACAGTCTACGATGCAAACTTCACTACACCAGATTGGTACAAAGGTTCAATTATGTACCAAATCTTCCCAGATAGATTTAAACGAAGTGATAAATATACCGCAACAATAGCAAAAAATGAAAATGTAAGAATTAGACATAAAAATTGGTACAGCGTTCCACACTCATCTATTACTCATGATAATTATGGTGCTAAAGATTTCCTAATGGGGAATCTATTAGGGATAGAGGAAGAAAAAGATTACTTTAAGAAATTAAATATAGAAAGTATTTATTTAAATCCTATTGTTGAGAGCCCTGAGAATCACCGATACTCTACTGCCGATTATTTTAATGTTGACCCTTATTTTGGAACTAATGAGCAATTCGAAAAATTCTGTAAAGATTTCAAAAAAGATAATATTAAAATTATTCTAGATGGTGTTTTTAGCCACACAGGTTCTGACAGTATTTATTTCAATCGATATAACAATTATGACAGTATTGGAGCTTATAACTCTCAAAATTCACCATACTATTCTTGGTTTAATTTTATTAATTTCCCTAACGAATATCACTCTTGGTGGGGATTTGACAATTTACCTACAGTGGTAAAAGAAAACAAAGAATATAGTGATTTCATAAATAATAAAGATACTGGTGTTGTTAACTTTTGGCAAAAATTAGGAATTGCTGGATGGCGTCTTGATGTTGCTGATGAATTTCCTGATGAATTCTTAGATAGAATTCGTGAAAGTGCAAAATACTATGATAAAGATTCCCTAATTATCGGAGAAGTTTGGGAAGATGCAACTAATAAAATTTCTTACAATACACGACGTCGATATTTCTTAGGTGATCAACTAGACAGTGTAATGAACTATCCATGGAAAAATGCTATTATTAATTTCGTAAAATATAAAAATGCAGATGATTTTACCCTAGAAATACTAAAATTGGTAGAAAACTATCCTCGCCCTTCCCTTGATGCGGTGATGAATTTACTTGGAAGTCATGATACTGAGCGTGTTCTTACAATATTAGCATTTAACAATCCAGAAGATGTACCTGTTCATGAACGTCCAACATATAAAATGTCACAAAAACAATATAACAAAGCTAAAAATCTATTGAAATTTGCTAGTTTCATACAATTTACATTACCTGGTGTTCCTTGTATTTACTATGGTGATGAAATTGGTATGTATGGATTTAGAGACCCATATAACAGACTAGGATTTTCTCATAATAATAAAGATGAAGATTTACTAAATCATTATATAGAATTATCAAAATTTAGAAATGAAAATAAAGATGATTTTATTACAAATTTTGAATTTATTTATACTAATGAAAAATGTGTTGCATATAGACGTAATAACATTCTTTGTATAATAAACTTAGATTCTAAGGCTCACTTTATTGAAGATTATTTTGGTGAAAAAATATTTGGAAACAATGAAATTTATTCAACACCTTTTGGTACTGTTGTAGCCCCTAATAGCTATATTGCTATAAAAGTTAAATAAAACAAATTAAGGGGCTGACCCAAAAGTCATAAAATTTAACAAAGTGTCTATGAGAACTTATAGACGCAGTGGTTTATTGATATCTAAAGTCGCTTTATAAAAGCTTTTTAGATATCTTATAAACTGTGCGGGGGTGACTCGACAAAATCGATTTTGATGTGTACCCAGAATTCTGGACACATATATATTTAGTTTAGACAAGTGGATGTTATCCTGTATTGTACAGGAGGCATCCATTTTGTTTTTGATTGAATTCTCTTGTTGTTGTAATAATTTATATATTCAGATACAGCTTTACTAAACTCTTCAAATGACATATAAACCTTTTCATAAGCATAATATATCTCCGTCTTCATTCTTCCAAAAAGTGATTCCATGATACTATTATCATAACAATTTCCCTTTCTAGACATCGATTGAATGATTCCATGTTTTTTTAACTCACTTCTATAGTGTGAATGTTGATACTGCCACCCTTGATCAGAATGCATAATTAATCCTTCTGTATTTGGAAATTTATTAAATGCTTGTTCTAACATCCTTTTTATCTGATCTAAATTTGGATGTAAAGATAAATCATATGATATTATTTCATTTGTATGCATATCTAGAATCGCTGAAAAATAGCACTTTCCCCATGAAAAATTGAATTGTGATACATCTGTAGTCCATTTCTGTAAAGGAGCAGTCGTACTAAAATCTCGATTTATTATATTATTAGCGACTTTTCCTACTGTTCCCTTATATGAATGGTATCTTTCTTTAGGAGTTTTCCCTTTCAATCCTTCTTTATGCATAAGACTTTGTACTCGTTTATGATTTACTTTAAAACCTCTATTAATTAGTTCATTGTGAACTCTACGGACACCATATAGTCCTTTATTTTCGGTAAAAATAATTTTAATTTCTTTTAACACTGGTTCATTACGAATAGCCTCAACATCTACTTCTTCCTTATTTACTAAATAATAATACGTTGATTTTGCCATTCCTATTTCTTGTAAAAGACATTTTAATTGATATCCTTTTTTTCTAAGTTCTTTGATGATTGCTGCTTTTTCGCCTTGAGTTGCGCAGCCCATTTTTCTCGCCTCAAGGCTATTAATTTTTTTATTATTTCTTTTTCCGCTTTAATATTTTCGATTTCCGTTTTTATAAATTTATTTTCTGCACGTAATCTAATTAATTCTTCTCTTTCTGATTCTTTTAATGGTTTAGGACTACTGTTTTCTTTCATGATAGGTACCTTTCTTGGTCTTTCTTTCTTTTCATCTACAAGTCCATTATAACCTTTTTCCTTATATTTTTGAACCCATTTATACAGTGTCCTATAGTTAATTCCATTGTCTAGTGCAACGGAATTATATGAATAACCAGCTAAAATTTTAGAAACTAATACTAGTTTTTCTTCTGGATTCCACTTCTTATTTTTTGTTTTATGTCGCAAGACACTTACTCCTAACGAATCAACCATTCTTTTCCATTTTCTAATAGTATCTTTAAATTTTCTAGTGGTTATTCCGTTCGGTGTTTCTGGATATTCCCCTCTTTCATACATCTCAACACATTTTACTTTAAATTCAAAACTATAACGCATAAAAATACCCCTTTCACTGGTTTGTCCAGTAAAAGGGGGTACATATCATTTCTTCGAAATCACGATTTTTGAGCAACTTCCTATTCTTTTTGTATCTTCATTTAGGTATTTTTCAGAATTATAAATGATTAGGAAGCCGTAAAAATAGACACTAAGACTGATTCAATCTTAGTGTCATTTTTATATTATCCTGAGTTTCTAAGTCCAGTAGCAACTCCGTTAATTGTTATGTGAATTGTATTAATTTGAGATTCTGGCAATTTACCTTCTCTTGCACGTTTAATCAATTCCACTTGTAGTAAGTTTAGAGTATTAAAGTATTGTAACCTATTTTCTAAACTTCGAGTTAAATATGTATTATCTTCTAAGAACTCTTTGTGTTCTGAAATTTCTAGTACTACTTGTTTAGTCAAGTTCCACTCTCTTAGAATTTCTTCGTATACATTTTTAGTTTCTTCATTATTACATAGATTTGCATATTCTTTTGCAATATCCATATCTGATTTTGACATAACCATATCTACATTTGATAATAATGATGTAAAGAATGGCCATTGTTTATACATAGAACGTAGCTTTTCAATATTTGCTTTGTCTTTATTGATAAAATTAGAGAATGCTGTTCCTACTCCATACCAACCTGGAAGCATAATTCTACTTTGTGACCATGAAAATACCCAAGGAATAGCCCTTAAGCCACCGATATCCGTAATTTTCTTACGTGATGCTGGACGAGAACCTATATTTAAACTTGATATTTCTTTAATTGGGGTTGCCTCAAAGAAATAATTGTAGAAGTTTGGATTTTCAAACACTAACTCACGGTATTTACTATAACTATCATCAACGATTTCATCCATAATGATTTGAATTTCTGGAATATCTCTAATGTCAGTATTCACTTTATCGGCATTCATTCTTTGAATTACAGCAGAGAATAATGCTTCTAGATTATAATAAGCAGCATCACTATTTCCATACTTAGCAGCTATAATTTCCCCTTGTTCCGTAAGTCGGATCCTATCTTGAACACTTCCTAGTGGTTGTGAAATAATCGCATCATAACTTGGTCCTCCACCTCGACCTACAGTACCACCACGACCGTGGAAGAATGTAACTTTGATATTGTGTTTCTCACCAAGCGAAGAAAGTTCTTGTTGAGCTTTATATAAAGACCATCCTGATGATAAATATCCACCATCTTTGTTACTATCTGAATATCCTAACATTATTTCTTGGTATCGACCATTATCACTCACCCATTTTTTCACTATATCTAAGCTTAAGTATTTATCCATAACTTCATATGAATTTTCTAAGTCTTCAATTGTTTCAAATAATGGTACGAGTTGTAACCTAGCAAAATCACTACCTACTAATCCAACTTCTTTAAGCATAATCGCTAGTTCTAATAAATCTGACACACTAGTCGTATGAGATATAATGTTTTGTTTAATAACATTGTCTCCAAGTTTATCTTTTAATTTTCTAGCTGTTCTAAAAATAGCAAGCTCTTTTCTTAATTCTTCTGATTGTTTATCTTCATCATTAATACTTAGAGGACGTGGATCTTCTTCTAATTGTTTTAATAACAATTTACATTTTTCATCTTCACTTAAAGAACTATAGTCTTTTTCAATATTAGCACTTCTTAGTAATTCTGCTACAGAAGCTTCATAGACACTTGAATCTTGACGCATATCTATACTTGCTAAATAGAATCCAAAGATTTTCACAACATTTAGTAATTCCTCAAATTCTCCAGTGATTAATATTTCACCTTTATTTTCTAATAAAGATGTTTTTATTACTTCTAAATCATTAATAAATTCTAATGATGTTAAGTACTTTTCTCCAATTTCCTTATCATTAAGTAAGAATTCTTTAGTATTTTCAAGTTTTTCTTTAATATAAAATATTGCTCTTCTATATGGTTCTTTTTCTCTATATACTGATGAATCATTAGAACGATTAGCTAATTCTTCTAATTCTTTGCTTTCTTGAATATATTGAGTCGACATTGAGAATGTTCTATATAAACTTTCTAATTTATCTAAATAATAATTAGATATAAGTTCACACTGTTTCATCGCTGATAAATTCAGTGTTTCAGCTGTTACAAACGGGTTACCATCACGGTCTCCACCAATCCACATTCCCATAGTTATCGGTGTTTCATTTTTTAAATCAATATTATTTTCTTCTAATAACAGCTTATACTCAGTCATTAGTTTTCCAATTGCTTTTATGAAAGATAAATTATAATACTCTAATACGTTTGTAATCTCATTTGCTACTTTTAGTTTTTTCTCACGAATAATATCACTTTGTATTAATATTTCGATATGTTTTTGGATTGAATTTCTCCATTTTCTTTCATTAATTAAACCATTTTTCACATCTCTATGTTTTCTTAATAATGAGTGTAATTTTTCAGTTAAATCAAGAATTGTTTTGCGTTGAACCTGTGTAGGGTGTGCTGTTAATACTGGTACAACATTAATATTATCTAAAATATTTTTATCTTTAATATTTTTTATTGAATCAGATAACTTACCTATGTAAGACTCACCAGAGTTATTTTTATAGTTTACCTCATAAGCTAAGTCAACATCTTCGGCAATATTAATTAAAAGAGGTAAAACTGAGAAGAAGTTAGCAACAATTTCCATTTCCTCTTGTGTTAAGTCTTTAATAATAAGATTTAATTTTTCATAATTTTTCTGATCTGCTAATGATTTCAATTCTACTATCTTTTGAAAAGTTTCTTCTGAAATTAATTTTTGAGTTGCTTTCAATAACATTTCAGTAAGAATCTGAATCTCCTCTTGGATAATATTTTCATTTACATTGCTTTCTAGTCTTGTTTTTTGCATCTAGTTACTCCTTGATAAGATTTTTACTAATAAAGTTTATTTTATCAGTTTTAACTACATATTCCATTATAAAACTTTTTTAGAAATAACACAATGAATTTTGAGAATTTTTTTCATTTTCTCATGCATTTTACTAACTTTTTTTGTTTTTTTAATTTTATTGTTCCTATTTTGTTTTATCAAATAATATTTTATACTATATCTAAAAATTCTAATAATATTCTAATATTCACATGATTTATCATTCTAATAACTAGAAGATTAAATTGGTAGTTTTTAATTTCTATACATAAAAAATCGAGGAATTTGAAAGTGAAATTTTATCAATCTTACTTTCAATAATTTCCTCGATTTATATTTTATTATTCTTCTTCGTAGATTTCTTCTTTCGCTGCTAATGTAACAGTTGCTACTTTTTGATCATCAACAAGATTAATTACTTTAACACCTGTCGCTGTTCTTCCAAGTGTGCTAATTGTTGAAACGTCTATTCTAATAATAATTCCTTGATCAGTCATAATCATTAAATCTTCGTTTCCTGCGATTGATTTAACCGCTACAATCTTACCTGTTTTCTTAGTAACTTTCGCTACTTTAACACCTTTTCCGCCACGGTTAATTACATTGAATTCCGTAGATTTAGAAATTTTACCAATACCATTTTCTGTTACTGTTAAAATTTTCTTAGACTCATCAACAACTTCCATACCTACTACATAGTCATCTGGAGAAAGTGTAATACCTTTAACACCACGACTTACACGTCCCATTGTACGGACTTTTTCAGCATTAATTCTAATTGCTTGTCCATTTGCTGTAACAATCATAATATCTTGATCATCAGTAATTCTTTGAACATCAATTAGTGAGTCGTCTTCATCAAGTTTAAGAGCAATCTTACCTTTCTTAAGGATACTTGCGTAATCTCCTAATTTAGATTTCTTAATGATACCATATTTAGTTGAGAAGATTAAGCTTGTTCCTTCTTCTTGAAGATCAGATATTGCAATAATAGAGTTTACTTTCTCTTCTTTTTCAATTTCTAATAAGTTAATGATAGGTATTCCTTTAGATTGTCTACTCATTTGGTTAATTTCATAACCTTTAAGAGTATAAACCTTACCTTTATCTGTAAAGAATAGAATATGATCGTGAGTTGAACAACTTAGCATATAAGCTACATTATCCTCATCGTTTGTAGTCATACCATTTACTCCGCGTCCACCACGACCTTGAGATTTATAAGTACTTGCAGCAAGACGTTTAATGTATTGGTTATGGGATAGAGTAATTATAATTTGTTCTTTTTCGATTAAATCTTCATTTTCGATTTGATCTACTTGTCCTTCGATAATTACACTACGACGTTTATCTCCGAATTTTTCTTTAACTTCTAATAATTCATCTTTAACTATTTGAATTACACGCTCTGGTTTAGCTAGAATATCTTCTAAATCAGCGATAAGTTCCATAAGTTTGCTGTACTCTTCTTCAATCTTATCGCGTTCTAAACCTGTAAGTCTTTGAAGACGCATATCTAGGATAGCTTGAGCTTGAATTTCAGTTAATCCGAATTGATCTATTAAGCCAGCTTTTGCTTCTTCAGCAGTTTGTGATCCACGAATTAAGCTAATAATTCTATCTATATTGTCTAAAGCAATTCTTAAACCTTCTAATATGTGAGCACGCGCCTGAGCTTTTTTAAGATCGAATTTAGTTCTTCTAACTACTACTTCTTTTTGGTGTTCTAGATAGTAGTAAAGTACTTCTTTAAGATTTAATAACTTAGGTACTCCATTTACAAGAGCAATCATGTTAACACCAAATGAACTTTGTAATGGCGTTAATTTGTATAAATTATTTAAAATTACGTTACTATTAACATCACGACGTAATTCTATTACAATTCTTATACCTTTTAGGTTACTTTCATCACGAAGGTCTGTAACACCTTCTATTTTTTTATCACGAGCTAATTCAGCAATTTTTTCTACTAATTTAGCTTTGTTTACTTGGTAAGGAATTTCTGTAATAACAATTCTTTCTTTACCATTTTTCATTTGTTCAATTTCAGTTTTACCACGCATTATTACAGAACCACGTCCTGTTGTGTAGGCTTTAACTATTCCACTACGACCTAATAAGAATGAGCCTGTTGGGAAGTCTGGTCCTTTTATCTTAGACATAAGTTCAGCAATAGTTATTTCAGAGTTATCTGCTAATGCGATTACTCCATCGATAACTTCGCCTAAGTTGTGTGGCGGAATGTTAGTCGCCATACCAACTGCAATACCACTACTTCCGTTAACTAATAAGTTAGGTATCCTTGCTGGTAATACTTTTGGTTCTTGTTTAGTACCATCATAGTTATCTTGCATATCAACTGTATCTTTGTTAATATCACGAAGTAGTTCAGAAGCAATTTTACTCATTCTTGCTTCTGTATAACGCATCGCAGCAGCTCCATCTCCATCGATAGAACCAAAGTTCCCTTGTCCATCTACTAAAGGATATCTACTGTTGAAATCTTGCGCTAAACGTACAATTGTACCGTATGTTGCAGAGTCACCGTGTGGGTGATACTTCGCCATTACTTCCCCTACAACAAAGGCACTTTTTTTGTAAGGTTTATCATATGTTAACCCTAAGTCATTAAAAGCATAAAGTATCCTTCTATGAACTGGTTTTAACCCGTCACGTACATCTGGTAAGGCACGTGATACAATAACACTCATTGAATAATCTAAGAATGAATTTTCAATTTCAGTCGTTATGTTTCTTAAGGTAATATTATTTTTATTATCTTCCATGTTCTATCCTTTCTTTCTAAATGTCTAAGTTTATAACATTTAGAGCATTATCTTCGATGAATTTACGTCTTGGTTCTACTTTTTCACCCATTAACGTATCAAATGCTGCATCCGCTCTTTGAGCATCATCAATACTTACTTGATACATTAAACGATGTTCTGGATCCATTGTAGTATCCCATAGTTCTTCTGCATTCATCTCTCCAAGACCTTTGTATCGTTGAACAGTGTACTTCTTATCTCCAGCATGTTCTTCAATATTTTGTTTAAGCTCTTCTTCTGTATGACAGTAGAATTCTTTTTTACCTACTTTTAGACCATATAGAGGTGGTCTAGCGATATATACATATCCTTCATCGATAAGTTCTCTCATATATCTGAAGAAGAATGTTAATAATAATGTTCTAATGTGACTTCCATCGACATCGGCATCGGTCATGATAACAATTTTATGATAACGAAGTTTATCAATATTTAATGTTTCTCCAATTCCCATACCAATAGCTGTAATTAATGAACGTACTTCGTCATTAGCTAATACTTTATCTATTCTTACTTTCTCTACGTTCAGAATTTTACCTTTTAATGGTAAAATGGCTTGGAATTTACTATTACGTCCAAGTTTTGCACTTCCTCCCGCAGAGTCCCCTTCGACTAGGAATAGTTCACATTCAGCTGCATCTTTACTCGAACAGTCAGCTAGTTTCCCAGGAAGGTTTGTAAATTCTAAAGCATTTTTACGACGTGTAGATTCACGAGCTTTTTTAGCTGCAATTCTAGCACGTGATGCTTGAAGTCCTTTTTCAACTATTATTTTTGCTATTTTTGGATTTTCTAGTAAGAATCTATCTAATTCTTCAGAGAATAACTTATTAGTAATTGTACTCATCTCTGAGTTACCTAGTTTAGTTTTTGTTTGTCCTTCGAACTGTGGATTTGGGTGTTTAATTGAGATAATCGCAACAAGTCCTTCACGAACGTCATCACCTGTTAATGACTCTTTGTCTTTAATAAGTTTATTCTTTTTACCATACGAGTTGATGATTCTTGTAAGTGCTGTTTTAAATCCACTTTCGTGAGTTCCACCCTCATGTGTATTAATGTTATTAGCATAACTTAATACATTGCTAGAATATCCTGTGTTATATTGCATTGAGATTTCAACTTCTTTTCCATCCATCTCACCATGCACATAAATTGCTTCGTGTAAAGCATCTTTATTTTCATTTAACATTTCTACATATTCTAATAATCCACCTTCATAGTAGAAAGTCTCTTCTTTTTCTTGTCCTTCTCTTTCATCTTTAAGTATAATTGTTATACCTTTATTTAAGAAAGCAAGTTCTCTAATACGTGTTCTTAAAATATCGTAATCATATACTGTTGTTTCTTGGAAAATTTCTGGATCTGCTTTAAAACGAATAGTCGTTCCAGTTCTATCAGTATTTCCTACTACTGTAATTCCTTGAACTACATCTCCTCGTTCAAACTTCATTGTATGGATTTTCCCATCACGATGAACTGAAGCTTCTAGATTCGTAGATAAAGCATTTACTACACTGGCACCTACCCCGTGAAGACCACCTGATACTTTATATCCGCCTCCACCGAATTTACCTCCGGCGTGAAGTACTGTAAGAATTACTTCAAGCGCTGGTTTTCCAGTTTGTTCTTGAATATCTACTGGAATACCACGTCCATTATCTTCTACTCTTATCCAATTTCCTTTTTCAATTGCAACTGTTATTGTGTCACAATATCCGGCTAAGGCTTCATCTATAGAGTTATCTACAATTTCCCAAACAAGGTGGTGTAGACCTTTACTAGATGTAGAACCGATATACATACCTGGTCTTACCCTAACGGCTTCAAGTCCTTCAAGAACCTGAATCTGATCGGCATTATATTCTTGTATTTGTTTTTTTTCTACCATGATTTTTCCTTTCATTTTAGTAAATTTATAAAATAAATTTTCTAGATTAATTCACTAATATTTCCATTTTCTATTTTGAAAACTTTAGCTTTTTTTAATAAATCTTCTTTAATATCTGATATCGAAGGTGTTGTAATGAATGTTTGTACATTTTCATTAATTGCATCTAATAATTTTAGTTGTCTATTTTTATCTAATTCACTTAGTACATCATCTAAAAGTAAAACTGGATAAGTACCTGTTTTCGATTTTAGATAATTTATCTCAGCTAATTTAAGTGATAATACGATGCTTCGTTGTTGTCCTTGTGATGCATACATTTTTGCATCAAGATCATTTATATAGAATTCAAGGTCATCTTGATGCGGTCCTATTTTAGTACTACCGCGCATTATATCATCAAAGAATTTTTTCATCATAACTTTAGTTAAATTCTCTTCAGTAAATCCTTCATCTGTTATATCAGCTATATTTAAGGATTCTAGAACTGAACTTTTGTATCTGATTTTTAGTGATTCTTGACCATTAGATATATTCATCATATTTTTATAGGTCAATTCTGAAATATCTTGAACAAACGATACTCTTTCTTTTGTTATATATATAGCCACTTTAGCTAATTGAGAAGTAAGCGTCTCTAAATACGCAAGAGACATCTCATCCTTTGGATTTTTCCTCATATCTTTTAAATAAGAATTTCTCTGCTTTAATAAATGTTGGTACATTAAATAATACTTATGATAAATACGTGAGAACTGATAAAATTCTCTGTTTATAAACTCTCTTCTAAGTGACGGAGATCCTTTTACTAATTGTAAATCTTCTGGAGAAAATAATACTACATTAAGCTCTCCTACAAAATCTGTTAGTTTAGTCTTCTTTACTCCTGCAATTTTAGCACTTTTTCCTTTATTACTTATACCTAACATAATATCGAGATTCTTGTCATTTTTATTAACTACACATGACATCGCAGTGGCAGTTTCGCCAAACATTATGCATTCACTATCACTTTTTGTTCGGTAACTGCGTCCAAGCGCTAAACAAAAAATAGATTCTATAATATTAGTTTTTCCATTCGCATTGTTTCCTACTAAAACATTAAGCGAGGGATGTACATCTATATTCATTGATAAATAATTTCGAAAGTACAGTAATTTTAAACTCTTAATTCTCATTAATAATTATGAATTCATTTCCTTCTAATTTAATAATATCGTTTGAATATAACTTTTTCCCTCGTCTATTTTCTAGTTCTCCGTTTAACTCAACTTCTACATCTTGTAAAAAGTACTTAGCCTCTCCTCCAGAACCTATGAAACCTTCTAACTTTAAAAATTGTGCTAATGTGATATATTCACTATTAATAAAAACTTCTTTCATTTTACACCTCCTAAGTATTTAAAAATGAAACTCTATGTATATAAATATATTTTATATACTTTAATTATACCAAATTTCTACGTTTTTTTCAACAATACTCCATTTATTTTATTATTATGTAATTCAAAATTAACTATATATATCAGCTATTCTCACAGTTTAGAAACTATAATAGTTCACATAAAAAACATCATAAAAATTTATGATTATAAATTACTATTTTTTGAAAGTTATTATAAAATAAATAGTATTTTAATACAAAAATTTATTTTTCTTAATGAATATATTGAAATCGTTTTTCTTTCATATTTATTACCTATATTGTATAATAAAAGTGAAAAGTATATTAAATTTCTGAAATAAAGGAGGGGTATTTTATGTACAGCATAGAGAAATTGGAAAAAATACTAAATGAAAAAGTGTATTCTATCGAAGAAACAAGCTATGGAGTTACTAATAATAATTATATTGTTACTACTGATAAAAATAAATACTTCTATAGAACATCGAAAGATTCAACAAAAATAGTTAATAAAGAAAATGAAAAAGAGGCACTAATGTTATTATCAAATGAACCCTATTTTTTAAAACCAGTCTATATTAACAACAATAATTTAATAACTGTGTTCCAAACAAATCCTAAAACTTTTATTTCACAAAGAAGTTTATCAAATATTGTAAGAATAGGAAAACTTTTAAAAGAGTTTCATTCAAAAAAATTCCAAGCTGAAAATACTTTTAATCCTATAGATCAATTTAATAGTTACTATAATCAAATCGATGAATTGCCTTACGGATTAGACGATTATATGTATATAATAGATGAATTCAAAATACTATACAAAGCTGATAGACTATGCCATAACGATTTAGTAGAAGGTAATTTCCTATTCTCTAAAGATGCTTTATACTTAATCGATTTTGAATATGCTGGATATAATGATTACTACTTTGATATTGCAAGTTTCATCTCTGAAAATGATTTAAGCTATGAAGAAACAATAACGTTCTTAAAATCATATTTTACTGATGAAGAATGTAATTATAATAAATTAAAAGTCTTCTTAAAATTTTGTGATTTACTTTGGTATACATGGGCTACACTGTTATATGAAAAAAGAAATGAAGAAATATATAATGAAATAGCTAAAGATAAGCTTCATAGATTAAAGAATCCAAGAAAAATAGTCTACTAACTAATAAATATGACAAAAACTCAAGATAAGAATTATTTTCTTAACTTGAGTTTCATTATATCTTAAATTTATCCTAAGAAAAAAGGTTACTTACAAAATTATGTAAGTAACCTTTTAATTAATTTTTATTATTTAGCTAAAGCTGCTTTAGCTTGTTCACAAATACTTGCGAATCCAGCTGCGTCGTGGATAGCGATTTCTGATAACATTTTTCTGTTAATATCGATTCCAGCAACTTTAAGTCCGTTCATTAGACGGCTGTAAGATAATCCGTTTAATCTTGCAGCTGCATTAATACGAACGATCCATAATCTTCTGAAGTTACGTTTTGTTTGACGACGGTCTCTGAAAGCATACATTCCTGATTTCATTACTTGTTGCTTAGCAACTTTGAATAATGTATGTTTTGAACCAAAATATCCTTTAGCTAGTTTTAAAACTTTTTTACGGCGACGACGAGTCACAGTTCCACCTTTAACACGTGGCATATCTAATTCCTCCTTATGTATAACTTAAATAAGTATTTACGCTATAATTAATCTTCTTTAATATTATTTAACTAATAAAGTTCTAATACGTTTGTAATCACCACGAGATACTAATGAAGCTTTACGTAAGTGACGTTTTTGTTTAGTAGTTTTTCTTGAAAACCAGTGAGAAGTATAAGCACGGCTACGTTTTAATTTACCGCTAGCTGTTTTTTTCACACGTTTTGCTAAACCACGGTGAGATTTCATTTTTGGCATTATCAAATTCCTCCTATATTAAACCTTTATTTCTCTTTTTTTGGTGCTAGAACTAAGAACATACTGCGACCTTCCATTTTAGGTTTTTGTTCGACAGTAGCTATATCGCTAGCTTCGTTAGAAAAGTTTTCTAAAACTTTCTGTCCAATTTCTTTGTGGGTGATTGCTCTCCCTTTAAAACGAATAGAAACTTTAACTTTGTCTTCTTTTGCTAAGAATTTACGTGCATTTTTCAACTTAGTTTCAAAATCGTGCTTTTCAATTGTTGGAGATAATCTTATCTCTTTTGTTGTTACGATTTTTTGTTTCTTACGTGCTTCTTTTTCTTTCTTCTGTTGTTCAAATTTGAACTTACCGTAGTTCATAATTTTTGCAACTGGTGTTTTAGCATTTGGAGCTACTAGAACAACATCTAGGTTCATACGCTCTGCAATTTGCATAGCTTCTGCCTTAGTTTTAACTCCTAATTGTTCTCCATTTTGGCTAATTAAAAGAAACTCTTTCGCTTTAATACCTTCATTTACTTGTGCAGTATCTTTACTAATGATCAGCACCTCCTATTTATAAATTCATTAAATACTAAAAGCATTAAAAAAAAACTGAGTGCAAAACACCCAGCATAAAATTCTACATTTCATCTACATTAACCTGTACAATCAAAATTGGCAGGTGAGAAACGGGTGCTTCTACTTTTGTATTCAACATTATTTATTTTACATATTTTTTCTAGATTTGTCAATAGGAATATAATATTTTTTTTATATTCCTATTAACTTTTATCTATTTTTTATTAAATAGAACCTAATTCTTCGTGTAATTCTTCTTCAATTGGTCTACTTAATTCATTATTAACTTCAGTTTCTAATGATTTTTCTGCTTTAATATCAACATCATTGTATCTTGGCATTCCTGTTCCTGCTGGAATTAGCTTACCAATAATAACGTTCTCTTTAAGTCCCATAAGTTTATCAACTTTTCCTTTAACAGCTGCATCTGTAAGAACACGAGTTGTTTCTTGGAATGAGGCTGCAGATAAGAAACTTTCTGTTTCTAATGAAGCTTTAGTGATACCTAGGATAACAGGTTTAGCTGTCGCCATATTACCTCTTGCTTCAAGAATTTTTTTGTTTTCATCTGTAAATTTGTGAATATCAACTAATGAACCTGGAAGTAAATCAGTATCTCCAGCATTGATTACACGTACTTTTCTTAACATTTGACGTACCATAACCTCAACGTGTTTATCACTGATTTCTACCCCTTGCATACGGTAAACTTTTTGTACCTCAGTTAATAGATAGCTTTGAACAGCTTCTAACCCTGCAATTGATAGCAATTCTTTTGGTTCAATAGAACCTTCTGTTAAAGCTTGACCACGTTTAACTTTATCATCTTCTTTAACTAACATACGGCTTGCACCATAGTCTTGATATTCTCTTTCTTCACCGATTTCACTTAATACGTAAATTCTACGTACGTGGTTATTATCGATTTCTACTTTTGTAACTGTTCCATCAACTTCTGAGATTAATGCCTTACCTTTAGGATTACGTGCTTCAAATAACTCTTGAATACGAGGTAAACCTTGTGTGATATCGGCACCGGCAACCCCACCTGTGTGGAACGTACGCATTGTAAGCTGTGTACCAGGTTCTCCGATAGATTGAGCGGCAATTGTACCAACTGCTTCCCCAACTTCTACTTTTTCACCTGTTGCTAAGTTTTTACCGTAACATTTCTCACAAACACCGTGACGTGAGTTACATGTAAATGCTGATCTAATAACAACACTTTCGATTCCAGCTGCTTCAATTTCTTTAGCTGTATCTAATGTAATTAATTGACCATCTTCAACGATAACTTTTCCAGTCTCTGGGTGAACAACAGTTTCTTTACTGTATCTACCTTCAAGACGTTCTTGTAAGCTTTCGATTTCATCTGTTCCATTTTTAAGTGCTGCAACTCTTAATCCACGAGATGTACCACAGTCGTTTTCGCGAACGATAACATCTTGTGCAACGTCAACAAGACGACGAGTTAAGTAACCTGAATCGGCTGTTTTAAGGGCTGTATCGGCAAGACCTTTACGCGCACCGTGAGAGGAAATGAAGAACTCTAATACTGTTAATCCTTCTTTAAATGATGAACGTACTGGCATCTCCATAATACGTCCTGATGGAGAAGCCATCAGACCACGCATTCCGGCTAACTGAGTAAAGTTTGACGCGTTACCACGGGCTCCAGAGTCACTCATCATATAAATTGGGTTAGTAGCTGGAAGAGAGTCCATAAGTTGATCTTGGATAATATCTTTTGCTTTTGCCCATTGAGCAATAACGTTTTGATATCTTTCTTCTTCTGTTAATAGACCACGTCTATATAATGTTGTAATCTTATCAACATTAGCTTGTGAGTCTGCTAAGATTTCATATTTGTTAGGTAGGACGAATACGTCACTTACCCCAACTGTAATACCAGCTCTTGAAGAGTATTTGAATCCTAAGTCTTTCATTCTGTCTAACATCATAGATGTTTCTGTGATGTGGAATCTATTGAAGATTTCAGAAATGATTTTTGATAAGAATCCTTTTTTAAATGGTGTCGCTGGTTCTTGTTCAGCTATATAAGCTTTTAATCCACCTTCTGTTAAGTCAGATGGTGCTACGAAATATTTATCAGGAGTCGCTGTTTCTAAGTTTTCCTTAGTAGGTTCATTTAAGAATGGGAATCCTTCTGGTAATATATCGTTGAAAATTACTTTACCAATTGTAGTAACAAGTAATTTTTTGTTTTGTTCTTCTGTAAACGTTGGGTTTTCAAAAGATTTAGCTGCAATACCTACACGAGTGTGAAGGTGAATATATCCATTTTGGTATGCAATTCTTGCTTCATCAGCATCTTTGAAAATCATACCTTCCCCTACTGCTCCAGGTCTTTCTAGTGTTAGGTAGTAGTTACCTAATACCATATCCTGAGACGGTGTAACTACTGGTTTACCATCTTTAGGGTTAAGGATGTTTTGTGCAGCTAACATTAGCATACGTGCTTCTGCTTGAGCTTCTTTTGATAAAGGAACGTGAACGGCCATTTGGTCACCATCGAAGTCGGCGTTAAATGCTGTTGTTACAAGAGGGTGAAGTCGAATAGCACGGCCTTCAACTAAGATTGGTTCGAATGCTTGGATACCAAGTCTGTGAAGAGTCGGGGCACGGTTAAGTAATACTGGGTGCTCACGAATAATATCTTCTAAGATATCCCAAACATGATCTTCCATTCTTTCGATTTGGTTTTTAGCATTTTTAATGTTATTAGCTAATTCACGTTTAACTAATTCACGCATAACAAATGGTTTGAATAATTCAAGAGCCATTTCTTTAGGTAATCCACATTGGTACATTTTTAGGTTTGGACCAACTACGATTACTGAACGTCCAGAATAGTCAACACGTTTACCTAATAAGTTTTGACGGAAACGACCGTGTTTACCTTTTAACATATTAGATAATGATTTTAATGTTCTGTTACCTGGACCTGTTACAGGACGGCCACGACGTCCGTTATCGATTAATGCATCAACTGCTTCTTGTAACATACGTTTTTCGTTTTGTACGATTAGCCCTGGTGCTTTAAGTTCGATAAGCTTTTTCAGACGGTTGTTACGGTTAATTACACGTCTGTATAAATCGTTTAAGTCACTTGTTGCAAAACGTCCACCATCTAATTGAACCATTGGTCTTAATTCTGGTGGGATAACTGGTAATACAGTCATAATCATCCATTCTGGTTTATTTCCAGAGTGTTTAAACGCTTCGAATACTTCAACACGTTTGATAATTTTTACAACTTTTTGACCTGATTTATAGTTACTTTCACTTAATTCTTTAAGTTCATTTTTAAGGTCTTTAAGTTCTTTTTCAATGTCTAACTCAGCTAAAAGGTCACGAATAGCTTCAGCACCCATTTTAGCTACGAAAGAGTTTGCTCCAAATGTGCTACGTGCTTCACGTACTTCACGTTCAGAAACGATTTGTTTTTTCATGAAGTCAGTTTCACCTGGATCGATAACAATATAAGAAGCAAAGTAAATTACTTCTTCTAATTGTCTTGGACTAAGGTCAAGTAGAAGACCCATTCTACTTGGAATACCTTTGAAATACCAAATGTGGCTGACTGGGGCAGCTAATTCTAAGTGCCCCATTCTTTCACGACGAACTTTAGCTAAAGTTACGTCAACTCCACATTTATCACATTTTATGTTTTTATATCTTACTCGTTTGTACTTTCCACAAGCACATTCCCAGTCTTTAGTTGGACCAAAGATTCTTTCACAGAATAGTCCATCATTTTCTGGTTTTAAAGTTCTATAGTTAATAGTTTCAGGTTTTTTAACCTCTCCATAAGACCAACTTCTGATTTTTTCAGGAGAAGCTAAACTAATTTTCATATATGCAAAATTATTTACGTCTATCAAGGAGCATACCTCCTTTATTTTTTTGTATAAATGCCTTGAATAGTTCTTTGTGATTGATTGTCAAATTTTTATTATTCTTCATCTGTATCGTCTTCTACATCTTCATACTCATCTGTATCTGACATTAAAAGACTTGCTAAAGCTTGATATCCTGAAGTTTCTTCTTCAGCTTCTTCTTCTACATCTTCATATTCATCTGTATCAGATAGAAGTAAGTTTGCTAAACCTTGATATCCTTCTTCAGTACTTTGTTCAGAAGCTTCTTTTGTTTCTTTAGCTTCTTCTGAATTTTCTTCGTTGTGATCATGGTTATGTGATTCGTGGAAGTCAATTGTATCTCCTAAATCGATATCACCCATATCTACTTCGTTATCTTCATTATCCATTACTCTAAAGTCCATACCTAAAGCTTGAAGTTCTTTCATAAGCACTCGGAATGATTCAGGTACACCTGGACGTGGAATGTTTTCACCTTTAACGATAGCTTCGTAAGTTTTAACACGACCATTAGTATCATCTGATTTGTATGTCAAGATTTCTTGAAGAGTATATGCAGCACCATAAGCTTCAAGTGCCCATACCTCCATCTCACCAAATCTTTGTCCACCGAACTGAGCTTTACCTCCAAGTGGTTGTTGAGTTACTAATGAGTATGGTCCAATTGAACGTGCATGAAGTTTATCATCAACCATGTGTGCAAGTTTAATCATATACATTACCCCTACAGATACACGGCTATCGAATGGTTCACCTGTACGTCCATCATAAAGAACTGTTTTAGCATCTTTAGCCATTCCAGCCTCAGCAACTGTAGACCAAACATCTTCATCAGTAGCTCCATCGAATACTGGTGTAGCAACGTGGATTCCTAATTGTTTAGCAGCCATACCTAAGTGTAGCTCTAATACTTGTCCGATGTTCATACGAGATGGAACCCCAAGTGGGTTTAACATTACGTCAACTGGTGTACCGTCTGGTAGGTAAGGCATATCTTCTTCTGGTAAGATATTTGAGATAACCCCTTTATTACCGTGACGACCGGCCATTTTATCCCCTACGCGGATTTTACGTTTTTGTACGATGAATACACGTACAAGTTCATTTACACCGTTAGGTAATTCTGCACCATCTTCACGTTTAAAGATTTTAACATCAGCAACTACTCCATCTGCACCGTGAGGTACACGTAATGATGTATCACGTACTTCTTTAGATTTAGCTCCAAAGATAGCATATAATAATTTTTCTTCTGGAGTTTGTTCAGTTAATCCTTTCGGTGTAACTTTACCTACTAAGATATCTCCATCTTTAACTTCAGCCCCGATTCTAATAATTCCTCGTGCATCTAAGTTTCTAAGTGCATTTTCACCTACGTTAGGAATTTCACGAGTAATTTCTTCAGGCCCTAGTTTAGTATCACGAGCATCAGTTTCGTATTCTTCTACGTGAATAGAAGTATAAACATCATCTTTTACAAGACGCTCACTCATGATAACAGCATCCTCATAGTTATAACCATCCCAGTTAACGAATGCTACTACAAGGTTTTTACCTAAAGCTAACTCTCCTTTATCCATTGATGGACCATCCGCAAGGATATCTTTAGGTTCTACTCTATCTCCAACTTTAACGATTGGTTTTTGGTTATAAGCTGTAGAGTGGTTAGAACGTACGAATTTATGAATTACATATGTATCTAAGTCACCTTTAATCTCTTTACCTTCTAGAGTTTCAATTCGACGTACTTTAATTTTCGCTCCGTCTACGTATTCTACGATACCTGGATATTTAGCGATAACAGCCGCTCCTGAGTCACGTGCTGCAAGGTGCTCCATACCAGTACCAACGAATGGCGCTTCTGTAATCATTAGAGGTACTGCTTGACGTTGCATGTTCGCTCCCATAAGTGCACGGTTAGAGTCGTCATTCTCTAAGAACGGAATACATGCAGTGGCAGCAGATACTACTTGCTTAGGTGATACGTCCATGAAGTTCATCATTTCACGAGGTTTAACTGTATTATCTCCTCTAAAACGACATACTACTTCATCATCAACGAAGTAACCTTTTTCATCAACATTCGCAGTTGATTGCGCTACTACGTATTTATCTTCTTGATCAGCAGTTAAGTATTGTACATTTTCAGTTACGTATGGACGTCCTTTCGCATCAAACTCAACTTTTCTGTATGGAGTCATAATGAATCCAAACTCATTTATACGGGCAAATGATGAAAGTGAGTTAATAAGACCGATGTTTGGTCCCTCTGGTGTTTCAATCGGACACATACGACCATAGTGTGAATAGTGAACGTCACGAACTTCCATCCCTGCACGTTCTCTTGTTAAACCACCAGGTCCAAGTGCAGATAAACGACGTTTGTGAGTAAGCTCACTTAGTGGGTTTACTTGGTCCATGAATTGTGAAAGTTGTGAACTTCCGAAGAACTCTTTAATAATTGCTGTAACTGGTCTTACGTTAATAAGTTGTTGTGGCGTGATTTCATTAGTATCTTGGATACTCATACGTTCACGTACAACACGCTCCATACGAGAAATACCTACACGAATTTGGTTTTGTAATAATTCACCAATACAACGTAGACGACGGTTACCAAGGTGGTCAATATCATCTACACGACCGATTAATTCAAATTCAAATCCATCGTTATTTCTACGGTTTTTAATTAATAATAGGTAGTAGTTAATACTTGCTACGATATCAGAAATTGTTAATGTAAGAACATCTTTATTAGGTGCTCCATTACCAATTACATGTAATACTTGATCATCAGTTAATTCATCGATATCGAAGTCATTACCTACTTTAACTTGATTTACAACTTTGAATAATTGTAATTTAAGGCTATCACTTCCATCAAGACTTTCATTCATATCGAATTCAACTACGTTAGCTGTAGTTCCTAATTCTTCATAAATTCCATCAATGATTTCTCGTGTTAACTTAGTACCTTTTTCTACTAAGATTTCTCCTGTTTCTGTATCAACGATTGGCTCAACTAAAATTTGATTTTCTAGGCGTTCACCAACGTGAAGTTTGTTATTTAATTTGTAACGTCCTACTTTAGCTAGGTCATATCTTCTTGGATCGAAGAATCTTCCGTGTAAAGTAGCTTTAGCAGTTTCTACGTTAGCTGGTTCACCAGGACGTAATTTATCATAAATTACTTTTAACGCAGTTCCTGTGTCTAAGTTTTCATCTTTTTCTAATGTATTTAATAGTTCTGCATCTTCACCGAATAATTTAATAATTGATTCATCAGATTCAAAACCTAACGCTCTAATAAGCGTTGTTAAAGGAATTTTTCTAGTTCTATCGATACGAGCGTAAACTAATCCTTTAATATCTTTTTCAAATTCCAACCAAGCTCCTCTGTTAGGAATAACAGTTGTTTTATAGGCATTTGGGATATTTTTAACTTTAAGTTTGTCATCTTCTGTAAAATATACAGAAGGCGAACGTACTAATTGAGATACAATTACACGCTCTGCACCATTGATAATAAACGTTCCAGTTTCAGTCATCAACGGTAATTCACCCATAAATACTTCTTGTTCTTTAATTTCGTCACGTTCTTTATTGATTAAACGTACGCGCACTCTTAAAGGTGCTGAATATGTAGCATCTCGTTCTTTAGATTCATCTACATCATACTTAGGTGTTCCTAATTTATAGTCGATAAATTCTAAACTTAATTTATCATTATTACCTTCAATTGGTGATACATCTTTAAAAACATCTTTTAGACCAGTTTCTAAAAATTTATCATAAGATAACGTTTGAATTTCAATTAAGTCCGGTAAATCAATTACCTCTGATATTCTAGCATAGCTACGTCTTTGTCTGTGCTTACCAAATTTAACTTTTTGCAACTGTGTCACCTCTCAGCTTTTCTCTTAAAAACTAAAAAGAAAATATATACATTTTCTCTTACTTACTTATATAATTTAGGTAATTCCATCTAAAAGAAAATAGAATTACTTGCAATATATCATTTTATCATAGTCATAGCAAGTTGTCAATTATTTTACGGCTTTCAGTATATAGTAACCTTTATTTTTAGTAACTACTTCTACCATAGAAAAAGTCTCTTCTAATAATTTTTTACAACTAGCCATTCCTTGTTTTTTTTGTATAACCACCCAAAGCTCCCCCGAAGCATTTAGATGTTCATAACTATCTGTCATTATTTTATGTACGATTTTTTTCCCAGCTCTTATCGGTGGGTTTGTTAATACTATATCAAAGTTCCCTTCGACATTATCAAAGGAACTACTTTCTAGTACTTCTACTTCATTATTTATTTTATTAAGTTCAATATTTTTTTTAGATAGTTCTAAAACTCTATTATTTACATCTACCATAGTAAACTTAAACGTCGGATATTTTTTTGCTAAAAATATAGATATGACTCCATAACCACATCCAATATCAGCAACTTTAGCATTTTCCTTTTCTGTACTAAAACTTTCTAACATTGTTTTAGTTCCAAAATCAACACTTTCTTTTGAAAATACCCCGTTATCTGTATAGAACTTCAAATTCTCATTTGCTATTGTTGAGTTAATAATTTTTTCACGACTTTCTGTTGTCGGATTATTTGTATAATAATGTTCCATAATAAAGACACCTCTTAAAATGAAAGAAAATAGTATATCCCACAGTTAGACACTTGAGATATACTATTTTTGTTATTATCATCGTATCAAATATTCTCAAATAGAATATTATTGTTTATTTACATCTATCTTTTTATCTACTTAGATTAGAAATTATTTAACTTCTACAGTTGCTCCAACTTCTTCTAATTTAGCTTTGATTTCTTCAGCTTCTTCTTTAGAAACTCCTTCTTTAAGTGTTGCTGGCGCACCATCAACTTTTTCTTTAGCTTCTTTTAGTCCGTCTCCAGTGATTTCACGAACAACTTTGATTACTTTAATTTTTGAGTCTCCAGCGTTAGCTAAAACTACGTCAAATTCAGTTTTTTCTTCAGCAGCTCCAGCAGCAGCTCCACCAACTACAGCTACAGGTGCAGCAGCAGTTACTCCGAATTCTTCTTCAATTGCTTTTACTAAGTCGTTTAATTCTAAAACTGACATTTCTTTGATAGCGTCTAAAATTTGTTCTTTAGTCATTATAAATTTCCTCCGATTTTTAAATTATATATTTTTAATATTGTTGTTTATTAAGCTTCTTGTTCAGCTTTTTGGTCTGCAACAGCTTTAACAGCTAAAGCAGTATTGCGCATTGGCGCTGTTAATACAGATAGTAACATTGAAAGTAATCCTTCGCGACTTGGTAATGTAGCGATAGCTTTAATTTCAGCTTGATCTGCAACTTTTCCTTCTATAACACCAGCTTTTAGTTCTAAGTTTTCGTGTTCTTTAGCGAAATCGTTTAAAACTCTAGCAGGAGCTACAGCATCGTCTGTTGAGAAAGCAAAAGCATTTGGTCCAGTTAGAACTTCGTCTAATCCTTCAATTCCTGCTTGCTCCATCGCACGACGAACTAATGAGTTTTTATAAACTTTAAAAGTTAAACCTTCGTTACGCATGTTGTTACGTAATTCTGTTACTTCCGCAACGTTTAATCCACGGTAGTCAGCGATAACAACTGAAGAACTTGCTTTAATTTCTTCTGCGATTTGATTTACTAACTCTTGTTTTCTCTCAATAGCTTTTGACATTGAACTTCCTCCTAAGTAGATTTATCAATTTCAGTACCATTAAAAAAACCTTCTTGCATGCGAGAACATACAAAAAGGCACATAAGTTTCTTTTCGAATTTTGTCCTCGGTAGGTTAATTAAGGATTTCTCCCCCTACTGTCTACGGTACATTTTCAACTGACTTAGTTATTTTAATATATATAGTTTTATTTGTCAATAGTTTTTTTAATTTTTTTTTTTAAACTCTTTTTAGCATTTTTTTATGTTCTTATTTATTTAATCTGTCACTGCAGTACTTTTCTATTGCTTTAGATGTATACTCTGCTACACCTTCACCAAACTTATCTATATTTTTTTTAAACTCTGGATTATGAACATATCCTTTTCCTATATAAGAAAAAACTTCTATACTACAATCAAAAGCATATTCATTCATATTATTATATAAATCTTCTACCTTAGATTGTACTTCTTTCTCAGCTACATCTACATTTTCATCTTTGAATTTTGCCATTGAACGAAATACTTCATTAAATTCCTCGGTTACTATTTCCTCTCTTCCACTTTGACGCTTTTTAGATTCTTCAATTGTATCTTTACCATATTTTTCTACTGCTTGATTTTCATACTTATTTAAATCCTCTTTTTTAAATCCATTAAATTTTTCTTCTATTGTCATTGTTTGTTCTCCTTTATAATTTCTAATCGTTTTTTCTATATTATGTAAAATCACTTCAAACTTTTCTTTTTCTCTTAAAATTAATTCACGTTGTTGTTCAAGTATTTTTAAATTATCAAAATCACCTTCCAATAATTCTCTTATATCATTTAACTTAAACTTAAGAAATCTATAAAACAATATTTTTTGTAATTTCTCTAAATTTTCCTCAGAATAATCTCTATAACCATTATCTAACTTTTGAGGAATTAGTAAACCAATTTCATCATAATATTGTAATGTTCTTGCACTTACTCCAGTAATTTTCACAACTTCATTTATCCTCATAATCATTCCTCTATAATTTATAATATTTCACTAGTGATATTCTTATTATATACTATGACGTTACGTGAGAGTCAATAATTTATAATAAAAAAATCGCTAGGAGTTTTCCTAACGATTCTATATAAATATTATTCGAATACTTTTTTTAGATCAATCGCTTTGTTTAATGCTTCAGTAATAACAATACCGATAACCATAACGATTACTTGTGATAATAGAAGTGATCCGTAGATAGCTGTAAATGCACCAAACTCGAATGGTACTCTAGCTGAATTATCACCACTAAAAATAGTAATTTCATATGCAATAATTGGCATACAAATAACTAGGTATAAAATAATATTAATGATGTGTCTAGCAATTCTATTTTTTACAAATTTAAAAACAAAAATACTGATTGCTAAAGCTAATCCTGTTCCTAAAGTTCCAAAGAACACATCTACTATACCAAGTGGACTAAAGATATTAGCAATTGCCACTCCTAAAGTAATTGGGAACCAATATTTTTTACTAAACACTACTAATTGTGAAAGTGATTCACTTATACGAAATTGGATAGCACCGTATGAGAATGGTGCGATAGCTAATGTTAATACAACATAAATAGCTGCGATTAACGCTTGAATAGTTAAAACTTTAACTGTATTATTTCTCATTATATCTCCTTATCTTGTTCAAGAGAAAATAAAAAAGTACTGATTTGAGAAACCAGTACTTCAGGTTTTTTTTATAGATGGATCTCTCAAACATCTTTTATTATAATAAAGTCAGAAGACAAATAATCTTACCTATGTAAAATTAAATATCAACGTCATATATACTAACATACATTATAGTCATTAGTCAACTAAAATATAAAAAATTCTAAAAAATAACTTATAGCAAAAAAAGTATAAAAATATCTTGCATTTACAATTTTAATATGTTAAAATGAGGTAGTTGTATCTAACAACACTTAATTCATTGTAATTAAGAATATTAATTAATATTTCTTAGTAATAAAAATAAGGACCAGGAGGTGAATCGAATGCCAAACATTAAATCATCAGTATTAAGCGTAAGAAAAGATGCTAAAACAAACGCTGCTAACACAGCTAAAAAATCTGAAATGCGTACAGCTATTAAAAAAGCTAAAGTAGCTAAATCTGAAGGTGCTGCTAACGCTGCAGAGTTAGTAAACCTTGCTTACAAAAAAATCGATAAAGCTGCTAAAACTAATTTAATCCACAAAAACGCAGCTGCTAGATATAAATCAAACCTAGCTAAATAATTTAAAGACTACTCAGACTTCTGAGTAGTTTTTTTTATTTCCTCAAAAAAAGAAGAATATAGACATGTTGTCTACATCCTTCTTTAAAATTAATACTATCTATTACAATTTTTTATGATTCTTTCAACAGCTTCTTGTATATTTTCTGGACTAGTAGCAAGATTAATCCTTACATAACTATTATACCCTTTTCCAAACCAATGTCCAAAGTCAATTGCTAGTCCACATTCATCTTGAATGAATTGTTTCGTGCTTTTTCCATTTAAAACATTCTCAAGGTTTAAAAATACTAAATATGTTCCTTCCAATGGATAAACTTTAATTTCTGGTACTTTTTGAGCTAATGTATCATGAATTAAATTATAATTGTGTAAAATTGTCGCTTTTAATCCTTCTACCCAATCTTTTCCATCTCTATAACCAGCTTCAAGAGCTATTTGTCCTAATAAACTTGGCTCCGCTCCTAAATTTTCTTTACTAAATTTATCAAATTGTTCACGAACATTACTATCCGGTATTAAAAGTGTCGCATGTACTAGTGAAGCAAGGTTAAAAGTTTTTGATCCTGAATTAGCTACTATTAAACGATTGTTATATCTACCACCTTCTAATGCTAATGCTGAAATTTGTTTATGGTTTCCATATGTGAAATCTTGGTGGATTTCATCAGATAATACAAGAACATCGTGTTTTTCGCAAATTTCAAATACTCTTTTCTGCTCTTCGAACGTCCACACTCTTCCGACTGGATTATGAGGTGAACAATGAATATATAATTTAACATCATTTTCTCGAATCTCTTTTTCGAAAGTTTCAAAATCTATCTTGAATTTACCGTCTTCTTCTAGTAATGGAGATTCCACTAACTTTCTACCACTATTTCTTATAGAATTAGCAAAAGGATAGTATACTGGTGGCATTATAATAACTGCATCTTCTTTTCTAGTATACGCTTTAATCACCCATAATATAGCTTGAACTATACCAGGAGCAAATCTTATCCATTGTTTATCTACTTCGAAATCGTATTTTTCTTTATGCCAGTTTTTATATTCATAATAGTAACTTTCTGGTAATTTAGTATAACCAAACACTCCATGAGCAACACGTTCACTCAACGCTTCTCTAATACTTTCGGGAGTTTTGAATTCCATATCAGCTACCCATAAAGCTAGTAATTCAGGATCACCAAATCGTTCTTCCAAAGCATCCCATTTTAAACTATTTGTATTTCTTCTTTCAACATAGTATTTTTTTACAAATTCTTCTACTCTAGTCATTTTTTCTCCCCCTATGCTTCTAATGCTCTTAGAAAATCTTCAACTAAATCTTCAGCATCTTCTACACCTACAGAAATTCTTAGTAAATCTGGAGTAAGTCCATAAGATAAACGTAGTTCTTCTGGTATATCAAAATGAGTTTGAGTAGTAGGATAAGTTACTAATGTTTCCACACCACCTAAACTTTCAGCAAAAGTAGCAACTCTTAATGAACGTAAAAATTTATCAATTTTAGTAGCATCATTTAATTTGAAACTTAGCATAGCTCCTTTTTTAGGATATAATACTTCTTTCACTTCAGGATGTTTCGCTAATTCTTCTGCTAATATTTTAGCATTTTTTTCTTGTTGATTAAAACGAAGTGGTAATGTTTTTAAACTTCTAACAAATAACCAGCTATCGAATGCCGATAAGACTGCTCCAGTCGTATTAGAAATCCACGCTAATCTTTCTCCAATTTGTTCGTCATTTGTAATAACAGCACCAGCAAGTATATCGTTGTGACCTGTTAAATATTTAGTTGCTGAATGAACTACAATATCAGCCCCCAAAGCTAATGGTTTTTGTCTTAATGGTGTTAATAATGTATTGTCGACTATTAACAACGCATTTTTTGATTTAGAAATCTGTGCAACCTTCTCTATATCAACTTCCTGCATTAATGGATTAGTTGGTGTTTCTATAAATACTGCTTTAGTATTATCTGTGATTTTATCTTCAAGATCTTTTTCATCTGTAAAATAAATAAATTTTTGTGCACCTTTACGTTCTAACTCATCAAAATATCTAAAACTTCCTCCATATAAGTCTCTAGACACTAAGAATTCACTATTTAAATCAAATAGTTCAAAAACTAGTTGAATAGCACTCATCCCTGAACTAGTCGCTATCGCACTACACCCTTCTTCAAGTTCACATAAACCTTCTTCTAAAATTGTACGAGTTGGATTTTTAGTTCTCGTATAATCATATCCTGTACTTTCTCCTAATCCAGGGTGAGCATAAGCTGTCGATAAATATATCGGTGTCACTATTGCTCCAGTCACCTTATCTTTTCTGTTTCCTAATTGAGCTAATTTAGTTTCTATTTTCTTCATTAAACAATACCTCATTTTATTTTTCTATTTTAACATTATTATTATATCACTATATCAAATTATAATAAATAAATTTATCTGAATTTTTTGTTTTTTTCGAAATATTATTTATTAATCACCAATCAATTATCTGAATAAAAAATAAATGATTATCTGAACTTGTTTCAAATAACCATTTATTATGTAAATTTAGATACCGATAAACCATTTAAAAAATTTAAAATATTCAGGGTAACTAGTACTCCAAAAATTTATTTTTATTTTAATTCATCTATCAATTTATTAATATAAAGATCTAATATTATGTATTTATCCATATATGAAGATTTCAATAATTTATCATAATCAGCTGATAATATTAATGTTTTCATAATTTTATCGACACTATAATTTCTGATCCCTTGTGCTGCCAACTGCACTCTATACGGATGGACAGCTAACTCCTTCGCTATGTCTTTTTGTGAATAATGTTCATTTAGAAGTACTTTCACCTTATAATACATTCTTAATTGACCGCTAATTAAAGATAGCAAGAATATTGGTTCTTCTTTTTTTAATACTAATGAATTATATACAACTCTCAATTTAGCATAATTCTTCCCAAACAATTCATTGGTTAAGCTAAAAACATCATATTCTAAACTTCTAGTTGCTAATAATTCTATATCATCTCGAGTTATTATCTTCTTCTCATCACAATATAAAAGTAGTTTTTCCAATTCTTTTTTTATATTTGCAAAATCCAAACGAGTGTAATTCACTAGAAATTCCGCATCTACTTTAGAAATTTTCATATCATGCACTGCCACTGTTTTCACGATGTACTCTGAAATCTCCTTCTCATTAAAGTTAGAAAATTCTTTAACTTCTCCCGCTTCTTTAATCTTCTTTATTATTTTCTTTCTACTATCAATCTTATCCGGTATTTTTAAAATTAGCACAACCTCTTCATTAATATTCTCTAAATAATTCATCAATGCATCAACGTTATGTTCTACTTTAATTTTTTTAGGTTTCGCTAATAAGAAATTACAATTTTCGGCAACAACAACTTTTTCATTCCCAAATAATCCACTACTTCTACATTCATAGACTAATGTTTCTATTGTATTTTCATGCATATTAATTTTTACATAATTAAATTCATCTAGTTCTTTAAGATATTTTTTCGCTAAACTTTTCTCGTAATCATTAATAGCTTCAAAATTTTCTCCATATATCACATAGATATTTTTCATCAATCATCTACCTCAATCTCAAATTCTCTATACTGATTTTTCACCTTTACTTTTTTATCATAATAATAAACAGAAGTATTATCCAATTTCATCTCAGTTCCATTATTCAAAACGATATAATCTGTTTTCTTATATTGAGTTATATCTTTTAATTCTAATAATTTTCTATTCACACTATCTACTACAACAATCTTATTTACTAAGCCATCTGCTAATAAATTTGTCGCATATTCACTTTTATTTTTCTTGGCTGAAGTAAGTAGTAAGTAATTGAATCTATCCTTACCTTCATAATTCAAGAGTGAATCATATTCATTCATTATATCATAATCTCTATCTTTTTTTCTGTAATCTGTATAAAAATTTTTCATATTACTTGATGTATTTATTATCATATTATTTCTATTTTCTCTAATATAATAAACATTCTCTTTTCCTATTTTTAGCTCCTCTATATAATTTCTAGGAATATAACTTGTAATAAGTAATATTATAGTGACTGTCATAACTCCAGTTGCAGCTCTTAAATATTTAGATCTATTTAATTCTACCATAATATATACAATTACTATAAAAATAACAATTATTACAAATATACTTTGCTTTCCAATTCTTAACGGTTTTACATATAAGAATACTTCTTGAAGTTTATCGAAAATAGTAAAGGTAAAATTCAATAACGGTTTACACAAAATATTGAATATAGGAATACTTATTAAAAATATAATATAACTTATTAATACTAACGGGAACAATACTATACTGAATATTGGAACTAAAACTATATTACTTAGTACAGAAATATAAACTATAGTATAAAAATTATAAAGTAATATCGGCACACTTGCTAATGTAGAAATAATACTAATCCTCAAAGACATATGTAGTTTATTTCTAGAAGTTTTAATATAACTTTCTGACATCAATAAACTAAATGTTATAAAAAAGGATAATTGAAAACCAATATTAAAAGCATATAACGGATTGTAGAATAATAAGATTAAAAATGTAAGAAGTAAACTATCCAATTTATCAATACTTTTTATTCTGAAAATTATATATAATATAATCATAAAACCCGCTCTAAGAACAGATGCACTAACCCCACTTAATAGCATATATAACGGAATTATAATTAAGATTATTTTTTCGATATGATCAACACTCACTTTAAGTTTCAATAAAATTAAATATATTAGTGATATAAGTACCCCAATATGTAAGCCAGAAATTGCTAATAAATGACTAGTACCTAGGTTTTTAAAAGAATTAATTTCATCTCTCAACAAATATCCTTTATCACCAAATATCAAAGCTTGAAAATATCCACTTTTATCAAAGATAAGATCTCTATCTATCTTCAAACTCATTCTGTTCCTAAAGGTTTTGAATTTAAAAAAAAGAGAATCTAAATGCTTAACCTCAGATATTTCATTAATAGAAACTTTTTTAAAAATTCCTCTGTTTTCATTATACTTTTTATAATCAAAAGAATAATAATTAGTTTTACTTGGAACATCTTCAATATTAGCAACTACAGATAATTTTCCTCCCCAAAATTTTTCTTTAAAAAATCTCTTCTCTTCTTCACTCTTAATTTTATAATTAATTAGTACATTCTCTCCTCCAATACATCCAATTCCCGACATATAATCCCCATTAATACTGAACCTGTCAGAAATCACTAGTTCTAGATTATTATTTTCAACATTATTTAAATGAGAAATATTAGTTTTTTGTTCATATGCTCCCCGAATAAAAAAAGCTAAGAAGACTATTACACAAATAATAGTTTTCCTAGCATTAAGATTTTTATTTTTCCAAGTTATTAGTAGAAAAATAACAATACATAGCATAGATATCATTAAATTATAATTTAATAATATCGCCCCTAATGCTAGTAAAGAAAGTTGTAAATATATCATTACTATTTATCTAGTAACCTTTCTACTACATTATTTACGTCGTAATCTATTTTTCTTACGACAACTCCTGATTTTTCTAATAACTCTCGAGCATATTCATTATTTCTATAATCATTTGCATAGCAAATTTCCTTTATCCCTGCTTGAATGATAGATTTTGTACAATTCAAACATGGGAAGTGTGTAACATAAATTGTTGCACCTTCAGTTCCAACACCGAATTTAGAACATTGTAAAATAGCGTTTATTTCGGCATGAATCGTTCTAACACAATGCCCTTCCACTACTTTGCAACCAACGTCTATACAATGTTCATCACCCTTAATCGAACCATTATAACCACCTGAAACTATTCGTTTATCTTTAACTATTGTCGCCCCAACAGATAACCTGCTGCAAGTCGATCTAAGCGAAAGCAGGTGACTTTGAGCCATAAAGTACTCATCCCAACTAATTCTTTGCATAACTATACCTCTATTTTATCTTTAATTTTTTCAAAAGTAGCTTTTCCTATTCCTTTTACTTTTGTTATATCTTCTTTCTTTTTGAAATCCCCATTTTTTTCTCTATATGAAATAATTGCTTCAGCTTTAGTCTTTCCAACTCCTGAGATTTTCATAAGTTGCTCTTTATTAGCAGTATTTATGTTAATTACATCTCCACTAGATGAACTAGTAACACCATCGGATATTTGTTTTGGTTTTTCACCGTGTTTAAGAACATAAATAACCATCTGATCTTTAACTTTTTGACTTAAATTCAAAGTAGAAGTATCAGCATCTTCTAATAAGCCACCAGCTTCTTCAATTAAATCTTTTACCCTTTTATCCTTCGTTGTTTCAAATACTCCAGGGTGTTTAACCGCCCCTTTTACATCAACAAAAATTTTGGAATCTTGTTTTTCTTTTTTGTCATCCTTACTTACTTCTGAATTTTGAGAATTAGAAAAGGTTACATCATTATATTCCTCTGTTTTATCATGACCAAAATACAAAAGTCCTCCAATTATAACAAGTAAACTACAGAGTAATGCCAAAACAATCGCCTTAACATTTTGTTTAAAAAATAAAACAACGTCTTCTTTATTAATTTTCATATTTCTCCCCCCCTAGTACTAATATTATATCATTAAATTTATTATAATAATACTGAAAACTTAACCTTCTTATTATTTATAATTTATGCTATACTAAGGTAAAAATAAACATTATCATACAATAGATAGGAGAGTTACTATGGCTAACGAAATGAATTTATTAAATTGGACATTCTTCAGAGAAGTCGCTATTCCACAAGATATTGCAAACTTATTGATAAACGGCGAACAACCAGTTGCTGCATTTGCAACAATAAGAGATGTTGCAGTATTTACAGATAAAAGACTTATTGTAAAAGATGCCCAAGGATTAACAGGGAAAAAAGTAGAAATCTATTCTCTACCGTACTCTTCGATATTAATGTGGTCAACTGAAAATGCAGGTAAAATCTTCGACCTAAATGCTGAAGTAGAACTTTGGACTAAAGTTGGAAAAATAAAAATTAATCTAAAAAAAGATATAGATATTCGAAGATTCGATACACTATTAGCTCAATACATACTATAATCTTATTACTTAAAATTAAAAAACTAAAAATCCTAAAAATTAGAGATTTCCTCTAACTTTTAGGATTTTATTAATTATTAAAGTTGAAGTTTTTTTCCGTCTTTATATACTTCGTCAATAATTGCTCCACCTAGACATACATCACCATCATAGAAAACAACCGCTTGTCCTGGAGTAACAGCACGCACAGGCTCTTTATAAACAACTTTTACTTTGTTATCCTCTAATACTTCTACTTCTACTTCAGTATCTGGTTGACGATATCTGAATTTTGCAGTACATGTAAATTTATTAGGTTGTGGATTTTTAGTTGTAAATGATAGTGAACTTGCTAGTAAGCTATCTGAATATAGTTTTTCATTGTGGAAACCTTGGCAAACATACAGTACATTATTTTCAAGGTCTTTACCACATGCAAACCATGCTTCACCTTCAGTATCTTTAGTTCCACCAATACCTAATCCATGACGTTGACCGATTGTATAGTGCATTAAACCGATGTGTTCTCCACGGATATTACCATCTAAGTCAACCATTTTGCCACCTTGAGCTGGTAGGTATTGAGATAAAAATTCTCTAAAGTTTTTCTCACCGATAAAACAAATACCCGTTGAGTCTTTTTTCTTCGCTGTAGCAAGACCCGCTTCTTCAGCAATTTTACGAACATCTTTTTTCTCAAGTTCTCCTACAGGGAATAAAATATTTTTAATTTGGTGTTGTTTTAATTGAGATAAGAAGTAAGTTTGATCTTTATTATTATCAACACCACGTAACATTAAACGTTCTCCATCCACATCTTTTACTCGTGCATAATGTCCAGTCGCCACGTAGTCTGCACCTAAGTCTTCAGCATATTCTAAGAAAACTTTAAATTTAATTTCTTTATTACACATAATATCTGGATTTGGTGTACGACCTTTTTTATATTCATCTAAGAAGTAAGTAAATACTTTATCCCAGTATTCTTTTTCAAAGTTAATAGAGTAATAAGGAATATCTAATTGTTCACATACTTTAATTACATCTTCGTAATCTTTTTCTGCAAGACAAACTCCTCTATCATCTTTTTCTTCCCAGTTTTTCATAAAAACACCGATAACATCATAACCTTGTTGTTTCAAAAGATATGCTGTTACAGATGAATCTACTCCACCACTCATTCCAACTACTACTTTTTTGTTGCTATTCATTATTAGTTCCTTTCTTTTATTCTTTTCTCTAAAGTTACAATCTTTTCAATAACTTCATCAATTAATTCTCTGCTAGTATCAAATCCTACACTAATTCTAACAGAATGTGCAGCACGTTCAATATCATACATTTCTGTAATTATACGACTTCCTTTAATGTTCCCTGAACTACAAGCTGATCCACCAGAAATATAAATGTCACGAGCATCTAGATACGTAATAAGTCGTTGTGCTTCAATATTTTTAAAGTATATATTCAATATATTCGGCAATGAATTCTCTATAGATCCGTTTACTTCAAATTCAACTCCATTTTTTTCAAGTTCTGAAATAAAGTAGTTCTTCAGTTCTCTAAGAGCTGGAATTGAATTTAATGTCTCTGACAAACAGTCCTTAAGAACTAATATACCTAATAAATCGGTCGTCCCGGAACGAAGACCATTTTCCTGACCTCCACCTAATAATAATGGTTCAACGTCTCCATCTTTTGCATATAAAAATCCAAAGTTATTAAGTGAACCTAATTTATGCGCTGACGCAGAGGCAAAATCCAATCCTAATTCTTTCACATTAATTTCAACTTTTCCTAATGCTTGAACAATATCACTATGTAATAGTATATTTTTATCTACAATAAGTTCTGAAACCTCTTTTATAGGATTTAATACCCCTGTTTCATTATTTGCTAACATAATTGAAATTAACACCGTCTTGGAATTAATCTTATCTTTTAATTCCTCTAGTGATATAGCACCACTTTTATCTACTGATAATTCATGAACCTTAAATCCAAATCTTTCAAGTCTCTTAGCACTAGCTTTAACAGATGGATGTTCTATAGATGAAATTATTATTTCTCCTGTTTCAAATCTAGTTAATACATGATTAAATACTGTATTATTACTTTCAGTACCCCCAGAATTAAAAATTATTTCATTACTACTTGCATTTAGAGTTTTAGCTATTTTCTCGCGGCCTTCACGAGCTAGCCTATCATTTTTCTTTCCTAGAGTATGGCTACTACTTGGATTAGCATAGATTTCTTTTAGTATATTCATATTCTTTTCTATAATATCAAAATGTTTCCTTGATGTTGCTGCGTAATCTAAATAAATATTCGCCATATCATCGCCTCCTAATATTAATCATATTATATTTTAACATAAATAATGGTCAAATAAAATCAAAACCACTTTGTAATATAAATTTATTAGTTATAAAAATTATCACTCCCTTTCTTATCAATATAGAAAGGGAGTAATATTAATTTTATTTAGTTATTTCTCTAAGTTTACTTATGACTATTATTAAGATTGCTAATACTCCTGAAACATACAACAATATATTTTGTTCCTCTAAAATAGGAGTATTAATCACTCGTGGTTGAGTGTATGCTAAATAACAAAACGTCATTGGATAAAATAGAAGTTTTGCAGATCTTGTATCATTAATTTTCTCTAATACTCTAACACTACTTACAATCAGAACAGTTATCAGAATATACATCCAATCAATTGGTAGTTTTCTGAAAAAGTAGGCATGTATAATACAAATAAAACTTATGAAAGCTATTATTTTAAAGATTATTATGTATACTTTATACATAAAATCCGCAGAATTTTTTAATTTGAATAAACCATTAACAATAATTAAAATTAAAATATAAGTACTTATAGTAAGTTTAATTTCATTACTAATATTGTAGTTAGATCCTTGTGTAATAAATGTTGAAATATTCATATATATGTACATTATTATAATCGGAATATATGTCCAAACATACGCTAGGAATTTACTATTTTCAAAATATGGTACTTCCCATTCCCAGATGTACTGTCTATCAATTACTTCAAGAACAAGGGCATTTAAAAATGTTCCTGCTATTAAATTAAAAAGAACCTCTTCAAAATTTCCACGAGCTAACATTAACATTATAAAATTAACAATTACAAACAATCCGACTCCCAAGAAACCTGCAAAATATATCACCATCATTGCTGGTGAATTTTTAGAAGCACTCTGCCCGTATTTATTAAGATATTCTGTATTTTCTACTACTAAATAATTATATATATTTGAAATATTTGAATTATCTTGTTTATTTTTTAATATACCAGCCAACAAAGATCTTACAGGGAAAAATTCAATTTTTGTAAAATCTATATTACATATTTCTGTCCAAAAATCATCATTCATTTCTGAATCCTTAGAAACTATTTTTGACAGTTCTCTCATACTTTTTAAATCATTAACGTTTTCTTTCAACTTATCAACTAAAAGTAATGCTTGTCTACGACTTTCTTCTAGTTTTTCTTCACTAATTCTATTCACTCTTAAACTCTCCTATTCCTTAATAGTTATTTAAAAAAATAATTTTCAACATCTTCTAACATTTTTAATCCTAACTCCTCAAATTCTTTATCTTTAACACGTTTGGTATAGTTTAAAATACCTAATGCCGAGATAAAAATCATGCAGTACTCTAGTTCCTCAGAAAGCACTTCCTCATTTGAATGTTCATAATAATGTTTTAAAAAAAGCTCTTTTTTTAATTTATCATTATCTAAATCTTGATAAAAATATTTAATGAAATCTAAATAATAACTAGCATATTTAACTCTTTCGAAATCTATTAATACTAAATTATCGTCTTTTCTCATAATATTTCTAAGACCAAAATCTCCATGAATTAAAACTAATGTTTTTTCATACTCTTCATCTAATTTACTAATATTTTTTAGAAACTTAGAATGAAACTCACTTATTTTAGTATACTCTTTTCTATCAGCTAATCTATATACATTTTTTTCTAGAACTTTTTCCAATGAAATTTCTTTGTCATTTTCAATTGAGAGCCAATTTCCTCTATGAAAATCAGATATTAGCTCTGCTATTTTTATTATATCTTCATCATTTATGCTTTCCTTATTTAGTGGGGTAAAGTCTTCATATTTCAATACTAGTGCAAAATACTCAGGAAAATTTAGTAAAAAATTACTTTTATTTCTTAAAAACTTATACTCTGGTCTATATTTCAATGGATCTTTAAAAATTTTAACGAATACTCGTTGTCCTAATCTTTTAGAAAATCCTATAAAATGCTTATTTTCAGAAATATGATTTATTTGTTGCAAATTAGTATCTAATAATTCTTCAAGTTGTCTTTTCATAATTACACCAAAACAGTTATAAAAAGGGAGTGACTCAAAAATCATGCTTTTGAAAAAATCAATTTTGTCGAGTCAGTTCCCTTCTAATGTTTATCCTCTAACTTCTTCTAAATCTAATGTTGACTTCGCATTTAGCGTTAATGGATTTGCAAATATATTATTTTTATAATAATAATATCCCGCCGCTCCCATCATCGCCGCATTATCACTACAATAACTCATTTTTGGAATAAGTACTTCTACCCCTAATTGTTGTTCTAGCTCTATGACTTGCTTACGAAGTTCGCTATTACCTGCAACCCCACCTGCTAAAATCAACTGTTTAACACCTAGATTCGCAATAGCTTTTTTAGTTTTTGCGATTAAAACTTCTACTACCGCCGTTTGGAAACTGCAAGCTAAATCTTCAGGTACAATCTCTTCACCACGTTGTTTTGCATTATGTACAAAATTAATCACCGCTGATTTCATACCTGAAAAACTAAAATTATAATCATCACTATCAATCATTGCACGCGGGAATTTATACTTATCTTCACCCAACTTGGCTAGTTTGTCTACTTTAGGACCACCAGGATACTCAAGGTTTAACTGTCTCGCGACCTTATCGTACGCTTCACCTACAGCATCATCGTGAGTAGAACCGATTATTTCAAAATCAAGTTCATCTTTTAAATAAACTAGTTCTGTATGTCCCCCACTTACAACAAGAGCTAATGATGGATAAACTATATCATTGTCTATATTACTAGCATAAATATGTCCTGCAATATGATGTGCACCTATTAATGGTTTATCTAAAGCATAACTTAATGTTTTCGCAACATTAACACCAACTAGTAATGAACCTATCAATCCAGGTCCTTGTGTTACACAAATTGCGTCTACATCACTCAGAGCAGTTTGCGCTTCTTCCAAAGCTTCTTCAACTATTTGCATTACTACTTCTATATGTTGTCTACTTGCTATTTCAGGAACAACTCCTCCAAATTGCTTATGAGTTTCAATTTGACTACTTACGATATTCGAAAGCACTTCTTTTCCATTTTTAACTACCGCTACACTTGTCTCATCACAACTTGTTTCTATAGCTAAGATAGTTACATTATCTAAATTTTTAAATTCTTTCATTACTAAAATCCCTTACCATTACAAAAGCATTTTCGCCATTGTTTTTGTAATAATTTTTTCTCATATCAACTGTTGTGAAGCCAGATTTTTCATAAACAGTTATCGCAGGCATGTTACTTACACGAACTTCAACGATCGCTTTTTTTACACCTTTTAATTTTAAAAGTTGCATTACATAAGTGAAGAAAATTTGTCCTAATTTTTTATTTTGATGCGGTTTATCAACAACTATCTTATTAACCTGATATTCATCAGCAACAAGCCAACCACCACAGAATCCAATGATTTCACCATCATTAAATAATCCGTAATACTCTGCGTTCTCATGTTCCAGCTCAGACTTAAACATTTCTTTTGTCCATGCATCTTCAAAATTATCTACATCTATTCTCGATAATACATCTAAATCATTAACATCAACTTTATTTATTTTTATCATTTTCAAGTTCCCTTTCTGCTTCAGTTTTTCTTAAGTATTGTGGTTTCATATTATAACAATCCACATCTTCTAATGAATCATAAATTTTTAAAACATTAGCTGCACGAACCATATCATTATTTTTTGAACCTTCTAAAAGAAGATCATTTAACTTTTCTATATCTTTACTAATATAGACAAATTCATCACTTTGAGATGATAAAAAGTTATTAATTTCTTCAAGAGAGTAGTATCCTTCTTTCAGTATCTCTACTAATTTTCCTTCTTCATTTTTATATACAGCTCCAAAAACATTACCACGACGAGCATCGATAAATGGAACTAATAATTTGTTACTATCAAACTCTAATAAAGCCTGTAATTTTAAAGAAGATACTTTCTTCAAATTAATCTTCAGTGTGTAAGCTAAAGTCTTACAAACAGCTGCGACTACACGAATTGCTGTATACGATCCTGGTCCTTCACTTGATATAATTTCAGTTAAATCCGTTTTTTTCTTATCCGCTTCTTTTAAACAATTATCGATTTCTTCTAAAATTACTGCTGATAAATTATTACTACATACAAAGCTTTTTTCTGCCAATACTGTTTCATTATCAAAGCATGCTATTGAACATACTCCATTAGAAGCCTCTACTATTAAACTTACCAATTTTCACGAATCCTTTCTTCAATTTTTTTATATTCACCACTAGAAATAATTTCAACTTCTCTGTAATCTTCTACTAAGCGAATATTGAAAATTAATCTTTCATTTGGTAAGAATTCTTCAATAAATTTTCCCCATTCAATAATACTAACATTATCTTCAAAGAAAATATCTTCAAATCCTAAGTCCTCATCACTATCCTCTAAACGATAAGCATCAATATGATATAATTTTCCATTAGGATACTTATACTCTTTCATTATATTAAAAGTTGGTGAATTAACTACACTTCTTACTCCTAAATATTCTGCTAAATATTTCGTAAATGTTGTTTTACCTGCGGCAAGATCACCATTTAATAAAAGTACTAATCTACCTTTTATACCTTCACTAACAATTTTCGCTAAACGTTTAGTATCTTCTAAATCTCTTATAACTATTTTTAACATTGTTAAACCTTCTAAATTTTTAATTTATTTACCATCTACTATAATACCATATTTACCAGTATATTCCAACAACTAACAGCGTAATTAGTAACGTAAAAAAATGGGAGTGACTCATAAAACGTGATTTCTTTGAAATCAATTTTGTAGAGTCACTCCCACACAGTTTATTAGATATCTAAAAAGCTTTTGCAAAGCGAATTTAGATATCAATAAACCACTGCGTCTATGAGTTTTCATGTAAACTATTTTTAAAATCTAGTACTTTTGAGTAAGCACTGTTATTATTACTCATTTAATCTGTTGTTAAATTAAATATTATTTTACTACTCTTACTCTTGAAGTTCTTTCAATTGGTGCAACTTCTTGTAATTTTTCACCAAATGGCATTTGAGCACGTAGTACTAAGTTAGCTGGAATATCCCATTCTGCAGCAACTTTTTCATCAATTACTGGGTTATAGTGTTGAATGTTAGCTCCAACTCCAGCTTCTGCTAATGCATTCCAAACTGCAAATGATGCAATCCCTGTTGATTGTTCTGACCAAATTGGGAAGTTATCAGCATATGATGGGAATTGTTCTTGAAGACCTTTCACTACATCGTGATCTTCGAAGAATAAAATTGTTCCGTAAGCTGCTGCGAAACTGTCAATTTTACCTTTTGTAGCTGCTTTAGCTTCTTCATTTGGTAAGAATTTTTCTAATTCTCCAAAAGTAATATCCCAAAGTTTTTGGTGATTTTCTCCTAATAATACTACAGCGTGTGCAGTTTGTGAGTTAAAAGCACTTGGTGAATGCTTAACCGCATTATCAATAATTTCTAATGCTTCTTGTTCTGAAATTGGTAAGTTCTTACCTAACGCATATACACTTCTTCTATTTTGATATAAATTTTTTGCTTCTGTCATTATTATGTCCTCCATTTTTTAGCTATTGCTAAACTTTATTATTTGTTTTATAATTGTTATATATATTATTATAATATTTACCCAAAAAATAACAAGTACGTTTTTTTATAATAGTAAGTATCTTTATAGATAGAATTGTATAATATCAATGGAATTTTAAGGAGATTTTTTTATGGAACAACAAGAACCTTTTGGAAAATGCCCTTTTTTTACAACTCAAAAAATATTATCTGGAAAATGGACAATCCTTATTCTTCATCTTCTAGAAGATAAAAGTGTTAGATTTAATGAGTTACAAAGATCACTAGGGACAATTACCCAAGCTACATTAACAAAACAATTAAAGCAATTAGAACAAGATGGATTAATAAACCGTAAAGTTTATGCTCAAATTCCACCTAAAGTTGAATACAGTCTGACAGATATTGGAAAAAAATTCCAATCAGTACTTAATGAATTAGAAATCTGGGGAAATGACTACATTAATTACTTAAAAGAAAATAGAGAAGCAGTATAATACTATGGATAAACTAAATGAAATCAAATCAAAACTTCATTTTCTTTCAAGTGAACAATTAGATATTATTCATAGACTTATTTCTTCTTGGAATATTAAGGACAATAAAATTCAAACAGATGAAAATCTAGTTAAGAAAGTTTACGAAAGTACAATATCGCCTATAGAAGATCCACTAAAGAATTATTCAAAAGAAGAACTCTTAGAAGAGTATGGAGTATTATTTTACAATCAACAAGACGCTGTTGATTCTAATTTCGGAGAAGTTTCTATTGAATATAATTATGATAATGGTGATGAAATAACCCCACAATCTATTAATAAGGCTATTCAAACTAAGGAATTTAATATTGAAGAATATGCCAATAATGATATTAAGATAGATAATTTGATTTCTAAGTCTTCTGATACTGTTTTAAAGACTACCTCTTCAAACACTGAACTTGATGATTTCGATCCCTTATTTCCAGATACTGATTTCGATTCATTAACTGGTCTAAACAAAAGTAAATACGATGATTTAGACTTTTCAGCTTTAATATCGAAGAAACCTAAATAAAATAATTCTTTATACAGTTATATTTCTAAGAACACATCGCTTCCAATTTATTTAATAATATATTATTACAAAAAGATATCAACAGCTCTATATAGCCCTTGATATCTTTTCTGTTTACTTTAAGATTTTATTTTCTAAATAATTACAATATTTCATCTCTATATTCTGAACATATAAATTTGGTGCTTTATTTTTTAATTTTCTAGCTTCTTCAATTAGGATCATAGCTTTTTCATCATCAAATTTTATTCCCCATTCATAAGTCGCGAGTATATTCTTTGTCTGTGGATTTTTTTGTTTAAGTCGAACTTTCAAACTTTTATCATTCATTAGTTCTTCCAATAATTCATCTTCAGGATTTACCAAGCTTATTAATTTCACTAACAATGCCATTAGTTCTACTTTATAAACCGGTAACAAATCCTCTCTTTCAATATATAATTTTCTTGATTCGTTATATAAAGCCTCAAACTCAAAGAAATATTCTAAACCATCTAATTTTATAAATTCTAATGAGTCAGTTAGATAATTTGTATTAGTTATTTCTAATGAATTTATTTTCTCCACTACTTCTGTTTTTTCTATTAATAAATTCTTACCAATACTTTGATAATATACGTATTCTAATTGTAAGTATAGAACAAATCTAGTAGTTTCATCTTTACTAGCGTGGTAGAACGTCATACCATCATTAAATCCCATCGGAATCAGGTTTAGAAAAGCTAATGTAAATCCTATTAAAGCAAATAATAATGTATAATAACTTGGTAGGATTAGCCAAGAAACAATAGAAAATACAATATTAAATATTACACCACCTAGAAGATATAATTTATACTTAAACTTTCCTTCAACATATTCAGGTGCTCTCATCAGACACTGACCACCAGTACCTGGTAATCTTTCATATCTAATTTTAAGTTTTCCATTTTCATCTTTTATTATTTTGAAATCAAATACTCTAAAACTTATAAATTTATATCCCGATAGCAATCCAAAAACTAAATGCCCCGCTTCATGAACTATAACTTGTAAAATAAAAGCTATTACTCCTGCTATTAATAACAATATTATATTTGGAGCACCAACTCTTGAAAGTGAGTCTCCAGCAATCTTACCGACAGAATATCCTATTATAGCCCCAACAATCATAATTCCTAAAATTTGTAAAAGACCACTAATAAATTTATTTTTCACAAATAATCCTCCTATTCATATTTTTCGTGAATATAATTCATCATATCACTGATGTTTTCAATATTTTCATCTACCAATATATACATCCATTCTCCCATAGCTGTTGCAAAAACCGCTGGCACTCTATCTACTAAGCGAATTTCTTTTGAGTATTTATTATAAATATCCTCATTCGTATACTTATATATATATTTATCTCGTCTTGACAGAGCTATTCCATTATAATTATTTTGGACTTTCTTCGGTTCATTTCCTACGACAACATCCGCATACATTTCAAACAAATCACACTCATATGTATGATTATATAAATCTATTGTATATCCTCCAGCTATACGATTATTATATTCTAAAGCAATATAATCGTTACTAGGTAATTTGAAAAATTCGATATGGAAGAACCTTTCCTTCATTCCAAATTCTTTAACAATTTTTCTTCCATATTCTTTTAGTTTAGGATCAATTTCTTTTGGAATAATATTTCCATAATCTAGGCTATCGTTCAATAAATCTAATGTAGGTTTTGTGTAATAGAAACTAGTTTCAAAAACAACTTTTCCTTTAGAGTCAATTAGTCCATCATACGTACAAAGAATCCCATTGTCTACATAACTTTCAATAAAGTATACAACTTCTTGAGTCCATTGTTTTTTAAAGTTTTCTACATCTTTTTTTGATAAAAGTTTATAAGTATTATTTGCTCCTACTCCATTATCTGGTTTAGCAATTACTGGTAATTTTATCTCTTTAATTGCTTTTTCAAGTTCTCTAATATTTTTTACAGCACGCCCCTTAGCAACTGGAACATTAGCTTTTATAAATCTTTCTTTCATTTTCGATTTATATTTTGTAAAATCTAGTTTTTTCGGTTTCACACCAGTTATATTAAACTGTTCTCTAATTATTGAATCTAAAAATAACCAATGCTCATTATTAGACTCCACTCTATCTATAACTCCATGTTTATAGATTAAAAATGCTACTCCTCTTAAAACTTCCCCATAGTTTTCTAAATCATTTACTTTATAATATTCAGTTAAAGCATCTTTTAAAACACTAGAAAGACTATCGTAACTCTCACTCCCTATTCCTAATACTTTAACTCCTTTTTCTACTAACTTTCTTGCAAAATTTTCCTGTGAACTTGGAAAATTTGGTGATACTAATAAATAATTCATAACAGTCCCTTCCTTCCTAATATTATTCATTAGTTTATCATAAAGTTCACTAAATTTCCAATAAAAACATAAAAAAAATATGAACCACTTTCTAAATGTTCGGAAAATGATTCATATTATATTCTATTCTTTTACATTTACTGTTAAATTCTGTAGATAAGTCTTAAATGTCGAGTTAACCTCTTCACTTAATCCTTTTGTCGCATTTAAGTCTACAGTAATTTCTACTTTCTCGTTATATGTTTGCGTCATAATAATATTACTTAATACACAAATATTAGAAACTAAACCACAAAATTCCACTTCTTTATAGTCACTACGTGAGATATAATGTGCTAAATCGATACTACCAAAAGATGTTTTATTAAATACTCTTTTCGCATAACTTTCATAATTAGCAACATCTCCATATAAATTATGACCTTCACTATCAATAATACAATGCTCAATTGGTAAATGTTTACCTTCACGAGTTGAAAGATAGTTTGTGTAATGAGTATCTTTAGTAAATATTACATCTTGTCCAGCTTTTAAATATTCATCAATTTTATTAGCAATGACTTTATCTAATTGATCAGCAGTTTCAAACCCTAATGCACCATCAACAAAATCTTTTTGATAATCAACAACTACAAGTAATTTCTCAGATGTATCATGTTTTAAAGTTACTCTTAGATATAGTAAAAATGCTACAAATGCTAAAAATCCTAAGCAATAAAATATAATATCAGATTTTAATTTAGGGTGTGCTCTTTCATCTAATACTACAAATTTAATTAGTACCGCAGCCTCTACAATAAGCAGTACCACTAGATATTTAAATCGTTTTTTAAAGAAGATCGCAAAATCTTTTGCACCTAATTTTTTAAAGATTAAGTAGATAAACAACGCAGCTATACCAATAATGAACAACATTGTTCCATATTTATGTAATAATTTAAATGCATGTGGAGCACTTGGTCCTAATACATATCCTAAAGTAATAAATACTACTACCCAGAAAATCCCTCCGATTGTTGAATATAGATGGAATCTTTTGGCATCAATTCGTGAAATACCTGAGAAATATCCAAGTATATGTCTAACTCCTGGTAAGAAGTATGCAATTACTATTACTATGTTGCCGAATTTATTGAAAAATTCAGCCGCTTTCGTCATTCTATACGGCGTCAGTCCAATATATGAACCATATTTATCAACTGCTCTAGTTCCCAATCTTCTACCAACTTCATAAGAAAATTGCATCCCTATTACAGTTCCTAACGCACTTGCAATAATCATCCCTATATAACTACCATGATTATTATATGCCATTATTCCAGCTACAACCATCATAGTTTCACCTGGTAAAGGTAAAGCTGCAAATTCTAAAATAAGTGACACAAATAATATTAAATATACATGTTCAGCTAATAGTTTAAATAACATATCCATATATAAACTATTCTCCTTTTTATTTATTTTCTAATAAATTATATCATATTTTACTTTTAGTTAATAGCTAAAAAGATAAATTCTATATGATATAAATAATATTGAAAATTATCTTATCATATAAAACTTACAACTAGTTTAAATAATATGTCCTATAATTCTAATAAAACAAATTTTATAAAAAACTAGAGTCATACTTAAAGTAAAACTCTAGCTCTTATTTATATTATTTTCTTTCTTCAATAACTCTTACTAAGTCTTTGATTTTTACAATGTTTTCTGCATCTTCATCTGAAAATTCAAAATCATATTTTTCTTCAATATCCATTACTACATCTGCTACATCAATTGAATCAGCATCTAGATCTTCGTTTAATCTTGATTCTAATGTAATTTTATCTGCATCAACTTTAATATATTTAGTAATAATTTCTTTTACTTCTTCGAAAATTGCCATTGCTTTTATTCTCCTTTTTCCATCGTTTCTATCATTATATCATAAAGTTTTGTTTTGTGTATTTGTTTTGCTTGTTGAACTGCATAATATAATGCATTTTCATCAGCTGAACCATGAACTTTTATACTTGGTTTCTTAATCCCTAGTAGGAATGCTCCACCATATTCACTATAATCAAATTTCTTTTTAAATTTTGTAATTCCACTTTTTACAAGTAATGCTGAAATTTTAGTTTTAATGTTTTCCATAAAGATTCCTTTAATCATAGAACCTAATGTACTAGCAACACCTTCTATAGTTTTTAATAACACATTTCCTGCAAAACCATCTGAAATAACAATGTCATATTTATGCTCAAGAATCTCTCTAGCTTCTATATTTCCTTTGAAGTTATTAATATCTTCTTTAAGTAACTTATGAGCTTCTTTATATACTTTGTTTCCTTTTGATTCTTCTACACCTACATTTAGTAATGCTACAGATGGTGTTTCTATATTATAAATATATTTCATATATAATTGGCCTAGTTTAGCATAATTTACTAAATCATCAGGTTTAGCTTCTACATTAGCTCCTAAATCTGTAAGTAAAAACTTATGTTCGCTTTTTGTAGGTAATAGTGACGCTAATCCTGGTTTCGAAATTCCCTCTATGCGACCTAACATAAATAGTGAACTCGCCATGAAAGCTCCAGTACTTCCACCAGAAATTGCTACGTCAATAACATCATTATTCAAATCAGATAACATTCTGATCATTGAGGCATCTTTTTTCTTTCTGTGAACACGTGCTGCATCATCAGACATTAACACCTCTTCAGTACAAACATTCTTAATAATATTTTCTGTTTTAGTTATTTGATTTAAGTTTTCTTCAAGTCCATAAACATAAAGTTCTACTTCTTCATCTTTATAACTATTTACAAAGTTAACAATTCTACTAGGTTCATCAACACCTAATATATCAATACCTATTTTCATAATATTATGCACTTTCTTCTCCTATTAATTTTGCTTCGACTACAAATCTACTTTCCCATACACCTGTTTGCGGATTGAAATTATCACATGTAAATAATTTTAATATCTTCGGTTCATTTTCATGCTGTTCTAAAATTTCCACTTGTGTTGGCACTACATCATAAAGTTTATTTACTTCATATGTACGTAATTTATCTTTTGAAATAATTTGAATCTTAGCTCCATTTTTTATTTTGTTTAAATTATTAAATCTTATACCAACACCTTGCACACTGTGACCTGCGATAACTACGTTTTGCGCATCTAAAGTTGATGGTTCTTGTGATGTTGCTACTCCATTAATTAAGTTAATTTCAGTAACATCTTGGAAAATTGGTTCTTCTATTTGTACACTATCAATTTTTAAAATTCCTAACATTGAGTCTGTCAGTTTAATTTTTGATTCATTATCCGTAAACATTTTTTGCCACCATGGTATGTCTACTTCACCTTTACCATTTTTATAAGCTGTTATTATCTTATCGTTAGCATTTCCTGTTAGATATTCTCTAATTTGATTTTTGAATATTAGCACTACTGACGTACATAGCAATACTACGATAAGAATATTTAGTAATGTATTTTTTAATTTTTTATTCATCTAATCCTCCTAAATAATTGTCTCTTCTAATCCTACATACTGTAATAGCCGTTGCTTATTATCTGTTACTTCTATAATTTTCACAGCCAATTTTTTGGCTAGATACATTAAGTCTACATCATTTATTAAATCAGCAACTTTAAAACTAGGAACACCACTTTGTTTCGTACCGAAGAAATCACCTGGTCCTCGTTGTTTTAAGTCAAATTCCGCAATTTTAAAACCATCATTTTCTAAACACATAATATCAATACGCTCACTCTTAGAATCAGTTACTAAGATACAGTACGATTGATACTTACTTCTTCCTACACGTCCTCTAAGTTGATGTAATGTAGCAAGCCCAAATCTATGAGCATCCACAATTATCATAAATGTAGCATTAGGTACATTTACACCAACTTCTATAACAGTTGTAGAGATTAATATGTGTATTTCTTTAGCTAAAAATTTTTCAACAATTGCGTCTTTTTCCTTATTACTCATTTTACCATGAAGTATTGCAATTTTATAGTCATCTGGTAGATAATTCTTAATATTTTCATAGGTTTCTTCTATATTTTGAAGATCTATCTTCTCAGATTCTTCAATCAATGGACAAACCACATAACCTTGTCTACCATTATCAAGTTCCATCCGAATATTATCAAGTACTTTATAAAAACTCTTATTATTTGCTTTATAAGTTTGAACTTTTTTTCTACCCGCTGGCAACTCGTCTATTGTTGATACCTTAATATCTGTGATTAAAGTGATTGCTAAACTTCTTGGTATTGGCGTTGCTGTCATCATTAATGAATTAACAGCTTCACCTTTATTACTTAATAATTGACGTTGTCTTACTCCGAAACGATGTTGTTCGTCTGTAATTACATATTTCAAATTATTAAACTTTACATCTTCTTGTATTAAAGAATGTGTTCCAATTAATAATTCTATCTCACCTACTTCAAGTAGACTTAAAATAGTATTCCTTTCTTTTTTGGGAGTACTACTTGTCAACAATGCTACGGAAATATTTAAATCTTTAAAAAACTCAAAGAATGTTTCAAAGTGCTGATTTGCTAGAATCTCTGTCGGCGCCATAATTGCAGTTTGATAACCTGCTTTAATAGTTGCATATAAAGTTGCAGCTGCAACTGCGGTTTTACCACTTCCAACATCACCTTGCAGTAATCTGTCCATTTTATAAGGTTCATTTAAGTCTGTTACTATTTCATCTATAACTCTACTTTGTGCACCCGTTAGAGTAAAAGGTAAACTATCTTTAAATACTTTAATATCTTTATTGTTCACTCCTACACTATATCTAGTATCTTCAATTCTGCTATTTATATTTTGAAGTTGTAGTTTTAGCTGATAATTAAACAATTCGTGAAACGCAAACATCTTTCTTGCCTTATCAAACTCTTCTGAATTTTTTGGGTAATGTAAAGTGTAAAGTATTCTTTCTAACTTCCAAATCCCTTTAAAATTTTCAGGAACCAAATCTAATATTACATTTTCTCCATCTATCATTTTAAATGATTCTTCAACAAGTTTTATAAACTTTTTTTGTGTAATTCCTTGTTTCAGATGATAAAAAACTTCGATAGTATCACCTTTAGTTTTTTCTTCCATTATATTGAAACTTACGCTAGAAGCAGTAATTGTATTATTAGCTGCATTGTATGTTCCTTTAACTACTACATCTCTACCTTCAACAAGATTCTTCTTTAAATAATGTTGATTAAAAAATACTATTTTAATACTTCCCGATGAAGTTGATAATGTAAAAAAAGATCTACTTCTTCTATTTCCGTAAAACTGTGTACTTACTCTAGTTTCTACTTTTCCTGTAGTTATTACTTTCTCATTATCTTTTACAGAAGAAGAAAAATCAGTAGAACTAGATACTCTGTAAGGAATATTGTACAGAATATCACGAATCGTATATATTTCTAATTCATTTAATGCCTGTAAATATTTCTTTCCAACACCTTTTATAGTTCCTACCGATTTTTCTAAAATATTAATCATTACCGAATAATAAACTCCTATATTTTTCTCCAGTTTTTGTGATTGCTAAACCACCCTTAGCAGTTTCTTTTAATGTAGTAGACATTTCAAGTCCTATCTTATACATTGCTTCTAACACTTCGTCAGCTGGAATACGACTTTTTATTCCTGCTAGAGCTAAATCTGCTGCCATTAAAGCTGTAGAAGCTCCAGCCGCATTTCTTTTTACACAAGGTACCTCTACTAATCCTGCTACTGGATCACAAACAAGTCCTAACATATTTTTTAAAGCAATGGCAAATGCATGAGCACTCATCTCGGCATCTCCTCCCATGGCTTCTACTATAGCTGCCGCTGCCATTGCACTTGCTGAACCAATTTCAGCTTGGCATCCACCTTCTGCTCCTGAACATGAAGCATTATTAGCTACTACGAATCCAAAAGCTCCAGCTGTAAATAACATTCTTAACTGCGTTTCTTCATCAATATTGAATTTTTCCTTTAACGCATGAATACAGCCTGGAAGTACTCCAGCCGATCCAGCAGTCGGAGTTGCACAAATTAATCCTAAAGATGCATTAACTTCATTTGTTGCAATTGCTGCAGCAACTCCGTTTAAAAAATCACTACCAGTAATTGATTTACCACTATTAATATACTCTTGTAGTTTTTTAGCGTCTCCACCTGTAAGTCCTGTTTTTGAACTTACTCCTGCTAATCCTTCTTCAACAGCTTGCATCATGACAGCTAAATTTCTTTTCATCAATTTTTCTACTGCAACACGAGTTACACCATTCACTTCAATTTCTTGTTCTATCATCAACTCAGAAACAGGTTTTTGTTCTAATTTTGATTTTTCTACGATTTCTTCTAAACTAGTAAACATTTCTGTACCCTCTACAATTTATCTGCAAATTTTACTTCATTAACAAATCCTAGTTCAGTTATTTTTTGAATGCTTTCTTTATTTAGTTTCTCTAGAGACTCAACTACAAGTAAATTAGTTCCTTCTAAAATAGAACTAGAATATTTCTCACTTACTTTTTTATCACCAAACAATTCTACAATTTTAAGTGATAATTCTTCTTTATTTTTATCATTAAACTTATAAAAAATGAAATAAGTGGGGAAGTCACCTGATAAATTCACATCAAAGCCTAGCAGTTCAAAGATAACCATCTTTCCTCCTCCTATTGATTTCCCAATAAGATCGAGGCTATGTCGACCAGCTTGAACTTCTATTTTTGCTGTATTTGGATGAATATGTTCAATTCCACTCTCTATGAACTCAAACTCCATCCCTGCTGCTTTTGCATCTTCCATACTAGTTCTTATACGCTTATCAGACGTATTATACCCTAATAATCCACCGATAAGAGCAATGTCTGTTCCGTGTCCTTTATAAGTTTCTTTGAACGAACCATATAATGTTATTTTTACATCTTCTGGTTGCATTCCAAAAATATATCTTGTAAATAGACCGATACGAACTGCTCCTGCTGTATGTGAACTTGACGGTCCTACCATTACCGGACCTATAATATCAAATACACTTCTGTATTTCATATTTACACCTCCAATATTGTTGGTAAAATAACAGGCTTTCTTCCTATTTCACTTTCTAAAAATTCCCCTAAAGATTCTAAAATTTGTTGTCTAACTTGATATACTCCGCACTCCTCATTCGATAGTACAGATAAAACAGCATCTTTAACAACTGCTTTAGATTGTCCGAATAATTCTGTTGATTCATTTACATTAACGAATCCACGACTTATTATATCGGGATTATTCATTAATTTTTTATTTTCAAAGTCAATTGCAATTGAAACTACGATAACACCTTCTTCAGATAGTTCTTTTCTATCTTTAATTACAACACTACCGATATCTCCAATTCCAAGTCCATCTACATAGACATCTGATGCATCAAACTTACCAGCAATTCTTGCACTATCGCTAGTTAATGCTAATACCTCACCATTTTCCATAATAAATGAATTTTCTAGTGGAATGTCACATTCTGCTGCTGTTTGAGCATGAATAACCTGCATTCTATATTCGCCGTGAATAGGCATGAAATATTTAGGTTTGATTAATCTAAACATTAGTTTTTGTTCTTCTTTCGAACCGTGCCCAGATGTATGAACATTATTAACACTAGAAGTAATAACATTTGCCCCAAGTTTTGATAATAAATCTATATTTTTATTAATAGACAGAGTGTTCCCTGGAATTGCCGAACTAGCAAAAATTACAGTATCCGTTGGCATTATTGTAATTTTCTTATGTGTTCCATTTGCTATTCTACTTAACGCTGCTAATTCTTCTCCTTGAGTTCCAGTACATAAAATAAGTAGTTTATTAGGATCTACTTGATTTAAGTACTTACTATTTACAAATGTTTCCTTAGGTGCTTTAATATACCCTAATTCTGTACCAATTTTAATAGCTTTCTCCATAGAACGGCCGAATACAACAATCTTTCTACCATGTTCAATACAAGCCTCTACAACTTGTTTTACACGATATACGTTTGAAGCGAAAGTTGCAAATATTACTCTATGTTTCTCTTTACGAAGAATATTAGAAATAGTTTTACCTACTTCTTTTTCACTTTGAGTAAATTCTGTTCTTTCTGAGTTTGTTGAATCAGAAAGTAAACACAATACTCCTTTTTCTCCTATTGCTGCCATTTTGTGTAAATTTGATCCTTGACCTACTGGAGTAAAGTCAAATTTAAAATCACCTGTATGAACAATATTCCCTTGTGGAGTATTTACAATAACTCCAAATGAATCTGGAATAGAGTGAGTTGTGTTATGGAATGATACTTTTAAATATTTAAAACTTAACACTGTATCTTCATCTATAACATTAAGCTCAGCTTTAGCCAGTAAGTTGTGTTCTTCTAATTTTGATCTAATCAATCCAATTGCTAATGGCCCACCATATATTGGTAAATTAACTTTTCTAAGTAAGAATGGTAATCCACCAATATGATCTTCGTGACCATGAGTAATAATCAACGCTTTGATTTTATCAATATTTTTTTCAATATATGAGTAATCAGGTATTACATAGTCAATTCCCAGAATATTATCTCCAGGGAACTTAACTCCAGCGTCGATTATTATAATCTCATCGCGGTATTGAATAGCATAGGTGTTTTTACCGATTTCTCCTAAACCACCAATAGCAGCTACTCCTACTTCATTTTTTTTAATGATTTTATCCATTAACTTTCTCCACTTTAAAGTCTTCAGATTGTTTTTCAAACTCTAAATATGCTTCGCTTAATTCTTGAACAAGTTCTACATTATAGTTTCTGTCATCTAAATACTTTCTTACTGCTGGTACTCCATCAGCTTCTACATATAACACTTGTGTGTTTTCTCTTACTGGAATTTCCTTTGAATTTTCTTGGTAAAATACTTTAAATACTGCCATTAATAATCTCCTATCATTTCTTTTAATATATTTAATGTGTAATCTAATTCATTTTTTGTTGTATTAATATTTATAAATGAAAACTGAATAATATTTCTTTCTTGAAGATATGAACTCTTATAATGAATAAAAATATTATTTATTGCAAGTGAAGCTCCAATGTTAAGTGAACTAATGTTTTCAGGCAATTCTACAGTTACAATCACCGGTGAAACTTCTTTTTCTTTTATTTTCATTATTGGAAGACCCAATTCTTTAAGTCCTGCCTTCATATATGAATATTTTTCCTGAACCTTTTCATACCTTTCATCTGTTTTAAAGGCGTCTAAAGCTGTATTTAGTGCTTCCATTAAAATAGATGGTTGAGTGAAAGGTATCGATGTCATTTTATTAGCATAGTGTAAATCTAGATATAGTGGCGTGCTTTCCAATGGAACTAACTCACAATTAGTACCTACAATTGCTAATCCAGCTACAGAACAAAAGGCTTTACCTGATGAACAAGCTACATAATCAACATCTTTATAACTATATTTAATAGCACCTACTGCAGAAACTGCGTCAACTGCAAGTACTAAATTATTTTGTTTAACGATTTTTGTAATTTCTTCTAAATCATTCAATATTCCAACACTAGTTTCGTTATGAACTAAATAAACAAAATCATAATTTCCTGATTTTAATTTTTCAGCTACAACTTCTAAGTCAAAGCTTTCTCCAAAACCTACAGAATAACATTCGATATTTAAGCCGTGACGTTTTGTTTCACGAACTAATCTATTTCCGAATTCACCATTTGCTAAAACAAGACCATTGTTAAGATTTCTACCTTTCAATTGCGCCATTATAGCTTCATTGGCTAATGTAGCTGATCCATGTAAAATAGTCGCTGTTTCTACATCTAAAATTCTCTCTATTTTTGAAAGTGTATTTTTAGTTAAACTAACGAATTCATTACTTCTATGTGAGTACAATTGCTTAGATAATTTATCAATAACATCTTGAGATAAGTCTACTGGTCCCGGTAAAAAGTTAATTCTTTGAGCTTTTGCCATTCTATCAAGAACCTTATTTTCACTCTTAAGTGAAAGATACATAGGCATATATTCAGCATCTTTAGTTCCTACGTTCTCATGGAATTTTGTAAAGCCTATATGCTTGTATAGTTTTTCTTGTCTAGTTGTTCCTGATATAAACACAATATCATAGGTATTCTGAATAATATAATTAAATGTTCTTTGCAATAATTCTGTAAAAACTTTAGTTTTTCTGTATTTTTCTTTTATAGATAATAATCTTATTTCTACAGGTTTTTTATAAATACCTTTGTAATATTTATCTATATCATTAAGTTTTAAGTCTAAAGAAAACGGACGCTGATCTGATAATGCAATCATACCAACTACATCGTTTTTCTTTTTAGCTATTATATATATGTTTTTATCATGAAATTTATCTTTTAATTTTTTAGTTTCATTTTTTTCATGTTGAGGAATTTCTTCGACAAATGTTTCATAGTTCAACTTGAAAATTTGTTCATATTCTTCCGCTGTATTTGCTATTTTATATATCATAATTTTTCCCCATAACTTTATTTGGTTAAATTTTCTCTACACTATATCTTACCATAATTACAACTTTTTTTCAAATTAACATGGCTAAAAATACTATAATTAGAAAAAATTTAATACTAAATTAACTTTATCTTTTAAATAATATTCAAAAATAAAAAGACCCAAAATTAATTGGGCCTTCTTAAATAATTTTTATTATAATTGTATTAAAGAATACGTTGGTTTTTTAGTGCAGTAACGAAGTCTGTTAATTCATAAATTGCTTTAGCTTCGATAATTTTTTTAAGTTTAGCTGCTTTGAATCCTTTAGCTTTTTTACCACCCATAACATCAGCAATACCATCTTTGTGACCTAATGAACATACAACACCACGGTTGATGTATTTGAAGTCTCCAACTTGTTTTCCGCTAATTCTAGCTCCTACATATGCTCCCATTTGGTTAGCGATTTGAGCTGTTGTTGGATAAGGTCTTTCTTGACCAGTTTCGATGAATGCAGCACAGTCACCTACGATGTAAATCTCATCGTGTCCAGGTACTGTTAATTGTTGTGTAGTTACAAGACGACCACGTTTAGCAAGTTCTGGGAATGCTTCGTCCATAAGTTTGTTACCACGAACACCAGCAGTCCATACTAGTGTAGAAGCATATAAATCTTTTCTTTCTCCATCAACTTCGATAGTGAAGCTATCTTTAGTAGCCCCTTTAATACCAGCACCTAAGATAATTTCGATTCCATTGTCTTCTAAGTATTTTCTTGCGTAGTCACTGTACTCTTTAGTAAACATTGGTAATAATGTTGGAGCAGCATCTAATCCGTAAATTTTAACTAATTTTTCATCAATTCCGTATTTAGAGCATAATTCTTTTTTACGGTGAACTAATTCCCCTAAGAATTCCATACCAGCTAATCCAGTTCCACCTACGATAACTGAAATATCTTTTACATCTTTTTCTTCACTTGTAGCATATTTTCTGAAGTTGTCTTCTAATGTAGCAGCTATTTTTTCTGCAGCATTAACATTGGCGATTGGTAATGCATTTTCAGCCATACCTTCAATTCCAAATGTTTCAGGTTGGAATCCTAATCCAACAACTAGTACATCATAGTCAAGCTCATGTTTTTTAGTTAATACTAATTTTTTCTCAACATCAATTTTAATTACTTCGTCTTGAACAAATTCTACACCTGGTGATACTAAATCTTTAATATCGATACAAATATCTTTTGCTGGGATATTCCCTGCAGAAACTTCGTGTAAGTTTACTGTATCATAGTGATAAGAATTTTTGTTTACTAAAGTAACTTTTACCTCTCCAGCTTTAGCAGCTTTTTTTAATCCTTTTAAAGTCGTAAGTCCCGCATACCCAGCACCTAAAATAACTACGTTTTTCATAGTATCAATTTCTCCTTTTATCTGTTATTTTGTATTTTAACCGCAGCAGCAGCCGTTTCCACAGCAACCGCCATCTTCATCATCATAGATTTCAATCATATTTGGATTGTGTAGTGTAAACTCACTACCGTATTCATCTTGAACATAATCTATTTCAAGACCTTTTAAAAGAAGCTCATCTTCTTCATTAACAAGAACTTTAAGATCACCAAAGTTAAGTACTTTATCACCATCTTCTAATTCGTCCTTAATATCAATAGCGTAATGCATTTGTGTTCCTTCTAAAGCGATAGAAATTTTCAAGTAACTATCACGTTTATCAGCATCAAATAACATTTCTTGGAATTTACCAACCGCTACATCTGTTATCAAAATTAATTGATTATCTGTATTAGCCATAAAATGTATCCCTCTTTATTTTTTATTTTCTATTTAATATTATAACTGTTTTTCTAACAAAATAACAGTATCTTGCTTATATTTTATAAAATAATTTGTGAATATTTTATGAATTATTTAAAAGCGTTTAAATTTACATAATATTTTTTTATAAGTATAGTTGCTTATATAATTTTAAAGGCTTCTATTAATATTAATCTCGAAACACTATAATGTTAATAAAATTTACATGTGTAAACATTTTTTGAAAAATTATTTTGATTTAAGCAAATGTTTAAATATTTATTTTTGTCGTTGATTTTCCTTCTAATTTTATTATATATTCTATCTATAAACAATTCTCCTTCGTCCTATTTAATAAAACTTTATCTTTATTTAATATTTATATGTAAACTATTTTAAATTACTTACAATATCAAATATTTATGTCTTCTTGCTTTATTGACTTTTCTTTTGCCGAACAGTATAATATTTTATAGAGAGGTGGATTCGTTTTGAATAAAGAGTATTATGAAACTGTTGATAAAATTAAATTTGAGTTAGAAAAAATACGCCCTAAACTTATTAAAGATGGTGGAAACATAGAATTTATTAATTTTAAAAATGGGATTTTAAAAATTAGATTTTTAGGTGAATGTGCACATTGTGAACTATCACATATCACATTAAAATATGCAATTGAAAAAACTATTGTTGAAAAAATACCAGAAGTGAATAAAGTAATAGAAGTAAAAATGAGCGTTGTTTAGACGTTCTTTTTTTTATTTTCATTATCTATAAAAATAAAAAAAGAGTAGATTTTCATCTACTCTAAGTGACGTCCCAGAAGGGATTCGAACCCCTGACCGACGGCTTAGAAGGCCGTTGCTCTATCCTGCTGAGCTACTGAGACATATTATATACTTACCTCTCTCTGAAGTACTTTAATAGTATATCAATTTTTCAATATTATGTCAATACTTTTTTGATATAAATATAAATATTTGTTATATTTGTAATTTTCTAAGAATATTATGTTTTATAATCATATTAAAAATATATAAAAAACTTGAGAGGAAATATCATTACTCTTCTGTTACATTCATAGAAAAAGGAAAGCCGAAGTGTCTCAAACGGCTTTCCTATAAGTATTTTTAAAATTATCTTCTTAATCCTAGAGCTTTAATTAATTCACGGTATCTTTGGATATCTTTTTTAATTAAGTAGTCTAGTAAGTGACGACGACGGAAAACTTTTTTAAGTAATCCACGACGACCTGCGTGATCTTTTTTGTGAGTGTTTAAGTGCTCAGTTAAAGCATCGATTTCTGCAGTTAATACTGCGATTTGTACTTCTGGAGAACCAGTATCTGATTCGTGAGTACGGAATTTAGCGATAATTTCTTGTTTTCTTTCTTGACTAATTGCTGCCATTGCAATTTCCTCCATATAATTATATTTTTGCGACCTTAATCCTAGTGTAGAACCTGGAGGGTTTCTATACCACGAATAAGGAACATAAGTAATTGTACACTATTTTTTATAATAATTCAAGAGATAACCTCTAAAATCAGTATATAAATATGATTTTAATAATCTTTTTCTTCAGAGGTTTTTTTATCCAATTTAAGTTGTTCTTTTAGGTGATCAAAGCTCTCGAATTTTTGTTCTTTTCTTAAAAATTCATAAAAGAAAATTTCTATTTTTTCACCATAAATATCTTCATCAAAATCTAAAATATGCGTTTCTATAAATTTCTTATTTTTTTCAGTTGAAACAGTTGGATTATAACCTATATTTGTAATTGATTTGTATATTTCACTGTGAACTTTTAATTTCGTAATATAAACCCCATTAGTTTCTGGTAAAAGATATTTTTCTGATAATTGAAGGTTAGCAGTTGGAAAATTAATAGTTCGTCCTAACTGCCTTCCCTTTACTACAAGACCAGAAATTGAATAAAATCTTCCTGAATATTCTCTATACTTTTGGAACTCTCCATCTCGAACAAATTTCTTCAAAACTGTCGTAGATATTTTTTCTCCATCTATAGTTTGTTCATTTTGAACACTAATTTCTATGCCATTTTCTTCAATCAATTTTGGAGTTCCTAAACCTTTATTTCCAAATCTATAATCGAATCCACAAAATACTTTTTCTATATTTAGTTTTTTCAAAATATTATCTATAAAATCATCAGCAGATAAATTCTGTAATTTTTCATTAAATTCTAAATAATAGACTTCATCTACAGATAAACTTTCTAATAGTTCATTTTTTTTATTTATCGGTGTTAATAACTCTTCACTAGTTTTACCAAAGTACTCCTTCGGGCTCTTATCAAGTGTTATTACAATAGACTTAACGCCCTCAGTAGCTACACTCACTGCATCACCTATTATTTTTTGATGAGCATTGTGAATACCATCGAAAAAACCTAATGCAGCCACTCTTTTAGTATTATCTTTTTTTATTTCACTAATATCTGAAATATTAAATATTTCCATCTTCATTTACCTACTCTATTATTTTTGGAAATGTAGTTTTTACAGATAACAATTCATCCTCTTCATCTTTCAAATAATATATTGCTATCGCTTCATTTTCATAAGTAAAAACTATTCCATCTGTAAAATCGTGATCTGGAAATTGATTTTTCCTAAATCTCAAACCATTCATCACTTGTTTTGCTCTAAATTTTGGTATTTCTACAAATTTGTATTCTTCTAGAGCATATTCTTTTCTTAGAAGTTTTCCTTCTAATGTTTCATCTTTTAGATGTTGTTCTATCTCAGAGAGCGTTAAACAATTATCTAATGTTATTTCACCACTTCTAGTTCTCGTTAATTTACTCATCGTACTTGGTAAATTTAATTCTTTTCCGATACTTGTAGCTATAGTTCGAACATATGTTCCTTTCCCACAATTTATATCTATAGAAAAATAAAATTTATCATCTTTATAATATTCACTATTTTCTATAAATGTAATATCATAAATATTTACTTTTCTAGTCGGAATTTCCACATCAAATTGGCCGCGTCTAGCATACTCATACAATTTTCTACCATTAACTTTAATAGCTGAATATATAGGTGGCTTTTGTTCTATTTCACCAATCATAGATTTCAGAATTTCTTTAATTTTATCTACACTAATGTCTGAAACATTACATTCTTCAACAACTTCTCCTGTAAGATCTTCTGTAGTTGTCTTTATCCCTAAACAAACTTCAGCTCTATAACTTTTACCTAAATCCATTGCATATTCACTAACTTTAGTCGCTCCTCCTAATAAGAGAAGTAACACTCCATCTACCTCAGGATCTAATGTACCAGAATGACCTATTTTTTTCATTTGAAGAATTCTTCTAGCTCTGAATACAACATCATGACTAGTAATTCCACGTTCTTTATAAATCGGCAAAATACCTTCAAACATTATTTATTATCCTCTTTTTTCAAACAATCTGGGCATAAACCATAAACCTCAAATTTATGACCATCTATTCGATAGCCTTTCAATTCTTCAATTTCTAAATCATCACATACGTGTACATGTATTATTTTTGCTTTTCCACATTTTAAGCATATGTGATGGTGATGGTGATGATCTGTTTCCAAACATCCAATTTTAAAATATTTTTCCCCTTTAATTTCTGTAGTTTCCAAAATACCTATTTCTTCATAAGTACTTAGATTTCTATAAATAGTATCAAAACTTAGTCCAGGATACATTTTACCTACTGTTTCGGATACATATTTTGCATTAATATATCTATCTTCTTTTACTAAAAGTTCAACCATAGCTTTTCTTTTATCAGTATATTTATACCCTTTTTCCTTTAGAAGTTTCATTATTCTATCAACTTTTTCTTCTGATATTTTCATAAGTACCTCCTACATAGTCTATTTTTTAAAGTCCACAAATGTCTTGTTTCTTAACATTTCAATTTCATCTTTATAAGGTGATATATCTTTCTTTTCTCCATACCAAGGAGTCTCTAAAATTTTAGGAATATTTGCGAATTCATCTAAATGAACAATTCTATTTATCGTATCGAATCCAATGCCACCATATCCGATATTTTCATGGCGATCTTTATGTGCACCTAATGTATTTTTACTATCATTAATATGAAGCACTTGAATCCTATCTAATCCCACAATCTTGTCAAATTCTGTAAGGACACCATCTAAATCATTAACAATATCATATCCACCTTCAAATACGTGACAAGTATCAAAAGTTACCGTTAATTTTTCGTTTAAAGTAACTCCATCAATAATTTGTGCAATTTCATCAAAATTTTTTCCACATTCACTACCTTTACCAGCCATAACTTCCAAAGCAATATTAGGTTTCATATCTTTTGTTAGCACCTCGTTTAACCCTTTAACGATACTTGCAATCCCAACATCAGCACCTGCCTTAACGTGTGAACCAGGGTGAAGAACAATATTCTTAGCACCAATTTTTTCAGTTCTTTCAATTTCTAATCTTAAGAAATCAACTGCAAGCTGATAGATTTCCGATTTTACTGTATTTGCTAAATTAATAATATAAGGTGCATGCACTACTATATCACTAATATTTTTATCTTTCATTAATTTATGTGCTTCTTCGATTCTCAATTCTTCAATAGGTTTTCTTCTTGTATTTTGAGGAGCACCTGTATAAATCATAAATGTATCACTATTATAACTAGCCGCTTCTTTTACAGAACCTAGCATCATTTCTTTTCCTGACATTGATACATGAGATCCAATTTTTAAGTTCTTCATTACTTACCTCTGTTTGCCTTATTACTACGTTTAGCAAATTTTCTTCTTTCTTTTTGTTTAAGTTTATCCATTTTATATTTATATTTTTTCTTATATCCTGGTTTAACTTTTTTAGAAACTTTTACTTTTGATTTCAGTTTTTCAGTTAGGTTATGGTCAGCTACGACTTTCTTTCTACTTTGACGTTTATTTCTGTCTTTAGCTTCAACGAACTCACCATTTCTAATATCTTGGTGATTAAATTCAATACCACGTTTTTCTAAATCTTGTAATTTTTCTTCATCTTTATTGTTATAAATTGTAATACAGTCACCGCTTAATCCAGCACGTCCTGTACGTCCTGCTCTGTGAATAAAGAAGTCTAAATCATTAGGAATATTAAAGTTAATTACATGACTTACTCCTTCAATATCAATTCCACGACTCATTAAATCACTAGCTACAACATAAGTGAAATCTAAATTATTAATTCTTCTTTGCATTTGCTTACGTTCACGTGGTGTTAAATCTCCGTGAAGTACACCTACATTTAATCCTTTAGAGATTAAATAGCTACTTACTTCCTCTACCTCAGTTTTCTTATTAGCAAAGATAAGTGCTAAATAAGGATTAATAACTGTAGTAATTTCGTGTAATTTTTCTAAACGAGACGAACTTTTCTCTGGAATTAAAATATATTCAATTTTACCGAATTTCGCATTATCAACTTCGATATATTGAGCATTTTTTAGATATTTTTTCAAGAAGTGATTCATTTGCGCTGGTATCGTTGCAGAGAATACTAAGAATTGACAATTTTCTGCTGCTCTCTTAGAAATTTTATCAACATCTTCCATGAATCCTAAATCTATCATCATATCACATTCATCGATTACAAGACTCTCTACTTCTTTAATTGCTAAAGCACTTGCTCTATCTAACTCTAATACACGTGTTGGAGTACCGATAATAATATGTGGTGCATTAGATACTCTTTCAATATCCCTATTTAAATCTTGTCCACCAATACATAATGTTATTTTAATGTCTTCTTCAGAAAAACTAGCAATATGCAATGCCATATCATACAATTGTCTTGAAAGTTCTCTTGTTGGAGCTAGAATAATACTTTGTGTTTTTTTCTTAGCTACATCTAATTTACTAAAAATTGGTAATAAGAAAGAATGACTTTTCCCACTTCCTGTTTGTGATTTAGCTACTATATTTTTTCCTTTTAATACTGGTGAGAATACCCTCTCTTGAATTTTTGTCGGATTATCAAATCCTAAATCTATTACTGCCTTATTTACAAATTCATTAAATTTATATTGTTCAAATGACTTTGGTAACATTTAAAATCTCCTTTATGATTTTTCTATCTAAATATATGGGAGTTTTCCCCATCTTCAATTTCCACGTGAAATGATTGAAAATAACTTTTTATATTTCACGTCATAATAAACCATCCTTTATTATACTATAAATACATAGATTTAGCTATAAAAAACACCGTATTATTACCTATTATTCGTTTTCTATACATATTTTCCTCCTGAAAATAAAAAAGTGATTCAGAAAATATTTTACAATCTTCTGAATCACTTAATAATATTATTTTACTATCTCAATTCCTGAGCTTGTTCCTAATCTTTCAGCTCCTAAGTCAACATATTTTTGAGCAGTTTTTTTATCTCTAACTCCACCACTCGCCTTAACTTTAGCATTATCTCCGACTACTGATTTCATTAATTTTACATCTTCATAAGTTGCACCACCAGTTCCAAATCCTGTTGATGTTTTAACAAAATCAGCTTTGGCAACTAGCGATAATTCACAGGCTTTAACTTTTTCTTCATCAGTTAAATAACATGTTTCGATAATAACTTTCAAGACATTATCACCAATCGCTTCTTTAATTAGGCGAATTTCATTCTCTACATAATCGAATTCACCATCTTTTAATTTTGCAACATTAATAACCATATCTATTTCACTTGCACCATTTTCGATTGCTTCTTTTGCTTCAAAAACTTTTGATGCTGTTGTCATTGCTCCTAATGGAAATCCAACAACTGCTGCTACTTTAACATCAGTACCTTGTAAAAGATGCTTAGCATCAGCAACATAACAACCATTAACACAAACACTATAAAATTCATGTTCAATAGCTTCTTCACATAATTTTTGGATATCGGTACTACTTGCCGTAGCTTTTAAGATTGTATGATCAATATATTTATTTAATCCCATTTTTTACCTCTATTCTATAATTTCTAATATATTTTTAATATTTTCTATTTTTTCATTTCCGATAACATAAGCATCTAATAGCATATTTTTACTAGACTCTACATTCTTATCATCATTGTAATAAATTTCAGCGATAAGATCACCTTTTTCTACCTTATCTCCTACTTTTTTCTTAAGCTCTATTCCTACAGCATGATCTACTTCATCTTCTTTTGTTGCACGACCTGCACCTATTACCATAGCAGCTTTACCTACTTCTTCAGCTTTAATCTTAGTAACATATCCATCTTCTTGCGCAAATACTTCTAATACTGATTTTGGTGTTGGTAATAACTCATAATTATTTAATACTTCACCGTCTCCACCACTAAGTTCTATAAACTGTTTTAATAATTCTAAAGCACGACCATTATTAATAACTTCATCTATTTTTTCACTAGCTTCTTCGAATGTCTCCACTTCACCTTTATGTTTTAACGCTAGATAAACAATTTCATATACAACTTCCTTAAGATCACTTGACCAATTTCCTTTTAAAGCCTCGATACCTTCAATTATTTCATTAGCATTACCAATATTATATCCTAAAGGTTCTTCCATGTTAGTTAGTACTGCTATTGTTTTTCTTCCAACACTATTACCGATTTCTACCATTCGACGTGATAGTTCTCTTGCATCTTCAATAGTCTTCATGAAAGCACCATCTCCTACTTTAACATCAAGAATAATTAAATCTGATTGAATAGCTAATTTTTTACTCATAATACTACTAGCGATTAGTGGAATACTATCAACTGTTGCAGTAACATCACGTAAGGCATAGATTTTTTTATCTAATGGAACAATATTATCACTATAACCCATTAATCCAACTCCAGTTTTACTTGCAACTTCTACTAGCTCTTCTTTCGTTGTACTAAATTTAAAGTTTCTAATAGACTCAAATTTATCTATTGTCCCTCCTGTATGACCTAGACCTTTTCCTGAAAGCTTAGTTGTAGCCATTCCTACAGCTGATAAAATTGGTCCTAAAACAACTGTTACTTTATCTCCAACACCACCAGTAGAGTGCTTATCAACTAAATAATGATCTAAATCATCAAAGAAAATAGTATCTCCTGAATCTCTCATTGTTAATGTGAAGTTTGTAAGCTCATCTTTAGTCATATTATTAAAATATACTGACATTAAAAATGAACTCATCTGATAATCTGGAACTTTACCTGAAAGATATCCTTCCAGTAAAAACTCTATTTCGGCTTTCGTTAGCTCATTATTTTTTTTCTTTTTATCTATGATATCAACAACTCTCATAGCTAATCTCCTTATTTTTTATTAATTGAATTAGATAATATAATTACTTGATTCATCTAAAAATCATTACAATAAAAATTTGTCATTCTATATTTTTCGTTTTCAATATATATGTTATTAGAGATTTCTAATATCTGCAAACTTTTCTTATCTTTCAATATTTTATATAATTCTTTTTGATCTTTTTTACTATATACTATTTTATCACGAATCAAGTACATTTTGTAGCCTAATAATATTAATGTATAATTTTTGTACTTAAATAGCATGCAAAATAATAAATAAAAGATAAATACAAGTATGACTATTTTAAAAATTAATTGTACTTTTTGATTTATAATTAAGAATGTAATAATTATCATTAAAACTAAATAATAGTAATCTATTCCTTTTTGTTTAGAGAGTTCTTTCTTGCTGCAAACAAAGATATTTGTAGGTTTACTACTATTTTGAATAATTAAAGAAAAAATAGAAACTATTATTAATAGTGTAGTCAATAATATATCGTCCAAATCTTGTTTTACAAAGGTATAAATAAGTAAAACAAAATAAAGAGGCATAAATGAATAGATACAATAACTAATATAGTTAAATGATTTTTTCATCTTATACCTCCTATTTATTATCTTTTACTTTTTGGTTTAGACAAAATTTCAGAAAAAATTATATCATTAACAACTTTTTCTTTATTAAAAGTTAAAGAATTTGAAAATATTTCTTTTTCTCTATCTACTATAACTCTTTGTTTTTTCTCAAAAGATTTACGAGTTAGAGTTTGCTGATTTATTACAGGACTTTCTTTTTGCTGTTGAGCTTTAGACATGGTATTTTTTACCTTTGTCTTACTCTTCTTAACTTTCTTAATAGGCTCCTTTTTTGTTTTATTATTTTCTCTTACTTTATCAATAATAAATGAAACTAATAGAAAGATTAACGGGATGTATAAACTACTCATCTTCCCCTCCTAGAATTCCTATTAAGATACTCGTTAGCAATCAATCCACGAACTATATTTTCTTGTGTAAACTCTAATTTTTTTGAATTATCTTGAACAACATTAGTATTATCGAAATTTCTCTGCATTGAAAATTTATTTTTACCTCTATTATAATTTTCATTATAATATTGTTGATATTTATTTATAGATGTACTATCAACTTGTTGTTCATAAATATCTTCTTCGTATACTTGCTGATTACTTAATGAACTTTGTCTATTTCTTAAAGCATCAGAGTCTTTATCAGTAGCTTCTTTAATTCTTTTCATCTCTTCAACAGCCTTTAAAGCCTGTGCTCGAGCATTGTCTAATTCCATTTGTTTTGAATTATCTAAATTTTTTCTGTATCTTTTACTGTCAGAAGCAAAAACAATTACGAAAATAGCAAAAATTATGATAAATGTTATTGGTGCTGCGAAAATTAAAAATGACATTTCACATCCTCCTTTTTATCTAATTATTTACCTGCTCCTGTTTCAGGTTGTGACATACGTTTAATTGAATCTCTCATACCTGTATCAGCTTCTATATTTTTATAATTCATATAATCCATAATACCTAGATTACCTTGTTGGAAAGCTTTAGCCATAGCAAGTGGTAGTTCCGCTTCTGCTTCTACTACTTTTGCACGCATCTCTTGGATTCTTGCTTTCATTTCTTGTTCAGCTGCAACTGCCATTGCACGACGTTGTTCTGCTTTAGCTTGAGCGATGTTTTTATCAGCAATAGCTTGCTCAGTTTGTAAGTTAGCTCCGATATTTTGACCGATGTCAACATCCAAAATATCAATCGATAAGATTTCAAATGCAGTACCTGCATCTAAACCTTTATCTAAGATTGTTTTAGAAATACGATCAGGATTTTCTAAAACTACTGTATGTGATTCTGAAGAACCGATTGTTGAAACGATACCTTCACCTACACGGGCGATAACTGTTTCTTCTCCAGCTCCCCCTACTAAACGTTCAATGTTTGCACGAACAGTAATTCTAGCTTTCGCTTTAACTTCGATACCGTTAATTGCAACCCCAGCGATATATGGAGTTTCAATAACTTTCGGGTTAACACTCATTTGAACAGCTTGAAGAACATCACGTCCTGCTAAATCAATAGCTGCACAACGTTCAAAAGTTAAACTTACAATATTAGCTCTGTGAGCTGCGATTAGAGCATTAATTACTCTATCCACATTCCCCCCTGCTAAATAGTGACTTTCCAATTGATTAATAGTAACAGCTAACCCAGCTTTGTGAGCTTTAATCATTGGATTTATTACTCTACTTGGTATTACACGTCTTAATCTCATACCAACAAGTGTGAAGATACTTACCTTAACACCTGCGGCAATCGCACTAATCCAAAGACCAAGTGGAAAGAAAGTAAAGAATATTGATAGTACAATAAGTACTACTATCACGATAATACCTGAGAAAACTAATTCTGGCATAATACTACCTCCTTAAAATATTTATATTTTTTTAACTACTATACGCATTCCTTCAACACGTATAATTTCTATTTCATTACCTTTTTCTATAAAGTCTCCATCAGTTACTACATCCAATTTTTCATCGCCAAATACAGCGACGCCTGCCGGACGTAAATCTGTATATGCTTGAAGTTTCTTACCTACAAGTTCTAATCTACTTTCACTTGCTACATAGCCACCTTCTGTTGAGATAGCATCAGTTAATACAAGTCTATCTAGAAAAACCAACTTTTTATGGAAAACACTTCTATTTACATAATACAGTATAACTGCAAGTATTAGAGAAACTATTAAGATAAATGCAATATAATATGTTGATTTATTTACATAAATTATTGCATATACTACGGTAATGATACCTACAGTGCCCACTATTCCTCCTGGGACAAACATTTCAAGTCCTATTAAACAAAGTCCACCAATGAACAGCAATAGAACAAAAATACTAAGTCCTGTAGAATAAGAATGCAAGGCAATGTATGTCGCTAAACTAACTATTGACAATATTCCAAATAAATTAAATTTTCTTGAGAATAATTGCTGGCAGAAAGTTAATGACATAGTAATTAAAAGAATCCAATCGAGAGACATCATTAAATTCATATGTAATCACCTCATTTTTGTATATTCTTTTTCTAGATATTCTAGCAATTCCTCCCTTGTAAATATGTTTCCATGACCAGGAAGTGCATATTCAAAATCAAGAATTGATATTCTATCTATATAATCACGGAGCTTCTGCTTATTATATGCCATCGGTTTAGTATAATAGTTTTTAGCATGACTATCTCCTAAAAACAATAGTTTTTCCTCTGGAATATAAATTAAAAATGCATCATTAGAATGTGAGTTATCATTATATATACAATTTATTTTAACTCCACCAAGATTCAAATTGAAATCAGCCATTTTTGGCATATCTGGTATTCTAATTTTTATTTCATTATTTTCATAAACTCTTTTTATTACATCCGCACTATATTTTATTTCAGTTCCATCTTTTACCCTTTGATACAGACTCTCATCATCCCATTTAAGTTGTGATAACTCAATTAAAGAGTCTCTAGCTCTATCTGTAGAAATTACAGGAATATCTAGATAGGCCGCTCCAAAGCTATGATCCCAGTGATGATGGGTCAATATTACATAACTTGGCATCGGTAAATCATTTTCTTTTAATTCATTAAGAAAATTCTCTACTTGAATAGGACCATTCCCTGAATCTAACATTACAGAAAAATATTCACCTTTTAAATAACCAAGTGTCGGTTCTAAATACATATATCGTTGTTTTGTATAATAAAATCTATCTGAAAATTTAATTAGCATCCTTTTTACTTCCTTTTGATTATAGTTACATTATAGCATACCTAATAACTATTTACAAACCAACATTACTAAATAAACAGCTACAACTAAAACCTTTATAAATTTTAGTTACAGCTGTTTTTAAAAAAATTTTTTTTACTAAAATAGAGCTAATCCAACGAGATACAAATAATAGAAAATAAATCCTATTCCTACAATTAATGCTATTATATACAATAACCAAGTTACCAGGTAAAATGTATATCCTAGTGCTTTAACGATATTAGTTAATCCTAACCATAAATGTCTACCTATCGCTAAAAGAATAGAAATTACTCCACCTTCATAAACCTCATCTTGATTATCTAAATTAGTAAATTTAAACATTGATAATAATTTCATCATAATCACCTCCCCCTTTTGGTAATTTACTATTATCTCTATATTAATATTATAATATATATATATATATATTTCAAGCGGTTACAATTAGATTTTTGTAATAAAATTTGTCGAATTAACATATTATTAAGATATACAAAAAAGGAGACTCATAAATCTTTATTTTAAAGATCTTGAGTCTCGTTGACACAGTTTCTAACTGCGTACTTTTTATTTGAGATTAATCTCAATAGAATGGAGATGGCGGGATTTGAACCCGCGTCCAAAAATACCTCCCCTTAGCTTCTACATGTTTAGTTTACCTATTGAATTTAATTTTCCACTTAAGCCGATAAACAGGCAATGAAAAACGAGTTTGATTAATCTCTTATTTTTTTCTACAAACGGAAGAAAAAAATCGTAGACTGCTAAGAATGAACCGATTAGCTTTGTCACAGTCAAACAAAGTAATCAGCCTTTAGCTTATTAAGCTGCTAAAGCGTAATTTGTTTTTTCGCCAGTTATATTTAACTGATATGTTGTTAAAGGAGACAACCCTCCTACATGCTACCAAGAAGACTAGCATCCCTGTCGAATCCTAAACATCCCCTAATTGTGATTATTATATTTTACCATAAAATTGATATTATGTAAAATTTTATTATTTTCTAATACAACACGACTTCCAATTAAACTTACTAACAACAACCAATTCAATTATGATATAATTTATATTATAAAATAAAAACTAAGGAGGTACCATGGAAACACTTATCAATAAATTACGACCTAATAAAATTAGTGATATTATTGGTCAACATCATTTAATTGGAGATGGGAAAGTTCTCACTAAAATAGTAGAAAGCAAAAAAATGTTCTCATTTATTTTATATGGTCCCCCTGGAACAGGAAAAACTTCAATCGCTAATGCATTAGCTAATGAACTAGACTATAAATTTAAAATATTAAATGCTGTAAATTGTACGAAGAAAGATTTAACTGCAGTAATAGAAGAATCTAAAAGATTTAAAAAAGTAATTTTACTACTTGATGAATTTCATAGACTAACTAAACCTATGCAAGATATTCTACTTCCTGAAATCGAATTTGATAATATATACGTTATTGGATGCACAACAAATAACCCATATCATACTGTGAATCCTGCGATTAGATCACGTTTAATTATTTTCGAATTACAACAAGTTTCTAACGATGATATTTATGAATATCTAAAAAAAATATCAAACAATAAAGAAATATTCCCTAAAGAGTTGAATATAGAAGATGATGTATTTAAAACAATCGCTTTAAACTCTTCTGGTGATTTGAGATTTTCTTTAAATACTTTTGAAATTTTATATAATTTATCAAATGAAGGTGAAATTATCACAAAAGAGAAGCTATTAAACTTATCTCTAGGGAAATTCAAAGCCTATGATAAAGATGGTGATGCTTTTTATGATATTATTAGCGCTTTTCAAAAGTCTATACGTGGAAGTGATGTTGATGCTTCACTATACTATTTAGCACTACTGATAGATAGTGGCGATTTAGACACTATATATAGAAGAATGAGTGTTATAGCTTATGAAGACATCGGTCTTGCTAATCCAAATATCGGACCTTTTGTTCACGCCGCTATAGAAAGTGCGAAAATGCTTGGGTTACCTGAAGCAAGAATACCTTTAGCTAATGCGGTTATCCAACTAGCTCTATCATTAAAATCTAATAGTGCTTATATGGCAATCGACAATGCACTACATGAAACTAAAACAAATCCAAAATTTATTATTCCTGATCATCTAAGAGATGCACATTATTATGGTGCCGATAAACTTAATCGTGGTGTCGGCTATCAATATCCACATAGCCATCCTACAGGCTATATCAAGCAACAATATCTTCCTGATAACTTAGTAGGAAAAACATTTTACACACCAAAAATAAATAATAAAAATGAACAAAATCTCGCACAATATAAAAAATTTATAGATAATATGAAATAAAAAAAGGGCTAATCCAGCCCTGAAATTTAACAAAGTTCATATGTGAACTCATAGACGCAGTGGTTTATTGATATCTAAATTCGCTTTATAAAAGCTTTTTAGATATCTAATAAACTGTGCGAGGGTGACTTGACAAAATCGATTTCTCCGAAATCACGATTTTTGAGTCACTCCTTTTTTATTCACCTAATATTTTAACTTCACATTCAAGTTCAACACCAGAGTCTTCTAATACTTTTTGTTGAACTTCTTTAATTAAGTTTTTATAATCTTCACAAGTTGCCGAATCTATATTAACCATAAATCCTGCGTGTTTTTTCGAAACTTGGGCTCCACCTACAGTTAATCCTTGTAATCCTGCATCTTGAATTAATTTTCCTGCAAAGTAACCTTCTGGTCGTTTAAATACAGATCCACATGAAGGGTATTCTAAAGGTTGTTTATCTGAGCGCATTTTATTTAATTCTTCTACTTTAGAAATAATTTCTTCTTTATTTCCTTTTTTCATTTGGAAATACACTCTAGAAATGATTTCTTTAGTTTCTTGAATTAAAGAATGTCTATATGAAAATTCCATTTGTTCATTAGTATATATTTTCTTTTCACCATCTCTAGTGAAAACTTCAACTTTTTGAACAACTTCCTTCATCTCACCACCATATGCTCCAGCATTCATGAAGATTGCTCCACCAACACTTCCTGGAATACCACATGAAAACTCAAGATTAGTTAAGCTATTTTCAATACAAAAATCTGTAAGTTCTTTTAACGTTAATCCTGCATAACAAGAAATAACATCACCGTCTAATAATTCAATCTTATTCATATCACTAGTAATTGCTACAATTCCTGCAATACCATTATCAGAAATTAATACGTTTGAACCATTTCCTAAAATAGTTAGTTCTATGTTATTTTCATTACTATATTTAATAATATTTTGTAAATCTTGTTCATTTGTTATTTTTACTAAAACTTCTGCGTTCCCACCAGTTTTCGTAAAACTATATTTTCTTAGAGGTTCATTATATAGTACTTCGCTATTTTGAAGAATCTCCTCAATATTGTTTATTTTAATCATTATTTTCAATCCTTTTTAACATATCATTTATAAATATTACTTTTTTCGTTGAATAATCTTTAAACGAAAGTTCTTTATTACTATTTTTAAATGAATTATATTCATTTTTTAAAACTTCATCATTAAAAATTTCTTTAGTTTTTATAAAATCTTTATGTATTTCCGTATCACGTTGCACTACATTTAATACAACATCATAGCTCATGGTTAGATAATTGGTAATTCTAGCATATTTTATTACACCTTTTGTTCCATTATGAGCTATTCTATGATAACCGATATTATTTAATCTTTTCTCATCAAATGTTGTTATCTCATGTAAATTTTCTACAACAACAAGTATATCAACAATCTTTTCCCCAAGCACCTGCTTAGTACTTGTAGCTCCTATATGCAAAAACTCACATTTAGGCATCTTGGGAATTTCTTGTATTTTTTTTACTTCTTCTAAAAATATTTCGACAAAAATTTTATTGTCTGTTATTTCTTCAATTTTAATAGTTCTCTTATCCATTTATAAAATCCAATCTTAAAATTAAACATACTTATATATTATAGACGGTATTTTCTATAAAGTAAAGTTATATCTAAATTAGACAAGTTAACTTATCAATTACAATATTCAAAATACCTATTTAATCAAATTTATTAACAACATTCTCTATAGCAAAAACATCCTTTTTCATGATCGTTTATCATTCCAATAGCCTGCATGTAACTATAAATTATCGTACTTCCTACAAAACTAAACCCTCTTTTTTTCATATCTTTACTTATTTTTATAGATAGTTCTGTTTCGCTCGGTGCATCTTTGTAGCTTTCTAATTTGTTATTGATTTTTTTATAATCTGTAAAACTCCAGATATATTTGTCAAAACTTCCAAATTCTTTTTGAACCTTAAGAAATGCTACAGCATTTTTTCTAACAGAATATATTTTCAATTTATTTCTAATTATACTAGCATCTTGTCTTAACGATTCTAGGTATTCATCAGTATAATTAGCACAAATACTATAATCAAAATTATCAAAAGCACGTTTGAAATTTTCTCGTTTCTTAAGTATTAATGACCAACTTAATCCAGCTTGCATTCCTTCTAGTATTAGATATTCAAATAACATTTGATCGTTATGAGTTTCTCTTCCCCATTCATTGTCATGATATTCAATATCTAATGGATCTTTCGCCCAAGGGCATCTATTTTTATTCATGTTCCCCCTCCAGATTATTGTTTACTAAAGCCAGCATTTCTCTTATGCGTCTAATACTATATCTTTCTTTTTTATCTATTTCAAGAAAGAATCCATCTTTTGCAACTATACGTGTATCCTTATGCGGCGTTAAAGCTGTAAATAGTTCTTTTCCTTTAAGACTGTTCATAATGTCTTTATCAAAAGTTACAACTACTTTATTGGCTAACTCTTTAATGCTAGTCACCATAGTATTTTTCGCCATAACTTTCAAATAACATATATCTATTAAGTTATTAACTTCTTCTCCAAAATCAGAGAATCTATCAATTAAATCTTCAACAATGCTATCTATCTCCTCATCACTAACTACATTATTTAATCTCTTATAGAAATCTATTTTATCTGCATCACTAGTAATATACTCTTTTGGAATAAAGGCATCAACATTAAGTTTAATTTCTAGATCATCTGTCTTGACTTCAAAAATATCTTTCTTAATTTTCGGAGCAGCTTCTTTAATTATATTCTCATAGTAACTAACATCTTGTGTTCGATCTTGTTCTAATAATGGTTCTAAAATTCCTTTTTTCTCTTGAATTTCTTGTTCTAACATTTGAGAATACAATGTATAACCTACTGAATCAATGAAACCATGCTGTCTTCCCCCAAGTACATCACCTGCACCTCTAATAGATAAATCTTGCATAGCAATTTTAAAACCACTACCTAAAGATGTAAAGTTTTTAATTGCAGATAATCTCTTCTCTGAGTTCTCAGTTAACGACTTAAACGGTTCATACATCAAGTATGCATAAGCTTCTCTACTACTACGTCCAACACGACCACGAAGTTGATACAATTGACTTAATCCAAAACGATCTGCATCTTCAACTATTAAAGTATTTACGTTTGAAATATCAATACCTGTTTCAATAATTGTCGTCGATATTAACATATCATATTTTCTATCTATAACGTCAGACATAATATTTTCAAGTTCTCTTTGACTCATTCTACCATGTGCATATGCTATGTTTATATCAGGCAATAATCGTTTTAGCTCTAGATATTTTTCATCAATAGTTTCTACTCTATTATAAACATAAAACACCTGCCCTCCACGATTAATCTCATTCATAACCGCTTCTTTTATAACCATTTTATTTTGGGCTGTTACAAAAGTTTGAATTGGTTGACGTTCTCTTGGAGGTGTCTCAATCACCGATAAATCTCTAATACCAATTAAACTCATATGTAATGTTCTAGGAATTGGCGTTGCACTAAGGGTAAGAACATCTACTGTATTTTTAAGGTGTTTAATTTTTTCTTTATGTTTAACTCCAAAACGTTGCTCTTCATCTATAATTAATAAACCTAAATCTTTGTATTTAAATTTGTCATTTAATAGTTTATGAGTTCCAACAATTATATCAATTTTACCTTCTTCAAGTTTTTTACAAATTTCAGTAATATCTTTTGCAGATTTAAATCTACTTACTACTTCTATATTTACTGGGAAATTCGCAAATCTACTTACAAAGTTATCATAGTGTTGTTCAGCAAGTAGCGTTGTCGGAACTAATACTGCAACTTGCTTATTATCAGTAACTGCTTTAAACGCAACCCTCATCGCTACCTCTGTTTTACCGAAACCAACATCACCACATAGGAGTCTATCCATCGGACGTTGTTTTTCCATATCCCTTTTAATTTCTTCAGTAGCTTTAACCTGATCATCCGTTGGTGTATATGCAAAATCAGCTTCAAATTCAGACTGCATACTTCCATCTAAGCTATACGCATAACCTGAACTTAATTCTCGTTTAATATATAACTTAATAAGATCTTCCGATATATCCTCGATTTCTTTACGGACTCTACTTTTAGTCTTCTGCCAGTTTTTTGTACCAAGTTTATTTAATGCTGGTTTTCTATTATCGGTAGAAGCGGTATATTTTTGGATGTAGTTCATATTATTTATATCTACATATATTATATCACCACCATCATAGACAATCTTCAAGAAGTCTTTATATACTCCACCAACTTCAACATTCTCTATACCTTCGTATAGTCCTATCCCGTGACTAACATGAACGATATAATCACCAACATTTAGTTCTTGGTAATTTCTAATTTTTTCTGAGTTTGTGTATTTAAATTTTACGCGACGTTTTTTTCTTTCTTCTTCAGTAAAAAGTTCACGTGGGGTAAGTAAAAATATTTTATTCTTCCTATCCTCTAATCCTTTTAGATGATACTTGTTCACATCAATGAAGATTTTCCCTTCTTTAACACCATAATAAATATCATCATAGAAGTAATTGTCGAATAAAACTTTTTCAACATAATCCTTTTGTTTTTGTGTATTTAACGAAATAATTACCTTATAATTATCCATTAATTTTTCACGTATTTCCTTAGCTAAATATTCTTCACTTGAGTAATAAGCCAAATCAATTATATCTAAATTATAGTTTTTTTCTATAATTTTATCATTAAGCTTTAAGGTAGATAAATAGAATTTTCTTACATCTAAGTTTTGAATTTTTTCAAAAGCTACATTATCTATTACATCTTGATATATATAATTTCTATTCATCTCTTGAAGACTTGTTAAAAAGTATTCTCGTAGTCCTTCTATTTTTTCTAAGATTTTATGATAATTGTCATAGAAAATTATAGTATCATCTGTTAAATAGTCGGCAATACTATATGTATTTTCATAAACTAAATTCGAAAAACTTTCTAAATCGCTAAAATCACCAGTTGCTTTATAAATTTCAATTTTTTCTTGAAGATAGGTACTAATCTCTTGGTAATTTTCTTCTTCTCTTAATTTTGTATCGTTTAACTTAGTAAGTATTCTCTCAACAACTACATCTTTTTCTTCAGATGTAAGGAAAAAATCACTTGTAGGATAAATAACACCACTATCTATTTTTTCTAATGACCTTTGTGTAAGTTCATCAAAAGTTCTCATACTATCAAGTTCATCATCAAAAAAATCTAACCTAATAGGCTTCTCACTTAGAGGGCTAAAAATATCAACTATACTCCCCCTTTTTGAAAACTCTCCCACTACATCGACAGTTTCAACACGACGATACCCCATATTAACTAGTTTTTTCTGTAATTCATCAAAACTAATAACAGTTTCTTCATTAATCTCAAAGCTATTATTTTTAAAATCACTAGGATTTTTTACAGTTCTATAGATAGCTTCAATCGGTACAATTACAATACTTTGAATATTATGTACAAGATTTTCAAGAACTTTAATAGAGTTCTGCACTAAATCATTACTTTTAGAAGTGTGACGTTTTAATATATCAATTTCTGGATAAATATATGTTTCACCTTCAAAATCATTTAAAATAGCGAACAATTCTTCAGCTTCTGCTTTGCTTTGTGATAACACTACAATTGTCTTACCACTATTTTTATATTCGTTATATATTTCTAAAGCACGTGTTGTTAAATTTTGTCCATATACACCTATATTTTTATTCTTTTTATCAAATTGCAAATTAACAATTTCCAAAAGACTATCTTTTATCATATACGCTCCTTTCTACAACAAATAGCAGCAAAATGGGAGTGATTCAAAAATCACGATTTCAGAAAAATCGATTTTATTGAGACTCCACTTAGGTTATTAGTTATCCAACATACTTTTTTGAAGAATATTTAGATATCTATAGTCCACTTCGTCTATAAATTCACATATAAACTTTTTGAAACATAGTGCTTCTGGGACGGTACCTTTTGCTGCGATTATTTTTAATTATATTTATTCATTAAATCTACGAAACTCATTTTTGAGAAATCTTCAATACAGTTTACACTCTTAGAATAAATTTTTTCAATTTCACTCATTTCGTCTTTTGAGAATCTTCCTAAGACATAATCAACTACCTTCATCGGCGGTGTTGGTCTATCTATTCCAATTTTCAATCTATTGAATTTCTCTGTTCCTAAGTGGCTTATAATACTCTTAATACCATTATGGCCTCCACTACTTCCCTTAGCTTTTAATTTAAAGTTTGCAGTTTTTGTATCTAAATCGTCATAAATTATTAATATATCTTCAATATCGATTTCAAAATAATCGTAAAACTTACCTACCGCTTCTCCTGAAAGATTCATATAAGTTGTTGGCTTTACTAATAAATATTTAATTCCATTGTGATATGCTATAGCATATTCAGCGTTAAATTTTGTTTTATCAAAACTTACATTCCAAGATTTAGCTAGTTCATCAAGTACCATAAATCCGATATTATGTCTTGTATTTTCATATTGTTTACCTGGATTTCCTAATCCAACTATTAATTTCATAAATTATCCTCACTTTACTTTTTTTACTATCGAATATACGACTTAAAGAAGGCAACGGACACCGCTGCCTTCTTTAAAGATTAATTTAATTAATTATTATTCAAAAAGAACACTTACAGGTTCGTTATTGTGGATTTTGTAAATTGCTTTAGCAATTAAATCACCTACACATAACGGTACCATTTTATCTAATTTTTTCTCTTCTGGTATATCAATTGTGTTAGCATATACTAGTTCTTTAATTGGAGAATTTTCAATTCTATCTAATGCTTGTCCACTAAGTACAGCATGTGAGCAACTTGCATAAACTTCTTTTGCTCCTCTATCTTTAAGTGCTTGAGCACCTAAAGTAATTGTTCCTGCTGTATCAATAATATCATCTATTAGGATACAAGTTTTCCCTTCAATGTTACCTACGATATTCATAACTTCAGCAACATTTGGTTTTGGTCTTCTCTTATCGATAATTGCAATTGGCGTATTTAATGCATCTGCTAATTTTCTAGCACGAGTTACACCACCGTGGTCTGGTGATACGACAACAACCTCTTCCATATCTGGAAGTTTTTCTTTGAAATATTTCGCAATAATTGGTACACACATAAGGTGATCAACTGGAATATCAAAGAATCCTTGAATTTGAAGTGCGTGAAGATCTAATGCAATTACACGATCTGCCCCAGCTACTTCTAATAAGTTAGCTACTAATTTTGCTGTGATTGGTTCACGACTTCTTGCTTTTCTGTCTTGACGTGCATATCCATAATAAGGGATTACAACGTTAATAGTGTCCACTGACGCACGTTTAAGTGCATCTATCATAATTAATAAAGTCATTAAATTGTCATTTACAGGACCACTAGTTGATTGTAGTACAAAAACTTCACTACCACGTACACTTTCCTCTATATTAATTGAAACCTCTCCGTCACTGAATTTTTTTACACTACATTTACTTAATTCTACTCCTAGTGACTTCGCTACTTGTTTTGCTAATGGAATGTTAGCATTTAATGAAAACAGCTTTAATGGTTTATCTACAAGCATATTAAACTTTTCTCCTTAAAATTTGGTTCGATAGTAATACAGATGTATTCCGTTAATTATTATAGCATAAATATTTGATAATTTCTACTGTTATCAAGTATAGACCAATTAAAATTCACTAAATTTTTTACTATTTACATATGTTCCTCTTTCTATAGAACTATACTATTATATATTTTATTCATATCCCCTTTCAATCTTTCAAATAATTCACAATCTGTACTAGTGATTTTAATTTTTTTACTTATTTTACATATAATGTTCGCATTTTTACATCATCAATTAAATTTTTTAATAATTTTGACTATTTTTTCCATTTTCTAGTTTATTTATTTTTGATACTATGCTATTATTATAAGACAAAGAATAACAACTAATTTATAAATATTTATTTTTAAAAACTAGAACTATTTTTTAGTTAACATAGTTTCTAATAAACATACATTTATTTATAAGTTTATATTTATAAAATTATAAATCTCAGTTATTCTAAAAAAATATAAAACAAGGAGAATCATTATGGATAAAATTTTTGAATTAATTGAAAAAGAACAACATAGACAAGATACTAATATTGAGCTTATTGCTAGTGAAAACTTTGTTTCTAAAGATATACTAAAAGCTACTGGGAGTATTTTAACAAACAAATATGCTGAAGGATATCCTGGAAAAAGATATTACGATGGTTGTGAGATTGTTGATGAAATCGAAACACTTGCAATTGAGAGACTTAAAGAACTTTACGATGCTAAATTCGTGAATGTTCAAGCACACTCAGGATCAAGTGCAAATATTGCTGTATATCTATCTCTACTGACACCAGGAGATACTGTTTTAGGAATGAGTATGGATGCTGGTGGACACTTGACTCATGGTAGTAAAGTAAACTTCTCTGGAAAATTATTCAACGCTGTTTCATATGGTGTAACTAAAGACACTCACTTAATAGATTATGATGAAGTACTACGTATCGCAAAAGAACATAAGCCTAAAATGATTATTGCTGGTTCAAGTGCATACTCTCGTATTATTAACTTTGCAAAATTTAGAGAAATCGCTGATGAGGTTGGTGCTTATTTATTAGTTGATATGGCTCACATCGCCGGTCTTGTTGCTGCTGGATTACATCCTAATCCAGTGCCTTATGCTGATGTAGTTACATCTACTACACACAAAACACTAAGAGGTCCACGTGGAGGAATCATCCTTACTAATAACGAGGAAATCGCAGTAAAAATAAATAAAATGATTTTCCCAGGAGCTCAAGGTGGCCCATTAGAACACGTTGTTGCTGCAAAAGCAATTTGTTTTGGAGAAGCTCTTAAACCTGAATTCAAAGTATATCAACAACAAGTAGTTAAAAATATGAAGGCTATGGTTGAAGCATTTAAAGCTAACAATATTCCGGTAGTTTCAAATGGTAGTGATAACCACCTGTGTCTAGTTGATACATATTCTACTTATAATGTAACTGGTCATGATGCAAGTGATTTATTAAGTAAAGCACACATTACATGTAATAAAAATGGTATTCCATTTGATACATTACCTCCGATGAAAACTAGTGGTTTACGTCTAGGTGCTGCAGCAATGACTACTAAAGGATACGTAGAAGAAGATTTTGTTGAAATTACAAATATCATTTGTGATTTACTAAAAAATGGAGAAAGCTATTTGGAAAAAGCTCAAGAAAGAGTAACTGCATTAGTTTCTAAAGAAAGAAAAGAATTTAGATAACAATATGATATAATAATTTTTAAAACGACGAAGAAAACGCTCTTCGTCGTTTTTTTACGAACTTTATACTTTAATCCAGCAATTAATAGTTCGTTTATTTTAAATTAATTTTAGTATATTATATTTTTTTATTGACAACGTTCGTTTTCTGTGTTATATTTATAAAAATTCTTTAGGAGAAATTAATATTATGAATAACAAAAAAATAATCAAAGCCTCTCTTTTCCATAGTCCTAAATACGGAGAAATCGAGTTTTTAAAACAGGCGATAATATTTATTACAGATAATGGAATCATTTCTAAAATTGTTAAACAAGAAGATGAAAACTATCAACAAATATTAAATCAATACTCACATGAAAGTAACTTTTTTGATTTTAAAGATAAAGTTCTTTTACCTGGTTTTATCGATTTGCACATCCATGCACCTCAATGGCCACAAGCTGGTCTCGCATTAGATGATGAATTAAGTTATTGGTTACATAATTTCACGTTTCCTTTAGAATCTAAATATAAAGATATCAATTATGCTAGAGAAGTGTATACCGATTTAGTTAAAACATTATTAGCAAATGGCACTACTTCAGCAATGTATTTTGGAACTATTCATAATGAAGCTACTTTGGAATTAGCGAAAATTTGTGCTAATTTAGGTCAAAGAGGCTTTGTAGGAAAAGTCGTTATGGATGATAAAAATATGAATCCTGACTTTTACCGTGATAATAGTACAAAAGAAGCTATTGAAAATACTGAGAAGATTATTAATGATGTGTATAATCTTTCAAAAGATGTTCCTCAAGGTGTATATCCAGTAATTACTCCTCGTTTTGTTCCAAGTTGCACAGACGATGCTCTTTTAGAGTTAGGAAAATTAGCAAAAAAATATGATTGCTATATTCAAAGTCATTGTAGTGAAAGTGATTGGGAACACAATTTTGTTTTCGAACGTTTTGGAAAAAGAGATACCGAAGTTTTAGATCATTTTGGTCTATTAACTGACAAATCAATAATGGCTCACGGCAACTTTGTTAATTCTGATGACGTAAAGATCTTTAATCATAGAAAATCATCAGTTTGCCATTGTCCTATCTCAAATTCTTATTTCGCCAATGCAGTGTTACCTGTTAATAAACTAAAAAAAGAAGGCTTAAATATCTGCTTAGGTACTGATATTTCTGGTGGATTCTCCCCTAGTCTTTATGACAATATAAAGCATACAGTCATGGTTAGTAGAATGCTAAATGACGGAGTCGATAATAAACTAGATGCTAATAATCGCGGTACTCATGATTCGAAAGTTAGTGTATTTGAAGCATTCTATCTTGCTACTACAGGTGGAGGAGAAGCATTGAAATTACCACTTGGTCTTTTTAAAGAAGGTTACATTTGTGATTTCCAAGTAATTGATATCAATACACCTAACAATAAACTTCCTAATTATTTAGATAATGAAGAAGATAAACATCTTCTTCAAAAGATATTATATCTTTCTACTTCAGAAAATATCCGTGAAGTTTGGGTTCAAGGTAAACAAATTCTTAAAAAATAGTAAAATTAAATTTAACATAAGGAGAAAAAAAAGTTTTTATGTCAAAAAATAAAAATCATTTAACAATAGGAGTTGAAGAAAATATTCCATTTTCACAATCCCTAATTTTAGGTTTACAACACGTCTTAGCTATGGACGTTTATGTACCGCCTTTTATATTAGCAACAGCTATTGCATTATCACCTGGTGATGCTACTGGTTTAATTCAGTCTACTTTCTTAGGAGCTGGGATTGCCTCATTAATTCAAGTTTTATTCTATTTAAAACTACCTGTATGTCAAGGTCCATCATTTATTCCCCTAGGTGCTATTATTGGTATCTATATGGGGACTAAAAACCTTGGTACTGTTTTAGGAGCTAGTATTGTTGGTGCGATTTTAGTTATCTTACTTGGATATTCTGGTATTTATAAATATATAGTAAAAAATTACATACCTTCTATCGTTAGTGGAACAATAATTATGATCGTAGGATTAACTTTACTTCCTTCAGCATTTGTAAGTAATATCTACATTGAAGGTAACGGTCTTACTATGAAACAAAATGTATTATTAGCATTTATAACAGCAGCTTCATTAATACTATTTTCTACATTTGGAAATTATGTCGATAAATTCAAAAGAATTTTCCAAATTTCTTCAGTAATTATCGCCTTAGCTATCGGTACATTTTCTGCATATTTAATGGGTGGTTTTAATACTCAAGGAATTAAGGATGCTAGCTTCTTCTCAATGCCGAAACTATTATTCTTAGATTACAATATACATTTTGAAATCTCTGCTATTATAACAATGATTATTATCTACATGGTACTCTTAGCTGAAACAACAGGAACCTGGTATGCGGTAAGTTCAGTTATTAACGAACCTTTAAGCGATACTCAAGTTAACAAAGGTGTAATCGGAGAAGGAATCGGATGTTTAGCAGCTGCTTTAGTTGGTGCAACTCCTGTTACTGGATACTCAACTAATGCTGGTATTATTTCTATTACTGGGGTTGCTAGTAGAAAAGTATTCGTTATGGCTTCTTTCTGGTTTATCGGACTATCATTCTTAGGTAAACTTTCTGCAATTATTAATTCAATCCCTTCTGCAGTTATCGGTGGTGTATTCTCTGTAGTTTGTATCATCATCTTACTAAACGGATTCAGAGTGGTTAAAAATTTAGACTTCTCTGAAAGAGAATTATACATTATCGGAGTACCATTAATGTTTACAATTGGATTATTATTCATTCCAGCAGAATTAAAAGCTAGCGCTCCACAATTATTACAATATCTAATAGGTTCTCCTATTGCTGTTGGTGCAATTGTAGCGATTATTATGAATAAACTTATTCCTTTAGAAAAATAATTCTTAAATGGAGGGACTTAAAATCACTATTTTTGAGTCTCTCCATTTCTTATTAATTTTATATTCATCAAAAATATAGTATAATTATAACTGCTAATAAAATTAAAGAAATGGAGAAGCATAGATGACTGAGAAGATAATGAATGTTGAAAGTTTCAACCTAGATCACACTAAAGTTGTTGCACCTTATATTAGGTTAGTTGGGGTTTATTCTGGAGATAATGGAGACAAAATTTATAAATATGACATTAGATTCTGTCAACCAAACAAGGAACATCTAGAAATGCCAAACCTTCACTCTTTAGAACATTTAATCGCTGAATTAATCAGAAATCACCTTGATAATGTATTAGATTTCGGACCTATGGGATGCCAAACAGGATTCTACTTATCAGTAATTAACAATGATAGCTATGAAGAAGTTGAAGAAGCTCTAGCAAAAACACTAGAAGATGTTCTTGTTGCTACTGAAGTACCAGCATGTAATGAAGTACAATGTGGTTGGGCTACATCTCACTCTTTAGAAGGTGCTCAAATGGAAGCTAAAAAATTCTTAGAAAAACGTTCAGAATGGAAAAACGTTTTTAGTAAATAATTTAAAATAAAAAATCAAACTGATATTTTTTACCAGTTTGATTTTTATTTTTTATCTGTTGTATTTTCTAATACCTAGAACTCCTATAATTAAACCTAACCCAGTTGCAATAGGAATTGTGTTTGAAGAATTTTCACCAGTTTTTGGAAGTATAGAACTTTGTTTGAAATTATTATTCGAAGATTCAAGTTTATAAACTTTAAAATTACTTCTAGAGTTTTCTCGGTTATTTCTTACAATATATTTTTCCTCAACAACCTGTGTTACTTCTTTTGGTTTAGAATTTAAGTATTTACTAAATGTAGTTATATTTTCTTGTTCATTTATTTTATTTGTAGTGCTCATCTCTTTCTTAGCATCTAATGAAATTTCTTTTGGTTTGGAATTTAAGTCTTTACTATTTATAGTTGTATTTTCTTGCTTATTTATTTTATTCGTAGCGCTTGTCTCTTTCTTAACATCTAATGAAATTTCTTTTGATTTATCCTTTTCATCACTTGGTGCAGTTTTACTAAAATCAACAATTGCGAATAAACTAAAATGGTTTATATTAAACTGGACTATTCCATTTTTAACTTCTGATGGAATTAATGTTAAACTTCCATTTTTTTCAACATGATAAATCTTTATCTCACTACTTTCATTTTCTAATAAAGCTATGCGAACTATTCTATCATTCTTAAGTTTGACTTCGTTATTATCTTTAGATAATTTTAAGTCTAATACCCTAATTTTATCTTTTTCTACAGATAATTCTTTACTAATCCTTTCTATTTGACTGCTATTTTCAATTTTTTTAACATTCAATGAAATATTATTGATATTAGATAACAACTCGACTTCCACACCAAGTTTTGAACTTTTTAGTAATTCAAGAGTGGCTTTAGGATTCTCCTCTCGTACTAGAGGCTCGCCTTTTTCTTCATGATATTCAGGTAACTCAGGTTGAACTAACGATTCACCTTTTTCACTTATCACTAGTTCTGGGTTCTCCTCTTGCACTAATGGCTCACCTTTCTCACTTATCACTAATTCTGGATTCTCTTCTTGTACCAGTGGTTCACCTTTTTCACTTATTACTAGCTCTGGATTCTCTTCTTGCACTAGTGGTTCGCCTTTTTCTGCATGAAATTCAGGTAACTCAGGTTGAACTAACGATTCACCTTTTTCACTTATTACTAGCTCTGGGTTCTCCTCTTGTACTAATGGTTCGCCCTTCTCGCTTATTACTAGCTCTGGATTCTCCTCTTGTACTAGTGGCTCGCCTTTTTCGCTTATTACTAGCTCTGGACTCTCTTCTTGTACTAGTGGCTCGCCTTTAGAATCTGTATAAACTCTAATAGGTACATTAACTATATCATTTGAACCATCAGAATATGTTACTCTTACCCTTGCATTGACATCTCCCAATTCTCCAAAATCTGTAGAATTTAGTATTTCATAATTTATATTTTGTGGAAGATTTTCTTTAACAATTTTATTAAATACATCATTTGTATTCAAACTACTTCCTTGATGTAATAATAATTTTTCATCATTTAAAAGCTTAGGTTCATATTTTCCTGCTTCTGTTAATTCTAAGGCAGTACGTGAATTTATAACACTCATTCCCAGTCCTGCTAGTTCTTTAGTAATATTATTAATAGTTAGCTGTGGGGAAAGTACATTCGAAATAGTAGCTTCCGCTTCTTTTAATTTTTCTGTTAAACTTAATTTTGCTAAATTATACTTTTCAGCTGTTATTTTAGTCTTATCAGATAAATCTACAACTGTTTCAACTAATTTTTGAGCAGCATTAACTACAGATATCAATTCTTTCTTATCCGCCTCGTTTACTGATATAGGAACATTAATATCATTACTACTATTATCGTCTAAATACTCAATTCTTACTGTAGCACGCTTCATACCCAAAGATGTCAATTCATCTTTATAGACTAATGATAACTTAGTATTAACTGGTAATAAATTTCTATTAACTTTATTAATTATGTCCTTATCTTTAAGTCTATCTCCTATCATAATAGATACAGGTCTATCATCAACTAAAGTTGGTAAAAATGTCTTACTCAATGTTCCCTTTTCTGGATCAATTACGCTTAGCTTGTTAATATTTTCATCTCTATACCCTACACCATCCATTCCTTGACGTTTTCCAAAATTAAAATCAGGATTTGTATTAACTCTGTTTTCAAAATATGATGTTGATGAATGAGCTCCTGCACTTTTACCTATACTAATTTTACTATCAGGCTGAAGATTCCCAGGGATTATATTATCATTATCAGTATAATAATTTTTTATCTTCCCACTCTTTGCAAGTGACTCAGTAATCTTTACATCATCCTTAGAAACTCCCCATAACCAACCACTCTTAACTTTTGGAGCGTTAAACGTATAAGTTTGTTTATACTTACCAAATTTTTCCTTTTCAGCCGTTGCTGTAGCTCTTAATGATAAATATCCACCTAGTGAATGTCCAGTGATATATAAATTAGTAATTGTACTATCATTTTTTATTTTTTTCATTAATTGAATAGCAGCTTCACTTTGGTTTGACTCATTTCCAAAGAATAATGCTAAATCTGCTTTCAAATCCCCTGCTTGTTTAACGTTTGTCCCTGCAAAAGCAAGAACTTGGATCTTATCTCCTTTTAAAAATGGAAAGTTATTAGTTGTTTCGAAAAGTACTGCGTCAAGACCATTATCTTGATGATATGTCTCTTTTACTTTCCAATATGGTCCAAGTTCATTAAAAGTCATCTTTTGGATATTATTTGAAAGTTTTTCTATTGGAGCTTGTTTATTAAGTATATCGTCTATTTTTTTATCATTTTCGTAAACTAAATTGATAAACATAGCCATATCCCTAGCAGATACATTCCATACTAGTTTATCTTTATCTACTTTATCGTTTAATCCATCTCCATCAGTATCAGCAAGTCTTGGATGAATATCATATCCAAGATATGTACGACCATCTTTTTTATAAATATATAATTCATCCTTATTTGCTATACCATCCCCATCATCATCACCATCTGGATCTAGTATTGCCTTTTTATAGATCAAACTATCATATTTACCACCTTCTAACCCAATATAACCTTTTGCTATGTCTTCAGCATATTTGCTAGTCAGTCTAGAAATTATTTTTGTTCCTTTTTCTACAGGTTCTACAGTATTTTCTACTTCTTCAGTTGTAACTTTATTTTCTTCTACATTTTTATTAATTATCTTAGTTAATAAGTCAGCAATATTACTACTATCATCTACTCGTTTGTCAATAACATTTAAATTACTATTTTGAGAATCTGAGCTTATTTCAACCTTTTTTTTATCTGTTTTCCCTATAAATTCAGTAGTTAAAGTTGAATCCGTAGCTATATTTTTATCTTCTGTATTTTTTTCACTTACTAAAGTTGTCGTACTATCATTAGAAATATTTTTAATCTCTTTAGCACTTTTATTTTCAATATTATCAGCTGTAGAAGTTGACTCTACATTTTTAGGAGTTTCCTGCACTATTGAATTATTATTATTATTATTATTTACACTACTTTCCTCATGTGCACTTGCTGTTCCACCTAAAAATACTAATGTACCAATAGCTACTGATGCTATACCAAAACTAAGTTTCTTTATTCCATATTTTACTATTTTTTTATCAATATTATTTTTAAACATATTCCCTCCAAGATACCATCTTAAATATATGTATTTAGAATTTAATTAACATTATTTTTAGTTAACTATATATCCTACATTGTTTAAGTATACACGAAAACATCAAATATAGCAAACTTAAATATTTATTTATTTTTATATTTATCGGTTTCGATAATGAAAGATATTTCTTACGTATCTAATTTATTTATTACACTATTTATTTAATTAGTAACTTTTACTTCTAATATCACCTTATTATAATGAAATCCGAAATTCCATAAATTATAATATTTCAAAATTATTAATATACTATGTACTTAACTTAACCCCTACTATTTAATAAAATTTTTTCAAAAAATAAGCGGATTATTAATATAATCCGCTTAAATATTTATTATTTTGCAACCAAGCTACGAATAGCATTACGATCTATTTCGATTTCTACTTTTGGTGCAATTCTTACTTTTACTGTTACTGTCCCTACTTCAACGATATCCCCGTAAATTCCAGCGAAAGTTACGATTCTATCTCCTTCTTTTAATGAATCTTGTAGAAGTTTCAATTCTTTATTTCTTTTAGATTGTGGTCTAATAATCATGAAGTACATGAATCCAAAAAGAAATACTATCATAATAATATTAATATATGAACCTTGCATGTTTTACCTCCGTTTATTTATAATATATGTTTATTCTACTATATACTTAGTAAAAAATAAACCTTTTCTATTCTTTTTTTATTAAATTGCTAGAAATTCTTAGGATTTTCTTGGTTTAATCCATATTTTTCAAAGAATTCTTCTTTGAAATCTAGTAATCTATCTTCTCTAATAGCTTGTCTAATATCTTTCATCATATTAATTAAGAAATGGATATTGTGTGTTGTTGCTAATCTCGCTCCAAAAATTTCATCAGCTTTAAATAAATGACGAAGATATGCTTTTGTATAATTTTTACAGCAGTAGCATGAACATTCTGGATCAAGTGGTGTAAAGTCCTCTGCATACTTAGCATTTTTCACTACAACACGTCCAGCAGATGTCATACATGTTCCATTACGTGCAATACGCGTAGGTAGCACACAGTCAAACATATCTACTCCTCTTAGTACTCCTTCAAATAGAGCATCAGGAGATCCTACTCCCATTAAATATCTAGCCTTATTAGCTGGTAATAAAGGTGTAACATGTTCTAAAACTCTATACATTTCATGTTTTGGTTCACCTACCGATAAACCTCCAATGGCATATCCTGGAAAATCCATACTTACTAGATCCTTAGCACTTTGTTCACGAAGATCATTGAACCCTGCACCTTGAACTATACCAAAAATACTTTGAGTTTTTGGATTTTTATGTGCTGCTAAACATCTTTCTGCCCAACGACTAGTTCTTTCCACTGATTGACGGATATATTTATAGTCGTGATTATAATCAGGACATTCATCGAAAGCCATCATTATGTCTGAACCTAAAGCATTTTGAATATGCATTGCTTTTTCAGGTGATAAGAATAATTTTTCTCCTGACAGGTGGTTTTTAAAATGAACTCCTTCTTCCTCGATTTTTCTCATTTCACTAAGAGAAAATACTTGGAATCCTCCTGAATCTGTTAGGATACTTCCATCCCAATTCATAAATTTGTGAAGTCCACCTGCTTTTTCAACAATTTCTTCACCAGGACGTAACCAAAGGTGATATGTATTTGATAAAATAATATCAGCCCCCATACCTTTTACTTCTTCTGGTGACATTGCTTTTACTGTAGCTTGTGTCCCAACCGGCATAAATACTGGTGTTTCGAAGCTACCGTGTGGTGTATGAACAATACCTAATCTTGCCCCAGACTGTTTACATGTTTTTATATGTTCATACCAAACTGCATTTTCTTTTACATCTCTCATATAAAAATTTCCTTTCAATAATTATATTATTATCATAGCATCCCCAAAACTGAAGAAACGATATTTATTTTCAACTGCTATATTATATAATTCAATAACTTTTTCTCTATCATAAAATGCACTTACAAGCATTATTAATGATGATTTCGGTAAATGGAAGTTAGTAATTAATCCATCAACACATTTAAATTCAAATCCCGGATAGATAAAAATATTTGTCCAACCTGAGGCTGCAACAATTTTTCCATTATTGTCTCGAGCAATTGTTTCTAATGTTCTTGTTGTAGTAGTACCTACAGAAAATACTCTTCCCTCATTTTCTTTTGTTTTATTAATAAGTTCCGCTGTTTTTTCATCTAGTGTATAATATTCTGAGTGCATATCATGATCTTCAATATTTTCTACAGCAACAGGTCTAAATGTACCTAGTCCAACATGAAGAGTTAAATATGCTATATTCACACCTTTTTCTTTTATTCTATCTAATAGTTCATTTGTAAAGTGAAGACCGGCAGTTGGAGCAGCCGAACTTCCCACTTCTTTAGAATAAACTGTTTGATATCTTTCTTTATCAGTTAATCGTTCTTTAATATATGGTGGTAAAGGCATTGTACCAAGTTCATTTAATCTTTCCTGGAATATTCCTTCATATACAAATTCAAAATGTCTAAATCCATCATCAAGAACTTTAGTACACACAGCTTCCATAATACCATCACCAAATGATACAATACTTCCCTCTTTTATTCTTTTTGCTGGTTTTACTAGACATTCCCAATCATTATGTCCTAGATTTTTTAATAATAATACTTCTATTGCAGCTCCAGTGTCCTTTTTAGCACCATATAAACGAGCTGGCATAACCCTAGTATTATTTAATACCAAAGTATCTCCAGGATTAAAATAATCTATAATATCTGAAAAAACTTTATGTTCATGTGTATTGTTTTTTCTATCTACACATAGTAATTTACTAGTATCTCTTTTTAAAAGAGGAGTTTGTGCAATAAGTTCCTCTGGTAAATAAAAATCAAATTGTTCTAATTTCATCTATAATCTCCTTTAAAAGTTACCTTTACTATTATAGCTTGATTAGCTTAAGTTAGCAAGTATCATCATAATAAATTGTAATTTTTTCAATTTCTAGCAATACTAAAATTTAATAAATAAAAATTCGAATCAATACTATAAAATAATATCAATTCGAATTTCCATTTTATTTTTTGTTACTTCTTAAATATTTAACATGAGCCAAGATATTAGTAGCTATTCCTAATCCTATACTTAATACAAGAATTGAACTACCACCATTACTTATAAATGGTAATGGGACTCCAGTCATCGGGATAGAGGCCGTAACTCCACCAATATTAACTACTCCCTGTACTACTAGTAGACTTGCGAATCCTAATGAGTACATCGCTGAAAAAGTATTTCTTGATTTTGTACCAGAAAATATTACTTTACCAATGATTATTAATAATAAAGTTACTACGAATAAAACACCTATAAAACCTAACTCCTCAGCTATAATAGCAAGTATAAAGTCTGTATGTGCTTCTGGTAAATAACCTAGTTTTTGAATAGAATTTCCTAATCCTCTACCAAATAATCCTCCATTACCAAATGCAACATATGAATTTATTACCTGATCGGCTGCAGCTGCCAAATCCTCAGAAAATGGATTTAAAAATACTTTTAGACGATTTGTTCTATATGAAGTTCCACTACTGAATAATGCACTTTTCAACATAAACAACATTAATACTACCACACCTGCTACTATCGCTAGTGATAATATTTTTTTTATATTTTGCGAATGCATATTAGAGCATAAAGTCATAATACCCATAACCGACAACGTGATAAGTATCATTCCAGTATCATTTTGTAGTGCTATTATAGTAACCAATCCTAAAGGTATACCGAACATTTTCAGTAATTCTGAACTCGTACAAATTTGTCTTAATTTTACTTTTCTAGTTTCTAATATATATGCCATATACATAATGATAAATAACTGTGCTAAAGTTGATGGCTGAAAACTGAACGCACCTATTCTTATCCAAGATCTAGCACCATTGATTGATGGCATAAACAAAGGTAAAAATAGTAGAAACGCTATTACTAGATATCCATTCATTAAAAAGCTTTTATTTTTAAAAACTTCAAAAGGTATTGCAACTGAGAATACTAAAAACGCTATATAAGCGAGTACTACCCACATTGCCTGCCTTTGCAAGAAGTATGTTTCACTTACTGGAATACCTGATGTGAAAGTCCCATACTTATTACCAATCATACTAGCACTATAAACCATCATACAACTTAAGACTAACAATACAAGAAGTGTTAATGCCACTACCCAATCTAATCTCACATGTCTACGTTCATGCTTAATTGATCTATGTATTCTTCTTACAAAATTCATATTAGTTTGCTTTACTTTCTTCTGCTAAATTAGAGTACATTTCGCTAGCTTTATTTTCTAAATCAGCTAGAATTATGCGCCCAGCTTCTTGTGAAATGCAACCTATTTCTACTGCTAAGTTTATTTCTTTAGTAAGACCATAGATTTGAGTATCAATAACATCTTGATAAAGCGGACATTTTCTCTGACCTTTTACCGATACACAAGCATTAATCATTTCTTCAATCTTCACAACATCTTCTTCTATTCTTCTACGAACCTTAATAAATATTAGGTTATTTTCCATTTCTTATCACCTATCCTTTTGATAATTCATAATTAACTTCATGTCTAATTATAGCAATTGCTCTTATAAAATCTTCTTTTGAAATTAATTCTAAACGTCTTAATTCTCTCACTTCATATTCTACCATACTTAATGTATGTTTTCTATCCTTCATATATATAATTATACCAAATGATTTCAAAAATTGTTGCAAATCATAAAAATTTTTCATTAATATCACCTTAAAAATTACTCAATTCATCAACTAGATTTTTATTAGCTTCTCTTCCGTCTAATTCATAAGCTCTTTCTGCATACTCTTTTGCTTTCGAATAATTACCTTCTTGGCGTTCAATTATTGCTAAATTATAATAAAGCGGTGCAAAAGAATCATCAAAATTTATTCCCTCAAGAAAAACTTTCTTAGCATCTTGTTTTGTAGCTGTAGTCATCTTAACCATACCTAACTCATAATAAGTTAAAGCGGATTTATTTTTAGAGTTTAATTCTTTTTCTAAATTGAATATATCTTCATCATTGTATGTTTTTAATAACCTACTATCAACTCTCGAAACTCTAAATCGATTAATTGTACCTTTCGTATTAACACCTGCGATTAAAAATGTTTCACCAAGGAGACAAAAGACTACCATACAAATTAGTGCTATATAAACTCTTTTCTTAACTAAAAATAGTTCTATAAATACTCCTAATACAAAAGAAAAAATATATAAAACTATAGAAGTATCAAATAATATTGAAACCAAGGCCAGATAAACAATTGATATTGCACTAGAATACATGAATTTCAAATTATCATTCTTTTTACTAAGCTGTCCCATAAAAATAGAACCTAAAAGCGCAATATTTGAAACCAAGGCAATATCTAGCACCCCTGAATATCCAAATATCAACAGGAAATTGAACACTAAGGAAACTATTAATAATATTCCAAGGCTTTTCAATATATTAAGAGACTTATTAAATAGAATTGAACTAACCCCGATTGTTGCCAATATTACCAACAATTTCATAGAGTTATCTACTGTAAAAACACTAGTAAATACTCTATAAAATTGACCGCTTATAATTTTCTGATAGCTATACTCGATATATTGATATGCAGAACTATTTCTATTCGATAAATAAATTATAAAATAATTTATTAAGAATAAAATTAAATAAAGACCTGATAATATATTATATTTTACATTAAATACATTTCTATCTAATGTTTGCCTTTTATATAATTCAACCACCCTATTTTTATATCTTAAAGTGTCAGGCGTTCCTTCTATAAAACTCTTATCTTTTTCTTTTAAAAACAGCTTACTATTTTTCTCATTATATAAAATACGTTCGATAATTATGCTATTTGATATTCTATACTTTTTGTAATCTTCTATAATATCATCAAATTCAGGAGAAACATAAAGGATTTTCATTTTTAAACTATTCAGTTTAAACATTTTTTTCAGTCTAACTTCATTTCTAATAACATTAGAAACAATGCTGTCGATTTCTGTTGATTTAAAACTATCTCCGTATATAAATCTTATTAATTCATTATCTTCATTAATAAGCCATACATCTTTTTTTTCTGGACGATAATATAATATACTGTAATTATATTTCGTTATATACAGGTATATAATCTTCCAAAATTTTTTATCATTCATAAATTCGTTACTAATAGTAAAACTTAAATAGACCTAGGTCTATTTAAGTTTTACTTTTGCTACTTCTTGTGAGAAATCAACAGTTTCATTTAATTTTAATACTTCGATATTTGCTACTGCATCCATGTTTGTAATTACACAAGGAGTAATAATATCCTTAGCTTTTTCTTTAACTAACTCTAAGTCATAAGTTAATAAAGTTTGACCTACTTCAACTCTATCTCCTGCAGATACTGCTACATCGAAACCTTCACCTTTCATAGCAACTGTTTCTAATCCAACGTGAATAAGAATTTCTACATCTCCTGATTTAATTCCAAAAGCATGTTTTGTTGGGAATACTTGGATAATTTCTCCAGCTACTGGTGAAATAAGTTTCCCTTCTTCAGGAATAATAGCAAATCCATCTCCCATCATTTTTTGAGCAAATACTGGGTCCGGTACTTCTGTAATATCTACTACTTTACCTTTCATGTATGAGCTTAAAACAACCTCATTTACTTGCTCTTCTTTTTTTCCGAATAATTTAGATAAAAATCCCATCTTAATCCTCCATATATAATTACCTTCTTAATATATATATTATATACTTTTATTACAATTTTTTCAATTAATTTTCGGAAATAATTTCAAATTTAATACTAAAATATTTCTATGTTAATTATTGATTTTAAAATAATACAAAAAAGAGAGATTTTCCAAATATGATTTCGTAAATCCAATTTATGAAAAATCTCACTTAAATATTTATTAAAACTTCAAATTTTAAAAAATTTTATAACTTTTTAGTATTTTTAAGTTTATAAATTGAACTATATCAATATTGCTATTCTGCTTCTGATTGTTCTTCAGTTTTATCAGAGTTTTCTTGATAAAATAGTCCATAAATATATTGTTCAGGATCAAATACTTCTAAATCATCGATATTTTCCCCTAAACCTACAAGTTTAACTGGAATACCTAGTTCTTTCTTAATAGCGATGACTATACCACCTTTAGCTGTTCCATCAAGTTTAGTAAGAATAACACCTGTTACATCACTTACTTCTTTAAATGTTTTCGCTTGTAGTATACCGTTTTGACCTGTTGTCGCATCTATTGTTAAAAGTACTTCATGTGGCCCTTCTGGAACTTCTTTTTTAATTACACGGACAATTTTTTCAAGCTCTTTCATAAGATGATCTTTGTTTTGTAGACGACCCGCAGTATCACAAAGTAATACATCATAACCTTTTGCTTTAGCAGATTGAATAGCATCAAAGATAATCGCTGCTGAATCAGCTCCCTCATGTGATTTTACAATGTCTGCACCACTACGTTTTGCCCAAACATCAAGTTGATCAATAGCTCCTGCTCTAAATGTATCTCCAGCAGCTATAAGTACTTTTTTTCCTTCTTTCTTAAGGTTATGAGCTAATTTACCAATAGATGTAGTTTTCCCTACTCCATTAACCCCTACAAATAAGAACACTGAAAGTTCTTTTTCTGGTGCATAGTTTAATTCAGATTTTACTGTTCCTTCCATGTAAACATCTACCAACTTCTCAATGATCATACTTTGAAGCTCACTTGGTTCTTTTAAATTTTGTCTTTGTGACTCAACTTTTAGATAATCAACTAATTCTAATACAGTGTTATAACTAACATCTGATTGAATAAGTAATTCCTCTAAATCTTCAAAAAATTCTTCGTTAATTTCTCTATACGAACTAATTAAGTTATTAAGTGCATTAGAGAAGTTATCACGTGATTTTTTTAGTCCTTTTTTAAATTTTTCAGTTACAAACTGACTCTCGACGAACTCTTCATATTCATCAAGCGAAATCAGTTCTTCATTTAATTCTTCCTTAGCAGAAAATTTTTCTTTTAATTTTTCAAAAAAGCTTGCCATTGGATACTCCTTATATATCTTTTTTATATAATAAAAGGGAGACTAAGCTCCCTTTAATTTCTATTAAAGCTTCCTAAATTTTAGGGAGTTTTAATTTTTGTTATTCCTAATAATGTTCTTTTAATCAGATTTTAATAAATCAATATCGACTTACTTGTGCTTCATGTATGGGAATAACAGTACGTCACGGATTGAAGCTGAGTTAGTTAATAACATAACTAATCTATCAATTCCGATTCCTAATCCACCTGTTGGTGGCATACCGTATTCTAATGCTTCAACGAAGTCTTCATCCATTTCATAAACTTCTTCGTTACCAGCATCTTTTTCATCCATTTGAGCTAAGAATCTTTCTTTTTGATCGATTGGATCGTTTAACTCACTAAATGCATTTGCATGTTCACGTCTAACGATAAATAACTCGAAACGATCAGTAAATCTTGTGTCTTCTGCATTAGTTTTAGCTAATGGAGATACTTCAACTGGGTGACCGTAAACGAATGTTGGTTGAACTAATGTTTCTTCTACAAATGTTTCAAAGAATTCATTAATAATGTGTCCAACTTTCATATCTTTTCTAACTGGAACGTTGTGTTCTTTAGCTAATGCATGAGCCTCTGCATCAGTCATTTCTGGCCAGAAATCAACTCCAGTTACTTCTTTAATAGCATCTACCATATGTACACGACGCCATTTTGGAGTTAAATCAATTTCATCTTCACCATACATAATTTTTGTAGTACCGTGAATTTCATTACAGATGTAAGCAATCATAGATTCTGTTAAATCCATAATATCATTGTAATCTGCATAAGCTTCATATAATTCAATCATTGTAAATTCTGGGTTATGTCTTGTTGATACACCTTCATTACGGAATGCACGACCAATTTCATATACTTTTTCTAATCCACCGACGATTAAACGTTTTAAAGGTAATTCAAGTGCAATACGCATGAATAACTGCATATCTAGTGCATTGTGGTGAGTTACGAATGGACGAGCAGCAGCTCCACCAGCAACTGAGTGCATCATAGGAGTTTCTACTTCTAAGTATCCACGTTCATTTAAGTAGCTACGCATAATTTGAATAATTTTAGAACGTAAAATAAATGTTTCTTTACTGTCTTCATTCATAATTAAGTCTACGTATCTTCTTCTGTAACGCTCTTCAACATCTTTAAGTCCGTGGAATTTGTCTGGTAGTGGACGTAGTGCTTTTGTTAAAATTTCAAATTTATCAGCTTTAACAGATAATTCACCTACGTTAGTTTTGAATAGTACCCCAGTTACACCTACAATATCCCCAAGGTCAAGAGTTTTGAAGTATTCATATGAATCTCCTACTCTATCTTGACGAACGTAAATTTGAACTTGACCACCTAAATCTTGAACGTGAGCAAATCCAGCTTTACCTTTACCACGTTTAGTCATAATACGTCCTGCAATTGTTACAGAAATATTTTTTTCTTCTAATTCTTCTTTACTAAATTTATCATATTCTGCTACGATTTGATCTGAAAGATGTGTTCTTTCAAATTTAGTTCCAAATGGATCTAAACCACTTTCTCTCATAGCTTCCATTTTTTCACGACGAACAAGCATTTGATCATTTAAATCTTGTACATCTACTTTAATTTCTTCTGTCATGTTAAATTCCTTTCTAGTATAATCTAGTAATTTTATTCAGATACTCCTTATTATAACACATTTTCATCCGTTTTGTTAAATCTTTAGGAAGAATTTTTCTAAATTTTTTAACATTTAATCTTTGTACTATTAATTGAAATATTCTAATTTCAATCTTTTATTTAACATAATCTCATAAATAAATATATTGTGAAATTTTCTAACATAATTTGTTAAATTTTTCTTCTGAAACTATTGTTTAGATATAAAAAATAAGATATAATAAGTACGCCTAGAAATTAATAAGAAAAACAACCATAAAAATTTTAAAAATTAAATATTATTAAAAAATATTCCATATTATATAAGGGGGGGATTCTTTTGGAAAATTTAAGAAAAGAAATTGGATTTTTTGGAGCTTTTTCTACAGTAGTTGGCGTAGTAATTGGTTCAGGGGTATTTTTTAAAGCGGCAGTTATATATAAAACTACAGGAAACGTCAGCCTTGGTCTACTAGCTTGGATTCTTGCTGGAATTATAAGTATTTGTGCGGGATTAACTACTGCTGAGCTTGCTGCCGCTATACCGGAAACCGGGGGTATGATAGTTTGGGTTGAAAAGGCTTATGGAAAAACAATATCATACTTACTTGGTTGGGCTCAGGCTGTAATATATTATCCTGCTAGTATAGCTGCAGCCGCCGCTATTTTTTCAACACAATTTCTAAATCTTTTTGGTGTTGACAAGAAATATTCAATACTTGTAGGAGCATGTGCCGCTACTACGGTAACAGGTTTAAACTTACTTGGTAGTAAGGCGAGTGGTCATATTCAAACTATTGCTACTGTTTGTAAACTTATACCAATTATAGCAATTATTGTTTTCGGATTATTACAACCTAATCCTACGACAATTGAACTTTTTCCTAGTAGTTCATCATCAACTAGTTCTACACCTCTAGCTGCTCTTGGTGCTGCAATGTTAGCCGCCATGTATGGTTATGACGGATGGAGTAATGTTGGAACTATTGCTGGTGAAATGAAAAATCCGAAAAAAGATTTACCACGCGCAATTTTATATGGTTTACTAGTAATAACAGCAATTTATCTACTAATAAATGTAGCGTATCTACTTACTATGCCTATGGAACAAATAGCAGGTAACGGTAATGTTCCTAATGATGTAGCTACTAAGTTATTTGGACCAAATGGTGGTAAAATAATAACCATTGGTATTATGATTAGTGTTTACGGAACTATGAATGGTTTTACTATGACAGCTATTCGCGTTCCTTATGCAATGGCAATGAAAGATCAGATTCCATTTAAAAACTTCTGGATCAAACTAAATAGATTCTCAATTCCATATTTCTCAGCTTTAGTAACTTTAGTTTTAACTATTGCGATGATGTTTACAGGAGAATTTGATACTCTTACAGATTTTCTTTTATTTACAATTTGGATTTTCTTCATAGCGACATTTTTCGCTGTATTTGTCCTTAGAAAAAGAGAACCTGATATGCCACGCCCATATAAAGTTCCATTTTACCCTATAGTTCCTTGGATTTCTATCATAGGTGGAGCTTACATAGTACTCGCTGCTATTATTACTCAATTTATATTAGCTATAAGTGGTGTTATTATTACATTACTTGGTTTAGTATTTTACACAGAAACTCATAAAAAATTCAAAAAATAACTATTTAATTAAACTATATAAATTCAAATACTCAACTAAAAAATGGATCTTAAAATTCTTTCTTTAATAATGAATGACTTTTAAGGTCCATTCATTTTATTGATATTCAATTTTTTTTTTGATAAAATATGATTATAACTTTTTTCATTTTGTAAAGAAGATTGAAGTTATCCCCCTAGCATTTTGCTATGGATAACTTCAATATTTTTTGTAAAATCATGTGAGGTAAAATGTAAATAAGGAGGAAGTTTTTGTGTTAAAATTTATTTTAAAAAAAGAAACTATACTTACAACTTTATACACAATTTCATTGTCTTTATTAATAAGTAAATTCTCAATAGACTATTTATATATGGATAAGTCAATATATGGATTCATTCATTTTATACTACTTTTTACAATTTTCTTTAATAGTTGGTTAATAGAAGTAGTTCATTTAAATAGATATGGTAAAGATAGTTTTCTAAATTATTTCTTTTTAATTTTTCAAACACTTGTTGTCTTAAATTTATTAATAAGAAATACATTTGATATTAAATTCATTCTTGCAACATTAGTGCTCCTATCAGTTATATTAAGTGTTCAACATATTACAGAGTACATTCTCATAGATAATAAACAATTAATGATAAAAAAATTAACGGAACCGTTTAGTTATATTCACACTGGTCGAACATTAGCTCTCTTTTTAGGTTTTTTATTTATTGATTATTGTTATTGGTTTATATTTTTTGCTTTTATGATAAGTCAACTATTCCCAAGTTTCATATCTAGAAGTATTCATGTGAAAGATATTAATTTTAATCATTTAACTAATCATTTATTTATTATGACAAATTTTATTACTCTTTCTCTGATATTAAGTGATTTAAATCTTAATATCCCTGTGGATAGATATTGGTTAATTAGTATTATTTTTATTATTTTACTAAGTATCTATAATAGAATTTTCAAAACTATCGATCGAACTTTAACTAAGCAATCTGGTAATACATACATAATCGGAATATATTTTACAATATTTAGTATAACTTTTGTTAATCAATTTATTATTTCAGAATTCAATTTGATATATATACTTCTAGCTATTTTAACAATATATATAAGTAAACTATCTTTTAAACAATATAAAAAACAAATCCGATGATAATCTTTCATATTTAGAAAGTTTATCATCGGATTCTTCTTATCTTGCTTCTTCGTAATCTAACACTTCAGACACTTTACTAGCAATATACTTCGCTAATTTTTCATGATTTTTTTCATCTAAGTGAATACAATCAATTAATGAAGTCTCTGCTACACGCCCCGCATTTAAAAAGTCTACTTCATATTTATCACTAACTTCTTTAAATGTTTGAGCTAAGAATTTTGATTGTTTTAAACTGTTTTCATCAAATTCTCCAAATAAGCTTTGTCTTTCTACTATTTCATCACGTAATGGAACAGGTGAAACAACAAGAATCTTCGGAATTTTATATCCAGCGATTAAATGAGGATTTCTTATATATTTAATATATTCTTCAATCCCTCTAGCAATATGTTTCGCACTCGGATTAAATTGTTTTTTCAAATCATTAGTCCCTAACATAATTATTACTAAATCTACAGGTACGTGACTTAACATTAAAATTGGTAGTGTATCAATACCACATCTAACCGGTACAATCGTATCTTTTGCAGTAACTGTTCTTCCACAAAGAGCTTCTTCTATAATAGTGTCATTAGAACGAAATTCTGCTAGTAATTTAGTCCAACGTTTATCAGTTCTTACTCCATCCTCACCTGGAACATATCCCCAAGTGTTACTATCCCCAATACATAAAATACGCATAATTTTCTCCACCTTTTTCATCTAAATTCTTCTTAATTTTATCAAACTAATATAAAAAAAGCAATAGAGCCAGATGATAAAAGTACTAATAATTGTTATCAGTGCAGTATTTTTGTAAAGTTCTACTTCATGATTTATAATAACAATATTATAAATTAAGGAGGATAAAATGATACAAAAAAATTTTCATCATAAAAAACATTATAAAATTCAATCATATTCAAAAAAAGTACTTTATACAACATTAATTTTAACAATAAGTTTTGCATTATTAGAATATATCGGGGGGCTTCTTTCTAATTCATTAGCGTTATTAGGTGACTCATTCCATATGTTCTCTGATGTTATCGCATTAGGTTTTAGTTTAATTGCTTTGATATTCAGTTCAAAAAAGCCAAATAAAAAATACACTTTTGGTTTTGTGAGATTAGAAGTATTAGCTGCCTTTATTAACGGTTTAATGCTAGTTGGTATTTCTATTTATTTAATTTTTGAAGGATTTATGAGATTTTTCAATCCTAAAGACATTGATTTCAAATCAATGCTGATAATATCGACAATAGGATTAATCTTCAATATTGTAGTAACAATAATTTTAACAAAAAGTTTAAAAGAAGAAGATAATCTTAATATTCAAAGTGCTTTATGGCATTTCCTTGGTGATTTAATTAGTTCAATTGGAATTATAATTTCTTCAACAATTATTTACTTTACAAACTATCAAATTGTTGACGTTATTATGAGTATTATTATCAGTATAATATTATTTAAAGGCGGATATAAAATTACTAAATCATCATTTGTAATTTTAATGGAAGCTACTACTCTAGATACTGAAGAAGTTTACAATAAGATTAAAAAAATAGAAGGCATCGTAGATATTCATGAATTTCACATTTGGCACACTGATACAAATGAAATCAACGCAGCAATGCACATTCTTTTAAATGAGTATAATACAGCTAAAGATTACACAATAGTAGAAAATATAAAAATACTTCTTAAAGAAGAATATAATATTGAACATTGCTTTATCGCGCTAGAAAATATTAAATACAACAATCATAGTTTATAAAAAAAGGAGTCTAAGTTGATATTTTTTCAACTTAGACTCCTTTTTTTAATTCCAATAAATCTATCGTCTTCTCAATTTTATACGTAGGTACTAGCTCTGGATTTAAGATTTTATGAATATCTACTAAACAACTATCAATCCCTGCATTATTAGCACCTAATATATCCGATGTAAGAGTATCTCCTATCATTAAAACTTCATCCTTATTTTCAACACAGATTTCTTTTAAAATAATATCAAAAAATTCTTTATCTGGCTTTTTACTTCCAATTTCTTCGGAAATAAAAATCTTCTCAAAGTATTTATTAAGATTATTATTTTTTAATCTTGTATGTTGAGTAACACCTATTCCATTAGAAGCTACATATAATTTATGAGTTGTTGTTAGTTTCTCTAACATCTCAATTATTCCATCAAAAAGTTGATTTCCTTCAGCAAGATACCCTCTATATCTTTTATCTACTTCACTACCATCAACTTTTCTATCAAACAACTTAAAAAATCTTATAAATCTTTCACTAGTGACTTCTTTATTCGATATTTCTCCACATTCAAAACTTCTCCATAAAGATTTATTTATCGTTTCATATTTTTCAAACAACTCATCATTATACTCAATATTTTCATCTTTCAATAATTTTTTAAAAGCTAAAACTTGTGCTTTACCGAAATCTAATAAAGTATCATCTAAATCAAATAATAAATATTTATACTTATCTAAAATCATCTGTACTCTCCATCTTTTTATTGTCTATTTATTATAACATAGAGTATCATTTTTTAGAAAAAATAGCTTTACTTGAATTAGAAATTATATTTCAATTACTTATTTATTTTTAAAATATTCACGAACTCGTGGAGCTACTTCTTCTCCAAATAGTTTTATAGCTTTCATTATATCTTCATGTGGCATAGAGCCAAGTGGTAAATGTAGCATAAATCTATCTAGTCCTAAAGTTTCTATCATATCGATAAGTTTATTTGCAACTGTTTCTGGACTACCTACTAACATAGATCCATCTGGTCCTACGCTATTTAAATATTGTTCGAAAGTAAGAGGTCTCCAAAACGGTCTATCTTTCGAAATTGCATCAACAACCTGTTTTGTAGGATGGAAATATTTTTTAATCGCTTCTTCATCCGTTTCAGCTACAAATCCCCAAGAATGTGAAGCAACTTTTAATCTATCTTCACTATGACCTGCATTACGTCCTATAGCTCTATAATAATCTATTAAACCTTTGAAAGCTTTGTATTGACCTCCAATTATAGCATATGCTATCGGTAATCCTTTTTGAGCAATTTTTATAGTAGACTCTGTATTTCCACCTGTCGCTACCCAAATTGGAAAATCTTCTTGAACACTTCTTGGATATACTCCCTTATTTTCTACCTTTTGTGTATGTTTTCCTTCCCATGTTAACATTTCATTAGCTTTAATTTTCTCTAACATTGCTAATTTTTCATCGAATAGTTCTTCATAATCACCTAAATCATAACCGAACAACGGAAATGATTCTGTAAATGATCCACGACCTACCATTACTTCTGCTCTACCATTAGATATTGCATCAATAGTTGCATATTGTTGATAAACTCTTACTGGGTCTGATGATGATAATACTGTTACCGCTGAACTTAATTTTATATTCTTAGTAACAGCTGCGCCAGCTGCAAGTAATATCTCAGGTGCTGATACTGCAAAATCTTCTCTATGATGCTCACCGATTGCATAAAGATCTAAACCAACTTCATCAGCAAGTTTCATTTCCTCAATCATATTTCTAATACGTTCATCATGTGCAGGTATTATTCCTGTACCTTCAATTTCTGTAGTTTCACCAAATGTACTAATTCCTAACTCTATCATTTTATATCCTCCTATATTATCTCAATTTCAAGATATTTATTTATTAAAAAAGGCGTAAGCCTCTAGTTTATTTTTTTTAAGATTTCTTTTAATATTACTAACTCTTTGTCATTTATTTTTTCAAAAATTCTCTTAGTATTTTTTTTATGAATTGGAAAAATATCATCGATTAATTTCATTCCTTCTTCAGTCAATCTTATATAAGTTACTCTTTTATCTTTTTGACTAACATTTCTTGTAATATAACCTTTTTTTTCAAGACTATCAACAACATAAGTTGCACTACCACTAGCAAGCAATATTCTATCTCGTATTTCTTGAATACTCTTCTCACCTTTACTATATAAAAATTCCATAACAGAAAATTCAGTCGCGTTAATTGGATAATTCTTTAAAGTTTTCTTTAAATCATCTACTAATAAATTGCTTGCTCTCATTATTCCGATAACGGCTTTAAACTCATTATTCATAAGGATTCTCCTGTTTTTACTATAAATATTTCTTTTAACAATTATCTCGAATATGAGATAATTATACTTTATTAACTTTATATTGTCAAAGAAATAACATTAAAAGACATCTAGAGATAATTCTCTAAATGTCTTTCTTGATTATTCTTCAAATTGACTTTGATATAATTCTGAATAGAAACCTTTTTGTTCTAATAACTCATCATGGTTTCCTTGTTCGATAATATCCCCATCTTTTAACACAAGAATCTTATCTGCATTTCTAATTGTTGATAAACGGTGAGCTATAACGAATGTAGTACGACCTTCCATAAGTTTATTCATAGCTTTTTGAATTAGTACTTCTGTACGTGTATCTACACTTGAAGTTGCCTCGTCAAGAATTAATATAGGTTTATCAGCAAGTATTGCACGAGCAATTGTTAATAATTGTTTCTGTCCTTGCGATATATTTGAGGCATCTTCATTCAATTCCATATCATATCCACCCGGTAATGTTTTAATAAAGTGGTGAATATGTGCTGCTTTTGCCGCTTCTATTACTTCTTCGTCAGTCGCATCCAAGCGACCATAGCGAAGGTTTTCCATTATTGTCCCTTTAAATAACCATGTGTCTTGCAGTACCATTGTGAAGTAAGAACGAAGCTCAGCTCTATCTAATTTAGAAATATCTTTTCCATCAATAAAGATATTTCCACCATTATTATCATAGAACCTCATAAGTAGTTTAACCATTGTAGTCTTTCCAGCACCTGTAGGACCAACTATAGCGATCATCTCACCTTTTTTAACATCACTTGTGAAGTTTTTAATAATTATTTGGTCTTCAACATAGCCAAATTTAACTTTATCAAATACAACATTACCTTCTTTATTAGTAACTGTTTCAAGAACTTCTGCATCTTCTTCATCTTTAGCATCCAAGAACTCAAATACTCTTTCCCCTGCTGCAGCCATTTTTTGAATTTCTGACATAGACTGAGCTATTTGACCAATCGGCTGAGTAAAGTTTCTTATATATTGGATAAAGGCTTGAATATCACCTACACCAATAGTTCCTTTAGAAACTAATAATCCACCAGAGAATACAATACCAACATAACCAAGGTTACCAACAAAGTTAATCACAGGGAACATTAATCCTGAGAAAAAGTTTGCTTTCCATGATGATGTATATAATTGCTCATTTTTATCATTAAATTCTTTAACACTTTTTTCTTTGTAGTTAAATGCTGCTATGATATTTTGACCCGCAAAGCTTTCTTCAACCTGCCCATTGACATCAGAAAGCATATCTTGCTGGCTTTTGAAATATTTTTGACTCCATTTTGTTATAGCACCTAATAATATCCCCGAAACTGGAATTAAAGCTAACGCAATTAATGTCATTAGAGGACTTATTGTAAACATCATTACAAGAACACCTAATACAGTCGCCGTATTAGAAATAATTTGTGTAAAACTTTGGTTTAGCGATTGACCTAACGTATCTACGTCGTTTGTTACACGTGATAAAGTTTCACCTACTGTACGTTGTTCAAAGTATTCAACAGGTAAAGTATTTATTTTCTTACTAATATCTTTACGAATGTCATAAGTCATTTGTTGAGAAATATTACTCATTAACCAACCTTGAATAAACATAAATAATGATGAAAGTATATATAAACCTAATACAGTAAGCAATATTCCAGCTATTTTCTCAAAGTTAATACTACCTTCATTACTAATCTTAGCTACTAATCCTTCAAAAAGTTCTGTAGTTGCTTTCCCCATAATCTTAGGTCCTACTATACCAAATACAGTACTAGCTAATGCAAAGAATACTATCAATATGCTTGAGAATTTATACTGTGTAAACATCAATTTGATAATTCTTTTTAATGTTCCAGAAAAATTAGTTGCTTTTTCGATTTTTGTATCTCTATCCATGATGTTTACCTCCTTTTTTTAATTCTTCTTCACTAAGTTGACTTTCTGCAATTTCTAAATACGTTGGACAACTTTCTAGAAGTTCTTGGTGTTTTCCAATTCCTACAATCTTACCTTCATTCATTACGATAATCTTATCAGCATTTAGAATTGTTGCGATACGTTGAGCTACTATAATAGTAGTTACCCCAGCCATTTCTTCTCTTAAAGTTTTTCTTAATTTAACATCTGTTTTGTAATCTAATGCTGAGAAACTATCATCAAAAAGTAGAATCTTTGGATTTTTTGCTAGCGCACGAGCAATTGAAAGACGTTGTTTTTGTCCTCCAGAAACATTTGATCCCCCCTGTGAAATTTCACTATTAAATTTATCTTCTTTTTCATTAATAAATTCTATCGCTTGAGCAATTTCAGCAGCTTTTCTCATTTGTTCATCTGAAATATTTTCATCAGCAAATTTAATATTTGATTCAATATTACCACTGAATAATACTCCTTTTTGAGGAACAAATCCTAATATGTCTCTTAATTTACTTAAGCTTATATCTCTGATATTAACTCCATCAATTGAAATCTCACCTTCATTAGCATCAAAATATCTTGGGATTAAGTGAAGCAATGTAGATTTACCACTACCAGTACTTCCTATAATTGCTGTAGTTTTTCCTGCTTCTGCTTCAAAACTAATATTACTTAACACTGGACTATCAGCACCATCAAATGTGAAGCTAACATTGTCAAATTTAAGATTTCCTTTCACATCTTGTAGTTTACTGTCATCAATGTTTTCGCTATCTACAACAGTTACATCAGTAGCCAATACTTCATTGATACGACCAGCAGCAACTTCAGCACGAGGTAGTTGCATCATTAAGAATGTAAAGAACAAGAATGACATTACTATCTGCATTGTATAAGTTATAAATGCCATCATATCTCCAACTTGAATACTACCAGCATCTATATTCTTTCCACCAACCCAGATTATTAATAATGCAATTCCATTCATTATTAACATAATCATCGGCATAAGTGCTGACAATGTTCTGTTGATGAAAAGTTGTTCATTTTTAAGAACAATATTTTCTTTATCAAATCTTTCTTCTTCATATTTTTCACGACCGAAAACACGAATTACAGATATACCAGTTAATGCTTCACGAGTTACTAAGTTAACTCTATCAATAAGTTTTTGCATAATTTTGAATTTAGGCATTACTAAGAATGAGATTATTCCTAATGTTAAACCTAGGATACCTACACCTAACGCAATTATCCATGTCATACCTGTATCTGTTTGTGTAACTTTGTATACTCCGTATACTGCCATCATCGGAGCATAAATTGCAATAAATAACATCATATTTAAAGCATTCTGAATTTGTTGAATATCATTCGTACTTCTTGTGATTAATGAAGCAGTTGAAAACTTATCGATATCTTGTTTAGAAAATGATAATACCTTATTATACAGTTTTTCACGTAAATTATAAGCTATCTTTGAAGAAATTCTACTCGCTATAAAGTTCGAAATAACACTTCCAACACCTGAAATAAATGTTACGATTATCATCATGATTCCAACTTCTTTTAGATAATTTTTTCTAATTTCATTAGTATCAATACCAACATTATTTCTATATTCTTCTTTAACATAACGAATTCCAGCTTGTTTTGTAATCATATCGGCTGAACTTCCTAAATCACTAATTGATTTATTTTTTTGTTCAATTAAGCTAGCTTTTTTAACTAAACCTAGTTTTACTCCTTCTTCGACCTTAGCTAAGTCTAGATTTTCAGATTTTGCACCAGATACTACAGTCATAGTATTTTTTAATATATCATTTAATTCACTACGTTCTTTATCATTTATAGTATCCAGTTTATAAACATCACCGTCTCTTGCATATTTAGATAAAACTTTTTTAATTTCATCATCAGTCATAAATAATTGCAATTCTCTAAATGATTTTTCACTTATTTTTTCCGGAACGGCATCTTCAATACCACTTTGTTGAATACCTTTATCGACAATATTACTTGTGTAAGTTGGAAGCGCAAGCTCTGCAACAACACGAACCCCCAATATTGCAACTAGAAAGATCATCGGCACTAAGAAACCCTTTAAATATTTAATTAGTTTCATTGTTATCCTCCTTATCTTGTATTTCTTCTCGTAATACTAGATTTGTTTTTGTTAATAGTATATTAAAAGCTTCCTTTTCTCTAGCATCAAATTTATCCCACATAGATTTGAACCATACTTCATAAGCTTTTTTATGTGATTCAAGATATTCGATTCCTCTTTCAGATAACTTTATATATTTTTTCCTTTTATCTTTTTCATCTATACTTTGAACTACAAAATCTTTTTCTAATAGCTCACTTACTAGAGCTGTTACCCTAGGCTTTGTCACACATAATTCTTCACCCAATTCTTGCATTGTAATTTTTTCTTTACATGATAAAAATAACATTGCTTGAAACTCTGGTTTTCTAATAGGTGCATTATTTTTTTTATGAATTCTTTTCATTATTTGTCTGAATTCTTCCATCATATCGATTGCCTGATGATATGATATTTCACTCTTGCTCATTTTCTACCTCCTTTATTAAATATAATAGTTCACAATATTAACTAATTAGTTAATCATGTTAACTATTATATTTTATTTTACACTTTTAGTCAATAGAAATTTTGATTTTAATAAAAAAAGATTAACCTAGAGATTATGGCTCTTTGTCAAATTCGGGGCATGGAGAAAAATAGGAAATGAAATCTAGGCAGCATTTTGCTGCTTAGATTTTTTCTTGTTTTCTTTAAGTTTGACATTATTTTTATACTCAGAAACAAATAATCTAGACATAATTAAAATGCGTAATCTGAAATTACTAAAGCTAGAATATCCATAAGATACTCTCTTTAGTAGTTTTATTTTATTATTAAATCCTTCTAATGGACCATTAGAATACTTATATTTAACAGCATTAAGCATATACTCTTTGTGCTTTTTCATAGTATTTATAGCTTTAGATACACCTTTAGATAATCCTCTAGTATCCATATCTATATACTTCTCTAATTCTACAGAATCTTTAGCCTTAATAGCTTCTCTTATCTCATGCACTCTCTCATAGCTAGGTGTAAATTCATCATCTATAGCTAATATATAATCTAATACTTCTTTTCTAGTTACATAGCGTTTAAAGCTTCTAGAATAGAATGTTTTTGTTGAATTTACTTTATCTCTATCTTCTAATATTACTTTCCAGAAGTTCTTTAAAATAGTGTAAGTAGAACTTTTTTTATTCTTATATTGGTTCATTAGTTTTATTCTAGCTTTATTTAATTCTCTATTAATATTTTGTACCATATGGAATCTATCTATAATTATTTTAGCGTTAGGAAACATCTCTCTAATCATATTCATATAAGGAGGGTAAATATCTATACAGATTGTTTTTACTTTCTTTCTTACTTTCCTTGGATATCTCATAAAGTACTGTTTTAATATATGTTGAGTTCTTCCATCTACAATATCTATAAAATCATGTGTTTTAGCATCTAAGAATACGAAGCTCATTCCATTTTTACTGTCTTTAGTTGACTTTATCTCATCAAAACATAGGTGTTCTGGTAGGTTTGAATGAGTCTTAATTTCTACGGCTTCTCTACATGATTTCATTACTCTTACTACTGTAGATACTGATACATTACTTAATTCAGCTATATCTTTAAATGATATTGTCTTAGAAAGATTCTTCATAATGTGAAATATAAGATTTTTAGATATACTGCAGTGTTTTTGTACAAATAATGTTTCAGCACAAAACTTAGAATTACATTCTTTACATTTAAAGCGTTGTTTCTTTAATCGTAGATATGTAGGGCATTCTGATATCTTTAATAAAGCTACTTTTAATGGATCTGTGAATCCATTTTTAACTATATTATTTCCTTCTTTTATACAACCACAGTTTGTACAACACTTTGGATTGTATGATAAAGTCCCATGAAATACGAATGTATCTTGACCGTCTACATTAATTAAATCAAGTTTATCATCCATAGTTATATTTTGGTCTTTTATTAATAGTAAATTTGTGATAAAATTAGACATGACAAATATCCTTTCTTAGTTAATTATTTTTCTACACTTTAATTATATTGGGTATTTGTCTTTTTGTATATAAAAATTGAAATCCGGGGCTGGAATTTTTCCATGCCCCGGATTTAGTATACAACCGAGATTATCTAAGTTAATCTATATTTTTATTTACTAAACACCCATGCTTGAGCAATATTATTTTTTAGATCATTTTCTGTAAATCCATTATAACTTGTAAGTTTTACATCATCATCATTTGGATCATTTATATAGAATTTATCATCTTCAAAGCCTCTAATAACTTTGTACGTTACTCTATCACCGAATACACCAGATTTTAATCTAACAAGAACTGGCTTATTGTCTTTTATAGCACTCTCTATATTTTCAATTAATTTGTCCATCTCAACTCTTTCAACCTTAAGATTATACTTATCTGCGAAAGCTGGGACAATTGTAGGTTGTGTTCCTTGATTTTTAATATAGTATTTATTTCCTGCCCAAGACGCAAGTTCTTCTACTGTTGCTTCATCTTTACCTATGTACTTTGCAATCATAGCAAGTGAAAGAATAGCATCTCCATTAGTCTCGATTGTTTTCTTACTATCTAATCCATATGAAATATTTTTATATGCATCTTGTTTCATATAATACATAGGAACAGAAAGACCTTTTTGAGGTAAGTTTAGTAGCTGTTCTTTTCTCTTAGCATTATAATTATCTACATTTATTAGATAATATAGGTAACCCTTGATTCCCTCTTTTAATGAATCTATATACTGCTTATTCACAGTTTCATTATTCAATAGGTCTACATCAACTTTTTTATCTAAATTTGCTGATATAACTTTTACTTGTGGTAATTTATCACTAAGTTGAGAAAAATTCCCTTGTTTTTCAGAAGACGATACTTTTGATAAATAGTGATCTGAAAGATTTTTCTCGATGCTTCTCGCTACTATTGCAGACTGTTGAGTTCCGTAGTATATTTTTACTCCGAAACTATCTTTATTGCTAGTATTTATAGTATCTATGTCCATTAACAATTCTATTGAATTTTCTGCGGCAATTTTTGTTATTTCTTCTTTTGTAGGAGAAACGTCATCATTGTCCCTAGTTAAAATCACTTTTATACCATCTTTTTCTAATAATTCTTTTAACTGTTTAGCGACTTTTAGATTATAAGACTTAGCGTGTACTCCTTTATAATCAACACCTTCATCTTGTTTTGTTACTGGATTTAATAATATTGAATAAGATTTTAGCTTTTCTTTATTTTGATCTTCAGGGCTCTTCTGTCCACTTCCCAAAATGCTCCATCCTGGTACCCATCCAACAAAACTATCATTTGTCTTAATCTCATACCAAGTATCCGACTTACTTAGCATTTCAACATTATCCCCAGCAGTTACTTTTTTTAATACTGGATATGTATCATCCGGACCTGTTCTCAGCTCTATTTCTTTAGAAATAGTAATATTATTCTGAGCACCAGCCGAAGGATTCATTTTTTCTCCAATGAAGTTTATAAGCCCTCCTATTACTAATAATAATAGTAGTGCAAATATTACTAATAATACTCCATTTCCATTTCTTCTTTTTATTCTCATATTAATTTCCTGCTAATAGTTTTTCGTAAACAATAGTTACTGGACCATCATTAACAATATTCACTTCCATCATTGTTTGAAAAATTCCAGTCTCTACCTTTACACCTTCTTCTCTTAGATATTCATTAAATTTTTCATATAATTCATTAGCTTTTTCTGCACCTGCAGCACTCGTAAAACTAGGTCTATTACCTTTCTTAGTATCGGCATATAAAGTAAATTGTGAAACTGATAATATACTACCACCTACATCTTTTAGACTTAGATTAATTTTATCATTTTCATCTTCAAATAAACGAGCTTGAGCTATTTTCTTAGCTAAATATCTAGCATCTTCTTCTGTTGATTCTTTATGGACTCCAACTAAAAGACAGTATCCTTTATCGATATTTCCCACTATTTTATTATCTACACTTACACTAGCTTTTTTAACCTTTTGCAATACAATTTTCATATTTCCACCTATTTAACTATTCTTTCTACACTATAAACATCTGGAATTTGTCTAAGTTTTTTAATCATGAATTCACATTCACTAACATTTTTCACATATATTCCAATAGTTATTACGCAAGTTTTATCAACTTTAGATTCAGAATTTAATTTTTTTATTTCTACTCTGCTCTCACTTAATGTTAATAGTACATTTTGTAATAATAAATCTCTATCAAAAGCGTGTATTTGCAATGTAACACTATAACGACGAGCATTTAAGCTTTCTACCCATTCAACTTCAAGTAGTCTGGCTTTGTCCTCTTCTGTTAAATTAGGACAGTTATGTCTATGAACAGTAACACCACGTCCTTTAGTAATAAATCCTACAATTTCATCTCCAGGTATAGGCTGACAACATTTTGATAATCTAACAAGAATATTATCAACACCTTTTACATAAACACCTGTTTCAGTCACTATTTTTTTAGTTTCTTCTGCATTGAAAAGTTTCTCAATTTTTTCTTGAGTCATCTTTTCTTTTCTGATTTTCTCTGTCAACCTAGCAAAAATCTTATTAGCTGTTATACCACCATAACCAATAGCAACATACATTTCTTCAAGATTAGCAAATTTATATTTATTAAGTGCAACTGCAATATTTTCTTCCGTTAACACTTCATCAACATCAAAGTTATTTGCTTTAATCTCATCTTTTAATAATATTTCACCTTTAACTAAGTTTTCTTCTCGAGCAGCTTTTTTGAAAAATGCTTTAATTTTTGATTTAGTTTGTGATGATCTCGCAATTTCTAACCAAGAACGTTTTGGCCCTGTAGAGTTTTTACTAGTACGAATATCACAAATTTCACCAGTAGAAAGTACATAATCAAATGGTTCTATTTTATCATTTACTGTTGCCCCTACCATTTTATTACCTACTTCCGAGTGAATCGCATAGGCAAAGTCCACAATACATGATCCTTTTGGTAATTCTATAATATCACTATTTGGTGTGAATACATAGATTTTATCACTTAGTAAATCTACTTTTAATGATTCCATAAAGCTTTCTGCTGTCGCTTCAGTTTCATCATTTTCAGCGATTTTTTGGAACCAATTTAATTTTTCATAGAAGTTATTATTTTTATTTACTTTCTTACCTTCTTTATAAGCCCAGTGAGCGGCAATCCCTTTTTCTGCAATCTCATGCATTTCATAAGTTCTAATTTGAACTTCTAGAGTTTGTCCATCTGGTGCTATCACCGTAGTATGTAATGATTGATACATATTAGGTTTTGGCATAGCAATATAATCTTTTATTCGACCTGGAATAGGAACCCAAAGATTATTCACTAGACCTAAAGTAGCATAACAATCCGCTACACTATCAACTAATACACGAACAGCTAATAGATCATAAATTTGGTCAAAAGTTTTATTTTGTTTAACCATTTTTTTATAAATACTATAAATATGTTTTGGTCTACCAGTAACTTGGGCTTTAATATTGTTTTCCGCTAAAATCGAGGTAATACTTGAACATGCATCTTTTATGCTTTCTTCCCTAGCACTTCTTTTCTGTTTCATCATTCCTACTATTGAGAAATATTGAGATGGATGTAAATACCTAAGTGAAGTATCTTCTAGCTCCCATTTTACCGAACTTATCCCTAGTCTATGAGCTAAAGGTGCATAAATCTCAAGTGTTTCACTAGAGATTTCACGTTGTTTTTCCTCTCTCATATATTTCATAGTTCTCATATTATGTAGCCTATCTGCTAACTTAACGAAAATTACACGCAAGTCCTTTGCTATAGATACAAATAGTTTTCTATGATTTTCTGCTTGTGATTGTTTTTTAGAGCGGAATTTTACTTTATCTAATTTTGTAACACCATCAACTATTACAGCTATATCTTCACCAAATGTTTCTTTAATATCATCAAATGTATACTTAGTATCTTCCACTACATCATGTAAAAATCCTGCACAAATTGTTGCATAATCTAATTTAAGCTCAGTTAAAATTCCTGCAACTTGAACTGGGTGTAATATGTATGGTTCCCCTGATTTTCTAAATTGTCCTTCATGAGCAACTTTTGCAAATTCATAAGCTTTTCTTATTGTTTTTATTTGCTCTTCTGGTAAATATTTACTCGCCATATCTTCTACATTTTCATAACTATATGGATATTCAAGATTCACAGAAATTCCTCCTCTATCAAAATTTAATCTACCCTTTATAATACCACAAATCAAGGAAAATTTCCCGTGATTTAACTAAAAATATTACAATTTTATAGTATTTTCATAATTTATTTAATTAGTTATTAAAAACTATATTAATGATTCAATTGATAGAAATTCTCGACAATAAAATTATAATGTATCTTTTTACTTTATAAACAAAAAAAATTCTAGTTCAACACGAACTAGAACTTTTTTATTTATTATTTAGTATCTACATCTTGTGATAAATCTACTTTATCTAAAGGTATCACTTTTGTTTTATATCTAATTTTGTGATATAGATAGAAGAATAAGAAAATCGGAACTCCCATATATGTTGTTAACATTCCGCTCCAATTTACAACACCTTTAGTAATAAGCTCTGTATCTTGACCGATAATAACAATAATACATAATACTAAAGCGATAATTGGACCCGCTGGGAACCATTTTGCTCTATATTTAAGATCATTTAAATCTTTACCTTGAGCAATATAAGCTCTTCTAAATCTGTAGTGACTTAATGCAATACCTAACCAAGCGATAAATCCAGTTAATCCACTAGCCGCAACGATATAAGTATACGCATTAGCACTTGTAAGTTGGATTAAGAAGATTAAGAATACTACTACAGCTGTTGCGATTAATGAGATAACCGGTGTTCCATATTTTGTAACACGTCCAAAAATTGGATACGCAAGTTTTTCTTTACTCATTGCATAAAGCATTCTTGTTGAGGCATACATACCTGAGTTACCAGCTGATAAAATTGATGTTAAGATTACCGCATTCATAACACTTGCCGCTAGAGCAAATCCTGCATTTTTGAAGACGATTGTAAATGGTGATTTAGCAATTTCTTCTGCACTTGCAGCACCTAATAAATCTGGTGAAGTATAAGGAATTAATAATCCGATAACTAAGATAGCTAGTACGTAGAAAATTAAAATTCTCCAGAATACTTGTTTTACTGCTTTTGGAATACTTTTCTCTGGGTTTTCACTTTCTCCAGCTGTAATACCGATTAACTCAGTACCTTGGAATGAATATCCAGCGATTAAGAATACTCCAAGAGTTGCAAGAATTTGTCCTGATAATGAAGAATCTTCTCCAACGAATGGTGCATCACCAATTGTTAAGTTTTTGAATCCAATGTATTCTCCACCTAAAATCCCGAAGATAGTTAAACATCCAACTACTAGGAAAATGATTACTACTACTACTTTAATAAGTGCAAACCAGTATTCACTTTCACCATAAACTTTAACACTAAGTGAGTTTAAAGCGATAATAATAACTAGGAATAATAAGCTCCAAGCCCAGTGAGGAAGTACTCGCATAGGCTCCCAATAACTAATTGCTAATGCAGATAGCTCTACGTCAGCTGCTACTGTAATTACCCAGTTAAACCAATAGTTCCATCCTAAAGCAAATCCTAATGAAGGATCCACATAACGTGTTGCATATGTACTAAATGACCCTGATGTAGGAAGATATGTTGCCATTTCTCCTAATGATGTCATTAAGAAATACACCATAAGCCCGATACATAGATAAGCTACAATAGCTCCCCCAGGTCCGGCACTTTGAATTGCTTGACCACTTGTCATGAACAACCCACTACCGATACATCCACCGATAGCAATCATACTAATATGACGTGATCGTAAATTTCTTTTTACTTCTGTTGCATTATTGTTATTGCTGTTGTTTGTCATAATAAAAACCTCCTTGATAAAATAAAAAAGCATAACTTCTACCATATTTGCACGGAGTTATACTTCACATTATCTCTCCAAAACAAGATATTAGTAGCGCAACATAGCCTCACGACTATGACAGTCCTATACTTAGTTCAATATAGGCCCAACAATATTAACATAGGATTAATATCATTTCGGCGACGTTTCCTTTCAAGTAATCTCATCAAGCCCTACACTTTCAATTACTCTACTGATAAAAATCGCAACCTCTACCTCACTTATTTTGTGAGGTACATATTCAATTAACTAAAAATTAGTATAATATAATTTGCTTATATTGTCAATAAAAAATTTTATTTTTTTAATATTTCCAATCAAATACATAGTATACCTCACTAAAAATAGGAAAGTCCCAAAATCTTCTATTTAGATATTTTCGATTATTTTTATAAATACAATTAAAAGGAGATTAGAACCTCCTTTTAATTAACTTATCTCTCACAAATCGTACCTTGTCTATACTCCTCTAATAGAATTTTCAATAATTCAATTTGTTTAAGTATCTTAACACCACTATCAGTATCAATCACTTTTTTTCTACATAATTTGTCTACTACTCTCTTAGTTGAAATTATATCTGTCTCATTTTTGATTGATTCTTCTTTACTTTGGAATATATCATGACTCATTATTTGTAAACCATAAGAGTTATAAGTTAAAGTATATCCGCCGTGCCCTGTTGTTTTATGATATGCTCTAGACATTCCTCCATCGATAACTATCGTTCTACCATTAGCTTTTATCGGATTTTCTCCTTTTGTTTCCTTAACTGGAGTGTGTCCATTTATAATGTGACCCTCACTAGTTAAACCAAACTCATTTAATAACTTAATACAAAACTCTTCATTATCTCTAAGTTTGTAATAAGCATTTTTTACTTCCTCATGAGTGGTCTTATCCTCGATAAAATATCTCTCAAAAGTTGTCATATCACATTTACCAAATAACGGAGAAAATTGTCCTTGCCAAAGATAAAAGAACAAGCCATTATCTTCTCTACGATCACAATAAAATATGCTGCGAATTTTCTTATCAAAAAAGTCTAGTAATCTTTTTCCAGAATACTTATATCCTTCAAAAGAAAATTCCTGGAAGTTACCTTTCTCATCTACTGGCATACAACCATGTAACAGCAGGTTTCCATTATAGCAACAATACATACCGCCTTTGTTAATAAATAATTCAACATGTTTTTTCAACTTTTCACTCGTTATAAATGATTCTTTTAATCTATTAATAATCTTCTCTTCTTCTTCTGTTAATTGATAAGGATTTTTTTCATCTACTGTCGGGAAATTACATGAAGTTAATGGATATTCTTTACCGTTAATTTTTACTGTTTGTTTTTTAAAGTTTATCTTATCTAGTAATGCTCGTCTTTGCAATTTAAATTCTGGGTGTTTGTCGATAATTTGTTTTTCTAGTTTAAATTGAATTATCGCCATAGCTTTATGCATTCTTGCTATTTGCATAATCTCATGTTCACTATATTTTAACTCATCATTTTTAGATAGTTTTGGTAAAAACTCTTTACAATTATCATCTTTATAATATGTTTCACTAAAATTTAATAAATTTCTAAGTGGAATTCCGTATCTATCTTCAATAATGTCCAAATTATCATATCTCGCACATATTCTTATAACATTTGCTAATGATATTCTATCTCCAAGATAAGCCCCTATCCATAGCATATCATGATTTCCCCATTGAATATCAAGCGAATGATAATTCAGCAATCTATCCATAATTTTATCTGGAAACGGACCTCTATCATAAATATCACCTACAATATGTAAATGATCTATGATTAACTTATGAATACTTAATGATAATTCAATAATGAATTTATCACCAGCACCTAATTCAATTATATTTTCAAGAATTCTATCATAGTAGTCATTTTTATCACTACTTTGCATTTTGTAAAGTAATTCTTCAATAATATACTTAAAATCTTTCGGCAAGATTTTTCTTACTTTAGATCTTGTGTACTTCCTTGCGGCTACCTGTGTTACTTCTAATAAACGAAGAAGAATAATTTTTTGAAATTCTTTATAATCACATACATCATATTCTTTTCTTAAAAGATTTAATTTTTCTTCTGGATAATAGATTATAGTAGCCAGTAAATTCAAATCTTTTTTAGGTAGTCTGTTTCCAAACACTTCTTTAAGTTTTTCTTTAATAATACCTGAGCCATTTCTCAAAATATGATCAAAGGCCTCGTATTCTCCGTGAATATCACTTAAAAAGTGTTCTGTTCCTTTTGGCAATGTTAATATTGCTTCTAAGTTTATTATCTCCTTTGTAGTTTCATCAATATTTTTAAAATTTTGAGATAATAATTCTAAATGTTCCCTAGATATATTCATGTTGGTCTCCTTTTTTTAACTTTTTTCAGTTAAAGCTTAACATACTTCCAAATATAATTCAAGTATTATTACACGTTATTTCGTAATTTAAAACTTAATAATGTATATTAATAGAATAGTTTTACAAAAAAATAGAAATCAACTTCGAGTTAATTTCTATTTTATATATTTTACTCTATTTTAACTTCCCTACAAATCTTTCCATTTCTTTCATTTCTTCAAGTGTATCAGCTACAAGAACATACATTGTGTTTCCTTGAAGTTCAGCAAAGGCTTCTGGCATTCTTAGAACAGCTTTCAGTTTATCTTGATATTTTTCTCTAATTTCTTCATCAGAGTGTACATAATCTTTATAATCACGACGTGTTGAAGCTAACCCATATTTTTCATCAACATTTAAACCATTAAATGTTCCATTAGCCACCTCAGCATATACTCTGAAATAATCTGTTGAATGTGCAAAGTTATAAACATCTACAGCAAACGCTCCTGCTGGACGGTTATTATACTCTATTGCAATATAATCATCTTTAGTTTTAAAGAATTCAATATGGAAGAAACGTTCTTTCATTCCAAAGGCTTTAACAGAATTTTTACCATACTCTACTAATTTTGGATCTAAATCTTTATCAATGTAATATACCCAATCTAGAGTATTGTTATTCAGTAAATCTAATGGAGTGTGATAGTAAACAATACTTGTATAAAATACGATATTTCCTTTAGCATCTACTAATCCATCAAAAGTTACAATGTCAGAATTATCAACGAAAGGTTCTAAGAAGTAGTGAGTAGTACCATCCCATTCTTTTTTAAAGTTTTCTACATCTTTCTTATCTTTAAGTTTATAAGTTGCAGAAGCACCTACTCCATTATCAGGCTTAGCAATTAATGGAAGTTTCAATTTTTTTACACCTTTTTCGATGTCTCCTTCTTTTTTCACTAAGAAACCTGGTACAACAGGAACTCCAGCTTTTTCAAAGTATTTTTTCATCTCTGATTTGTGTTTTGTTTTCTTAAGATCATGTTCTTTTAAACCAAATACATTAAACTGTGTACGTAAAGCAGCATCAAGTTCCATCCAGTGCTCATTTTGCGATTCTATTCTATCAATATGGCCATGTTTGTGATATAAAAACGCCACTGCACGTTTAACTTCATCAACATCATCTAAGCTATTAACTCTAAAATATTCAGTTAGAGCTTCTTTTAATCTTTGATCAAGTTGATCGTACGGTTCTTCTCCAATTCCTAGTACATTTATTCCTTGATTCTTTAATTCTATAGAAAACTTTTGAAAATTATGTGGGTAATATGGTGATATAACTATGTAATTCATAAATACTTTCTCCTCTTATTATTATAAATTTAATTTATCTAAAAAGTATGGCATTTGGATTCTCCACCAAGGCCAGTCGTGTGCAACATCATCGCCCCAAACATCAAACCATGCTGGAATATTTTTTTCTTCAAATGCTTTTTTCAAACTGTAAAATGATGGTAGACCATCTTGTTCCCACGGCCCTAAACCAGTACAAACAATAATATCTGCATTTCTATAGTGATCTATAAACCATCCATCATTTTGATTCCAAATATTATCACTAGGTGAATTTCTGTAGATTAACTCATCATTACCATATTCACCTACGAAATATCTAGCATCATAAACTCCACTTAGAGCAATGACTTTTCCAAATACATCCGGATGCTGTAAGAAGATATTAAAAGAATGATATCCCCCCATACTACAACCTGTAGCCATCATTTGACCAAACCAACCTGTTTTATGCTTAATAAATGGTATGGCTTCTTCAATTACATACTTTTCATATTGTGTATGTGCTAATGCTCTATCATGACCATTTTTCCAATCACATAGCCATGATTCGCTATCGACACTTGATAATGTGAAAAATTGTACTTTCCCTTCATTGATAAATCTTTCACAAGCATGTATCATACCAAAATCATAATACTCATTGTGTGTTCCCCCAGATGATGGAAAAACAACAATCGGTAATCCTGCATGTCCATATCTATTAAGAACCATTTCTCTTCCTAAATTTCCACTATAATGACTTAGATTCTCTATATTCAAATTAAATAACCTCCATTTTCTATAAAATACTTTTACCAGTTTTCACTAATAAACCTTAAACATTCCGGTAAATATTTAGCCCAACATTCTTCACTATGTTCACCATTAGCTACTACATTTAACTTAAGCTCACTGGTTGATAAACCAGCATCAATTAGTTGTCTATAATAGTCTAAACTTGCATCTATATATAGTTGTTTTAAATTACCATTTGCCAATTGTTTATCTGTATCATCACCTTCATTTGTTCCTACTTCAATATATACTCTCTGATCAGAAACTTTATGTTTTGATATATATCTATCAAATTCAGGTTTATTTAACCAGTTTGCTGATGAAAATACTCCTAGACATCCTACTACATCTTTGTGTTCTAATCCTATATATTGTGAAATATTAGCTCCTAAAGAACTACCAATCATCGCTGTGTATTCACGCTGTGGTTTTGTACGATATGTACTATCAATAAATGGTTTAACAACATTTACAAAAAAGTCTGCATACTCAGATCCTAATCCACCTAATGTTAAACCAAAATTTAATATAGGTAAACTTGAGAATTTCCAAGGTGCATATTCATTCATTCTTCCTTCATTATCATTATCAATACCAACTATTATCATTTTTGGCATATCTGGGTTTCTTTTTATCGCCGGAATTACTTTCCATGAGTGTCCACTAAAAGATTCTCCACTATAAAAAACATTTTGACCGTCATTCATATAAACTACTGGATAATGTTTATGTTCATCTTGAGCATACCCTTTTGGCAAAAGAACTCTAATACGACGATTTTTCCCCGTATAAGGAACTTTTAACTCATGCTCCTTCATCTCTAAATAAAAATACGCATCTCTATTCATTAATTTTTTCCTTTTAAATTATTATTATAGCTATAATTCTACAATATTTCTCATATAAAATCAATCAATTGAGTGTTATTTTCTGTATTTTTTCTGAAAAATTAATTTTAACATATTATTTTCATAATAAATCATAACAGAATATGCATTTTGAATATAAATTTATTATAAATTGCTAAATAAAACAAAAACGGATTGCATAAAACAACCCGTTATTTTCACCTTAAAATTCACTGTATACATATTCTTGAACATTAGAAAAATCAGTGATAAATGAATATATTATTATTCCCATTATTATAATATAAAAGAAAAATATCCATAACATCAATTTTTGGTTTTCATTCATTCTATTTTTTAAGCTTGTAAAGATCTCTTTCAAAATCAATCCATCCTCTCCAACCTAAATGCATTGCATCGTACATATAATATTCCTCATATTCTTTACTAGAATAATCCATTACTTCTATATTATTCTTTTTAGCAATTTCTTTTAAGTTATTATATGCAACCTGTCTTTTTTCACTATCTATTCCTGTATAATCACTCCATTTACCATTAGCAGGAAGTATTGCGAATTTCATATTTAGATTCAAGTCTTTTACTATTGATAAAAGTATATCTAAATCATCATATTCCTTAGACTCATCATATTTTGTATTTTTAGAACTATTTTTCAATTGATCATATTTTGTTTTAATATACTTATCGTAGTATGTATTGTCAATTTGATAATCATTGTTATTAGTTCTTTCTTTGGCTTGTTCAGTTACCTTTTCATCTAACTCTTTCCAGTCATAATCAGGTGTTTTTTCACCACTTAATGGATAATTTTCTCTACCTTTATTTTTAAAAAACTCATACTTATTCTTCAGTTTATAAAAGTAATTATCCAGTTTTAAAAATTCCCCTGTGATAAAATTCCCTTGCTCCTGTACAAAATATTTTTTATAACTTCTATATTTCTTATTAAGAACTTTATTAGTTGATGAAAGTTCAATTACTCTATTGATAAATTTTTCTTTTGTTTCTTTACTAATTTTATCATTAGCCATAGTGTTATAAACATGTTCACTAGAAATTCTTGATAAAAATGCATCTTTTAATATACCATTTTTATTATCGAACCACTGAATTGATTGAATCATGACAATTTCATTATTTCTAACATCATTTCCTATAGCTCCAATCGTTGCCGCATGTATAATGTTTTGAGAATTACCTACCCCAATCTGCATGATATTAAAATCTTCATAGTTAAAGATTTTCTTTGGATGATATTCTTCATTTATTGTTGTAGTTAATTCCGACGAACCTAATAATACTAATGTTTTAGGAGTAATATTCTCAAGGATTATATCCTTACTCTTATATTTCTCAAAAGCCGTACTATATCTGACACTATTATCATTTACTTTATAATAGTCTTCTATCTTTTTTATATACGTCTTATTTAAAATTACAAGTGTAATTAATACCAATACTATTGATATTAAAAATGCTTTTAATCTTATCATCTCTATTTCCTATTTTCTATATATGCAATTACTTTATTTGGTGTATCGATTTCTTCATATGTTACTTCTGTTGGCGCTATACTTAATCCAAATATTTCTTCAATTTTCACTAACATTTCTACGAAAGCTAATGAGTCCATTAGTCCTTCTTCTTTCATATTTATATCTAAATCTTCTCTTACAACTTCATCTTCACAGATTTCTTCTAACATCTCTAATACTTGTTCTTTTATCATGTTTGTTCTCCTAACTCTATATTATTTTTTTAGTACATGGCTTATTAGTTTATATGGTTCTCCTGAAAAGATATATAAACCTATTATTACTAGATTTATCGTTATGAACCAACTAAGTACTTTATACCATGTTTCATTTTTATTCTTCTTATAAAATTTACTTTTCTTCTGATAGTATTCAAATCCCGCCATTAATATTCCGTGATAGAATCCATATACTATATAACTTATAGTTAATCCATGCCAGAATCCCATTAGTACCATGTTTACCATATAGGCATACATCGCTGTATTAAGTCTCTTCTTAAATCTTTTCTTCTTTGTTGCTTCCATAAAGACTCTTGAGAATACAAAATCTCTTAACCATGTTGATAGTGTTATGTGCCATCTATTCCAAAAGTCTTTTATGTCTATACTTAAAAATGGTTTATCGAAGTTCATAGGTGTTTTTATACCTAAGATGTTACTACTTCCTACCGCCATTAAACTGTATCCTGCAAAGTCAAAAAATAGATATAGTGTATATAGATACATGTATTTTATCGAATACATAAAGACTCCGTGATTTGTTAAACCAACTAGATAATGATAACTCAGTGTTGAGAATACTACTTTATATAATAATCCCAATATTAATCTGTATATTCCTTCTCCTGCTAGTTCTAAGTACTCTGCTCTCGGCATCTTTTCTTTTATATCACTCATGAATCTTCTACTTCTATCTATCGGACCTGAGCTTACTGTTAGGAAAAATAGTAAAAATTGTACATATTCTACAGCACTAATTTTTTCTTTTATTAATCCATCTGATATTTCTATCATAATTTGTATCGTTTTAAATGACATATACGATATTCCTATAAAGGCTAATAAATGAAAATGCATTATCGCAAATATTTTATTTATTACTAATGGTAATATTGATAACATCACTAATATTTTTAAGGATTTTTTATTTTCTGTTTTTTGTGCTATTAATACCAATATGTATTCATATAGGATAAAACCTATTAGATAAACTAGCATTACCGTACTTTTTCCATATATAACTACGGCAAAAATTATCGACAACACTAAGATGTAGTACTCAATTTTTTTACCTAAATAGTTTATTATAAATCCTATAATTAGCGCTATAGCTAAGAAAAAGAAGAATTCTATTCCTTCAAAGTAGCTCATTTTATACTAACTCCTTTAACTTCTTCTTATCTATTTTACCATTATTATTTAATGGCATCTCATCTAAAAAGACAATTTTCTTAGGTATCATATATTCCGGTACTAATTTCTTAAGCTCTTGTTTTATCTGTTTTGTTACTTCAAAGCGTTTTTCAATCTCTTGATTGTATATTACAAATGATACTAGTGATTTTACTTTTCCTTCTTCATAACTTGGAACTGTCGCCGCTTGTCGTATTTTTTTATTTTTTAGTAGATTGTTGTCTATATCTTCAAGTTCGATTCTATGCCCGTGAAGTTTCACTTGGAAGTCTATGCGCCCTTCACAAAACAACATGCCATCTTTGAAATATCCTAAGTCTCCAGTAAGATAGCTTCTTTCTTCTTTTCCGTCTATTTCTCCTAAGCCAAATTTTTCATTTGTTATAGCATCATTTTTGAAATAACCTTTTGCAACAGTATTTCCTGTAATTACTATTTCACCTTTACCATCTTCATCAGGATTTTCTAGGTGTACTTTAGTACCCCATTTAACTTCTCCTACTGGCAGGTTCTCATAGTATTTATCGTTTATTTCTTTTGTTATTTCTACCCATGTGACCATTACTGTCGATTCTGTTGGTCCATATGTATTTATTACTTGAGCATCTCCAAAATTTTCATGGATTTTAGCTACAGTAGTACTAAAAAGTTTTTCTCCACAAAATACAAATTGTTTTACTTTTGGCATTAAACTTTGGTTGAAGTTTTTATCTATAAAGCACATTTCTATAAATGACGGTGTTGAAATCCATATTGTAGCATTTGATTTATTTAATTCCTCAAACATTAATTTGAAGTTTTCTTGATGTTTTTTATCTATTTGTACTAAAGATGCCCCTAAGTATATACTTGGCCATAATGACATTACCGATAGATCAAATGAGAATGGTGGATGTCCTAAAAATACTAGTTCTTCTTTTTCATCATAATATCCTGTATACCAATGTAAGAAATTATTCAAGTTGTTATATGTAATACACACACCTTTTGGCTTTCCTGTACTTCCTGATGTGAATATTATGTAAAATAGGTCTTTATCTTTTACATAGTGTTCTTTTGATATTGAACCTTGAGCAGTTGATAGTATTTCTTTAGCAGATTCTACATCTAGCATTTCTCTAGTCAGTTCTATTTTTTCTGTGACAAGTACTAGTTTTGATTCTACTGTTTCTACTATTTCTTCCACTCTGTCTTTAGGTGTGTTTATATCTACTGGACAGAATGCTCTTCCCGATTTTACACACGCTAAAAAGTACACTAACATAAACGGATGTTTATGTCCATAGACTACTATAGGGTTTTTATCTTCCCTTAGTTTTTCTTCTAGATAAAACGCAAGTTTATCCGAATACTCTATTAAATTTTTATATGTTAAATTTTCATTCTGATATATATTATTAATATATACTTCTTTAGAACTATTTCTATACTGTTCTAGTTTTTCAAAAAAAGTTAATTTCATATTTATCTTATCCTTGCCTTTATCGTTATTATTTACTATCTAATACAATCTATTACTTCTACGAAAACACATATGAAAAGAAGTTACTCTTTCACTTATACTATTATAATATAAATCTTATCAAATGTGATTAAAATTTAATAAAAAAATAAAAAAAATTAGAGATAATCAAATTAATGCGTGTGTTTTAGTAGCCATTTTATCAAATTATCTCTAATATTATATTTTTCTTTAAAAGATTATAATCAATTAAAAATCTATTCTTTCAACAACTTTTCTTTTAATTCTTTCGGTTTAAAAGCCACTTTATATTTATAATCTAATCTCGTATCATTATTAGATGCAAAATTAAATAAAGTTTGTTTTTCAGCAAGATACTGATTAGCTACTTCATAATTGTATAGTGAGTAATCAAATGAGAATATTTTTTCTAATAAACACATCACATTGTGAAGATTTTTATTAACCAATTTTTCTAATTCTGTACTACTATAGGCTTTATGTGCATCAGCACCATGAATAGCACCTTTCTTCGTAGTTCTAACATACATAACTTCTGGTGCAATTTCTAAAAAGTCTTCTTTTAATATTAAATCACTATTGGCTAAACCTCTTAATCTATATGTTTTTAAATCTTTTCCTAACTTGGCAATTTCTCTATAAAAAATTCCAAGAATATCCTCAGATTTCTTATCAAACATCAATTCGCATGCTAGCGCGTATGTTAAAATTTGAGAAATAAATCCTAATTCGATACTATCTAGCGTGAAATCTGTTTGACTACTCTTATAATCGATAATAGAAATATTTTTATCTAAAACATCAACCCTATCTATTACACCGACAAATCTAATAGGTGGAATATTATATTGTTGAAGTAACTCTTTCTTATTAATCTCACCAGTTTCAATATTTTCACACGTAATAATATTATCTTCTATCTCTAAAGAAAATGGCTTTTCTAAGAAAGTCGGCATAAATTTTGTTAAAGCAAAATATTTTATTTCAATTGCTATCGCTATCTCTAACCTTTGAAGCATATTAATTAAAATATATTTATGGGTATTTAACAATTCTATTAATTTTAGAGTTTCTAATATGTCTTTATTATCACTATTATAAACAACATCTCTTACAATATCTTTTATTTTAAATTTCCTAGCGATATCTTCATCTTCTTGAACTTCAATATCTATCTTACTTCCACATTCAGCAATAAAATTAACGATTCTTTCATCTGCCATCACCGCATGGAAGAATCTTCCTGAAACAAGATTATCAATATCTATATCTCTTTCTTCTGCTATTCCAAGAACTCGTTTAACAAAGAACTGATATGGATTTCTCTCAAAATCAGAAATTTTAGATATACTAAACTTAGAGAAAGTATCTTTTTTCACTTCTAAAAATTCTTCGATTGTATTCTCGTTAAGTTCAAACTTGTAATCTCTAATTATTTTAGATAAATAATTTTTAATACTATTGTCTTTAGAAAAGAATATTCTATCATTTAATTCATCTAGTACTTCATAACTTTCAATACTCTCCGAAGATATTAAATTCTGATAGTTTTCTAAAAACTTAATCATAAGTTCTACTAATATTTCAACTTCTTTCGTCTTACTATCTTTTACTTCCATAAATCTTCGATAGACTTTTGAAAACAAGTAGTTGAATTCTTTATCAGAAACAATTTCTGAAAAATTTTCTAAATAATAACTATAGTCTGAAATAGAAAATTCTAATATTTTTGAAGTTTGTTTTTCTTCTAATTGTGGAAACAATGATTTTACTGTACTCAAATATGGAGAAGCAAAGTTTTCTTTGAAACTCTTATCTAATAAACTATAACATATATATGTCTTATCTTTTGCGCGAGTTAAAGCCACATATGCTACAAATTCTTCATCAATAAGAGCCGCTTCTTTAGTTGGAGATAAGAAGATATCCCTTAAAATTAGTTCTTCCTTATCTTTATCGTCTATTAATCCTGCACTCTTTGATACTGGTAATACATCTTTGTTAAATCCAATAACAAAAACTACTTTTTTATTTTCTACCTTAGCTAAATCCATTGTAGACATAATTATAGAATTGTTTATCTCTGGTATTGAACGATACTTGATAGTAGTTAATCCAGCATTAAAAAGTGTTACAAATTTTTGATATTCAAACTTATCAATACCAAAATTCTCATTTATATCATTCATATATTCCAAGACTTTTTTATAAACTTGTCTATCAATACTATCCACTTTCAACTCTTCTATATCATCATAATCTCCATCTTCTTTATCGAGATACATTCTGATTTTACAATAATCAAATACATCAACTAGTTTTTTCACATAACGTTTAACTTGTAGGTTATCTTTCATAGATACTTCAGAAACCTTAGCAGAGAATTCTAATAGTACCTCTTTACAAATTTGTAGTTGTTCTGTAGAATATTTAATTGTTTTTTCAACAAAATAATCTTTTAATATATCATTAGAAGAATTTACTAATTTCTCATTTAATATATTTTCAACATCATCTATAGAAATTACTCTAACTTTTTCTAACAAATCATTATAACTAAACTTAGTAGTTGATGATACAATTAGGTTACTCTTAGAAATTCTTTCTTTAATCGTATCCACGTCTAATTCTGCTATTAACTTTTCTAATTGTTTTTCATTAACACTTGTATCGTCTAAGAGTATGTGAGAAATAACTTTTTGACGATAAATATTCTCAAAGTTTGTTAACCTAGTTTTTAATAAGTTTAATAATCTAGTTTTAAAGTTTCCATCATTAAAATTTAGTACTTCCTGAATAAATTTAACTAAACGATGATTACTTGTCTCTATATTTTTATCTAAATGAACTTCTATATTATAATCTTTAAATATATTCACATAGTTCTCATATATATTATCACGATAAAGAATAGCTATATCTTTATGATCAATATTTTTTTCCTCTTTTAATTTTACTATTTCACGTGCTACTTGTTTAACTTCTAATTCTTTATTCTTAGCACAAATTATCTCAATGCTATCATCAGTCTCATATTGTGCAGTAAAATTTTTATAATATTTCTCAGCAAGAATACTATTTGAAATTCCTATGAATCGTCCATTTTGGTTTTCTAGTATACTGTAATTCTCTACTACACTATCCTTTATATCGAATTTTAATACTCTCACTTCTTCATTTTTGATAAAAGCTACTAATGAAAAATTAACATCTTGGTTATTTTTCACGATTTCATTCATACTAGCAATAATTTCATGAGATTTTCTGAATATATCTAGTTTGTATTTCTCTTTACTAAATAAATCTGAAAGATAAAAACTATTATATTTCATCTTTTCTAATTCATAACCTTGAATCAACTGCGAAAGGTCGAAGTTAAAATATCTATTCGCATCACTAATTACACTTATTATTAATTTTTTAGATTTTTTAGCTAATTTCTCTATAAAATTATACTCTTGAGCTGTAAAGTTATAATAAGCATCGACATAAAATACATAGTCACTTAAATCGATATATTTTAAATATAATAACAATTCAGTTATATAATCTACTTTATCAAATGTACTCTGTTCTTTTAATAATCTTGTGTACTCTACGTATATTTCTAAAATTGCTTCTAGTTTTTCACGATGACTTTTTTCCAAATTACTATTTTTTTCTAAATACTCTTCTAAAGTATTTATACTTACAGTATATTCCTTTAACTCATTTATAATTTCTTCTACAACTTCTATAAAACTCGCATCTTGTAAAATTCGTTTTACTAAAAAATTCTCACTATTTTCTAGATTTTTCGCAGCCTTATAGAAATAAAATGGTTTAATATTGTCACCTAATCTCTTAAGATTGTCGATTCCGAGTTGTTTAGCTAACCTTCTAGTTAAACTTGAGAAATTCATAACATCAATATTAAACGTTCCACCGAACTTATCACATAAGATTTTTTCGAAATTAAAACTGTTTTGTTCCGGAGTCAACACTATTATCTTATTATCTTTTCTATTTAACTCTATATCATCTAGTATATAGTTAGTCTTACCAACACCACTTGGACCTACTAATAATTCTAAATTCATTGTTTCTCCTTTCTTTTATTAATTTAATTTATATTCCAGTCATTTTTACTTTTGCATAATTATCTTTAGCATATACCTCAATTTTCGGTCTAATTCGTTCTTTAAGTTCACTAACATGAGATATTATACCTATATTTCTTCCATAAGACTGAAGATCTATTAATGTTGTTAATGCAATATCTAAAGTTTCAGCATCCAATGAACCGAATCCTTCATCTATAAAAATAGTCTCTAGAGAAATTCCTCCACTCTCATTTTGTATTACTTCTGCTAAACCTAGTGCCAACGCTAACGAAGCTAAGAATAATTCTCCTCCAGATAAAGAACTTATAATACGCGTACTATTTAGATAAATATCATGTATCTCTATTTCTAGACCTTGCAGCCCTCCACCTTTAGATTTTTCTTCACGTCTAATGAATCTATAACGATCATTTGTCATCTGTAGTAATCTTTTCGTTCCTGCAACAAGTATCAAGTCTAAATAATATCCTTGTACATATGTTTCTAGAGATTTTCTATTTTCTGTTTTTCCACTAACAACATCACTTAAGGCTATTATTTCTCGTGCATCTTTAGATGTTTCTAATAATTCAAGATACTCACTATGAATTTTTTCGTATAATTTTTTATTATTCGATAATCTCGTTGTAAGAATTGCCATTTTTTCTATAAAATTAGAAACCACATTTTCTATATGTTGCAATTTCTCACGTTCTTCTTCTAAATCAGGTCTTACTGTATTTGTTAATTCTTCTTCAAGTTGTTTCAGAGAATTTAGAACTATCTTCTTAGTATCTTCAAATTCATAAATTTGAGTTTGATATTGTTCTAATTTTTCTAATTCCTCAATGCTTTCTTTAGCTTGTTCTAAAGAATTATAGTATTTACTAAGTTTAGAATTCATAAAATTCGATATTATAAATTCAATCCCTTTTGTAACTTCTAATAAATTCTCTTCATTATTTTTCTGCTCAGTTTCTATTTTTGTTTTCCTGATTTGTAACTCATTATTATTTTCCTGGAATTTATTATAGTTATTATCAAATTCATTAATTTGAACTATTTTATTTTCATAATAGCCCTTAAACTCTTCTAACTCTATATTTACATTATTTTCAAATTGCTCAATTTTGTTTTTAGCTTGCAATTGTTTTTGTTTTAACTGATCTTCATCTTTTAGTAAAACTGACAGATTTTCTATCTCTTTTTCTAAGTTTTCTATTTTAACTTCAGATTTTTTTAATCCTTCAACAACTTCTGTTAAATTAATAGTTTCATGTTTTAATTCATCTTCTAATTCAGATAATTGTTCTACGGCTTTAAGATTAATAGAATCTTCTAAATCTTTTATTTCTGTAGTTAAATTTTGAATATCTTGTTCATCTTTTTGTAAAAGGGTTTCTAATTTTATTACTTTTTCAGTAACATCTTGCAGTGATTTTTCTATATTATCATCTACTTCTAGTAATGTTGGAACCTCTGGTAGATGCTCAATTTTTTGTTTACAAAGTGGGCAATCGTCACCCTCATGCAACTTCACTAAAAAACTATTTAATACTTCTTGTTCTTTATTACTTTTCAGTAATAATACATCTTTTTCAATATCTTCTTTTGTTACCTGCAACTCTTCTAAATATTTTTTTGAAGCTTCATAATTAAGCTTTTTATCATTTAATTCTGATGATTTATTTTCAAACTCTTTTAGTTTTTCTACTTCTTGTTCTTTCTTCAAAATCTCTAATTTTAACTTTCCTATACTACCATCTAGAATATTCTTTTCTTCATTCGATTCAAAATAGTTTTCTTTTTCACTTTTCAAACTAGTTTCTATTTCTTTTACAGATTCTTTTTTTTGATTTAGTTCTTCAAGTTTATTAGTAAATATGTTTATATCACTTTTAGCCACTATCAGTTCATCAATATTGTTATAAAAGAATTTTAAATCTGTTGTTTCTTTTCTAAGTGATTCAATTTTGTCTTTCATTGAATTAAGTTTAGTTTCTAGCTCATTATTCATAGCTAAATCTTTCTTATATCGCTCTTTTTCATCTAGCAGAGATTTTTCCTGTTTTGTTAATTGAAGTTGTTTATCTAATAAACTTGCATATTCTGTTATTTTATCACTACTTTTTTGTAACTCCGTTAACTTTTCTACTTCCATTTTTAGATTATTGAAGTAGCTGTCTTTTTTATTTAATTCATCAATTTTTACCTTATTATCTTCAAGATTTAAAAATTTATCATTCAGTTTACTTAATTCTATAAAGTTTTCTTTTGATTTTATAAGATTTTTTTCTAATTTAGCTAATTCTTTTTTTTCTGTTTCTATCTCGTTTTCTTGAGATAAAATTATTTCATTAATTTCTTTAAAATTCTCATCTTTTAAAAACTCGAACTTGGTTAATTCTCCATCTATATCAAACTGTTCAAATCTTGTAATTAATTCTTTTTCTTTTTGTTTGTTAGTACTGTCTAATTTTTTTGCTTGTTCTTGTAATTGATCTACAAATTTTTGATAAAAATAAGTGTTAAATAACGACCTTAAAGTTTCTTTCTTCTCACTTGATTTTGATAATAGAAATTCTTTAAACTTACCTTGAGGTAAAATAATAATTTGACAAAACTGTTTGTCATCTAAGCCTATTAATTCTTCTACTTTTTCTTTAACCTCTTGCTCTTTTGTTGCAATAACTTCTAATTCTTCATTATTGTATTGCATTAAAGCAACTTTTCCAGATGTTAAATTTTTATTACCAGTCTTCAAATAAGCCAAAGTTCTCTCAATTCTATATCTTTTACCATTCAATTCAAAGTCAAAATTTACCTGTGTTTTATCTTTATCACTAGCTGTTTTCGTTCTTAAAGAAGCTACATCTTTACCACCAGTCGTTTTATTATATAACGCATAAGTAATAGCATCAAAAAGCGTAGATTTTCCAGAACCGGTTTTTCCTGTTATTAAAAATATAGGTTCATTTATTATTCTATCCCATTCAATTATTTCATCTTTATATGGGCCAAATTCTCTTAATTCTAATCTAATTGGTTTCATCTTGATTCACCTTATCTATAATATTTACCAGCACTTGTTTTTGCCCTACTGTTAACTCGCTACCTGTTTGCTCACTATAAAATCCTTCTATCAATTCTAGTGGACTTTTAGTCAACATCTCTTTATCGAGTTTCATTTCAATATCACTATTATTATTTCTTTTTTGTTTAAGTATCAAAGTATTAGGATAATATTCTTTAATTCTTGGTAACGGATCTGTTACACCTTCCAAGCCACTTAATTCCATACTGAAATAATCTTTTTTACAATCAAAATTTTGTTGAAATTCTTTTGTAAATACCTCTTCATATCTTGCACTAATATTATGCAATTTACGTTTTTGTTCCAAGGAAATAAACTCTTCAGTATAAATTTCTTTTGTCAATTCTACTAACCTCATACCTTTTGTCTGTGTTGCTTCAGAGAATGAATAAGCCATTGGACTACCACTGTATTTTATACGTTCTTCTTTTATAGAATTCGGATTATGAAGATGCCCTAAAGCTACATAATCAAATTTTTCAAAAATTTCAACTGCTACATTTTCAATAGTTCCTACAGAAATTTCTCTTTCAGAATCAGTTTCTAGCCCACCAGATACAAAAGTATGAGCTACTAAAATATTAATTCTACTCATATCTATATTTTTATAAATTTCATCAATTACTCTTTTTGTCGCAGAATTATGAGTTGTAAGTGTAGCATCCTCAAAATATTCTCTTGCTTCAAAAGGTTCAAAATATGGTAATAAATATATATCCGTATCTTCAATGGTAATCTTATCAAATGCTTGATTTAGTCTTGTGTGAAGATAAAATTTATGCTTACTAAACCAAGCTTCTCCTATAGCTAATCTCTCCCTGCTATCATGATTGCCACTGATAGCAAAAATTGGTATATTGTATTCTATGTTAATTTTTACTAGGAGTTCCTGTAAAAGTGTTGTAGCCTCTTTACTAGGAACACTTCTATCATATAGATCACCTGCAATTATTAAAAAGTCAGGTTTAGTCTCGTCAATTTTTCTGATCAAATTATTCATTACATATTGTTGATCTTCTAATAAATCTTTCCCTTGTAATTTCCTTCCAATATGCCAATCTGCAGTATGTAAAAATTTAACCATATAATCACCTTTTTTCTATAAATTATCTCTATTATATTATAGCTTAAAACGAAATAAAATAACAGAGAACGATAAAATATTGTTAGATACGCTTCTATAACTAATATGAAAAAAAGAGCCTTGCATTATTGCATGACTCTTTAGTATTTTAAAATTGTAAAAAATAGTTTAATAGGTATTTAATACCTATCGATATTATATATTAAATCTATTAAAATTAAAAGCGATTTCCTAATACTAAATCTCTTTTAGCAATATAATAAAAAATAAAGAGAAGATATTTTTATCTCCTCTTCATAATTTTCTATTTCCCAAATAATCTTTGGATATCATTCCATGTTACTGCTAACATTAACGCAACCATTAATAATCCGAATGCCACAGTTAAGTAATATTGGGCTTTTTTATTAATTGGCTTTTTGAAGATTGCTTCGTAAATTACAAAAATTATTCTTCCACCATCAAGAACTGGAATAGGAATTAAGTTCATTAGTCCTAAGTTTACACTTAAAATCCCTGTCCATCTTAGGGTTGTTAGTAATCCACTTTGTGCAGCAGCTGAAGACATTTCATAAATTGCTACAGGTCCACCTAGTTGATTTAAACTAAATCCACCACTGAATAAAGAAGCAAATAAATTAACAATTCCCATGAAAATCATTGTTCCGTAGAAAAGAGTTTGTTCGAAACCATTCTTAATAGAACCAACTAGATCTTTTTCATAAGCTTGATTAATACCAAGTTTATAAGTTTTAACCTCTTTTCCTTTTTTCACTGAAATCTCTTCTTTTGGAGTTACTTTAATCTCTTGTTGTGAACCATCACGTGAAATTTTTAATGTAAGCTCAGAACCATTAGAACCCACGATTTCTTTTGTCATTTCATTCCATGTTGTAACACTCTTACCATTTACCTGCTCAACTACATCGCCTTCTTTTAGTCCAGATGAGTAAGCTGGGTAATTGGCCGCTATTTCTCCTAAGCGAGTAGTATTTGATGGAACACCACTATAGATTGAAATACCTAAGAAAATTGCTAGTGCTAATATAAAGTTCATCAATGGTCCCGCGAATAATGTCCAGAATTTTTTCCCCCATGAATGTGAAGAAAACATTCTTTCAACTGGAGCAATTTGTTCTTCCATACCACCAAATGCAACACATGCATCTTTTCTTACTTCATAACGTTCTATCTTATCTCCAACGAATCCTTCAACAAAAAGTTTTTCTGTTAAATCAAATTCGTTTAATTCTAATGGAAGTAAATCCATATCATTACTTTTATCTAGAACTATTTTTTCAACATTATCATTTTCATCTAGTTTTAAACTAACTTTCATACCTTTTTTAAGATCATATACTGACATATCATTGTTGAAATCAAAAACATTGTCAGGCATTTTTACATATCCACCGACAGGTAGAAGTCTAATAGTAAAATTAGTTTCTCCTATTTTTTTATGGAAGATTTTGGGTCCCATTCCTATTGCGAACTCTTGGCACAATATTCCTGATCTTTTAGCAACTATAAAATGCCCAAATTCATGAATAGTTACTACTACAAAAAATATTAATATAAATGCTATAATACCTTGCATCTAATACCCCTTTCTATATTCTAAAATAAACTAAGTAATAATATTAAACATGGAGCTGATAATATTACAGAATCGAATCTATCAAAGATACCTCCATGACCTGGTAATAAATTACTACTATCTTTAACTTGATATTCTCTTTTATATGCTGATTCAATTAAATCACCAAATTGTCCGATTACACTTACTATCAATGTTACAACAATTGCAACTAATAAATTTGAAAAAATATTAGTTGTAAAGAAGAACAATAATGCTATCGCTATCGATGATACACTTCCAATTACTGAACCTTCTATTGATTTATTTGGACTTATATTAGGTGAAAGTTTATTTTTTCCAAATTTCATTCCACCAAAATATGCAAAACTATCTGTAAACCAAATAGTAAGTAATAAATACGCTACATGGCTTAAACTTAAGTTTCTCAACATAAATAAACAATAGAAACCAACAAATATATAAACAGTTACGAATATTATCGAACCAATTTCAACTAATTTAATTTTATGCCCAGTCACAACAACAGTACCTAACATACCAATTAATATTAAATATACTATAGAATACTGTAATAATGATGAAACTTCACTATGTAAAAAAAATAATGCTCCTGCTAATGACGATAAACTTAAAACTACGATGTTAGTTTCCTTAAAAGTCATTCTAACTATTTCATACATAGCCATCACACCAAGTGCAAAAGTTGTAAATTTGAAATAATCTCCACCTAAAAATAATAAAGGTAAGAAAACAATTAATGCTACTATAGCCGTTATTATCCTAGTCTTCATTTAAACCTCCAAATCTTCTATCTCTACTTTGATATTCTAATAAAGCTTGATAGAATTCATCTTCATTAAAATCAGGCCAAGCTACTTTTGTGAATAAAAACTCACTATAAGCAATTTGCCACAGTAAGAAGTTTGAAATTCTTTGTTCTCCTGAAGTTCTTATTAATAAATCAGGATCTGGTGTATTAGATGTAAATAGATTTGCACTAACATGCTCTTCAGAAATTTCTTCAGCACTATATTTATTATCTTGAACATCTTTTGCAATTTGTTTAATTGCCCTTAACATTTCGTCTTTAGAACCATAATTTAAGGCAAAAATTAATTTTAATCCTGTATTATTTTTTGTTTGTTCAATTGCATCATTAACTGCTTTTCTAGTATTTTCTGGAAGTTTTTCTACCACACCTATGACTTCAACTTTTACGTTATTTTCCATAAGTTCTGGCATAAAACTACTAAACATCTTCTCTGGAAGATCCATTAAATAACTAACTTCTTCCTTCGGTCTAGCCCAGTTTTCCGTAGAAAATGCATATAAAGTCAAATATTTAACACCTAATTTTGATGCATACTTTGTGATTTTTTTTACAGTTTGCATTCCTTCATAGTGTCCTTTAATTCTAGGCATATTTCTTTTTTTAGCCCAACGTCCATTACCATCCATTATTATAGCAACGTGTGTCGGAATTTTTTTTAATTCTTGTTTTTCAGTTTTTTGTACTTGTTCAGTTTTTCTAAAAAATTTAAACATAATTCCTCCTATGTAACATCCTTCATTATATCATAAAAGACCTAATGCAACAAACTTTTAATAGGATATGTATTTTAAAATATTGCATCGATTTATTAGTTAATATATGACATTAATCTTTTAAAACAGTTAAAATCAGTATTATATTTTTTTAGTTAGAGATAGTCATTATCCCGAGAATTAACATTCTTCATGTAAACTTTTGAATTTTTTTGTTGCATTGTCAGAAAATTTATGCTAGAATATATTCATTAACAATTTAATGCATTGATAAGTAGAATCTTACAATCTACTTTTAGAGAGTTCTCGGTTGCTGAAAGAGAATAGTTAGATGTAAGAGAAATGGACTTTGAGCATATAGTTTTTACTACGGTATTGCCCGTTATAGCAAAAGTTATGTTTGTAACTTACTGAGGTACAATAAGTGATTATTGTATAAATAAAGGTGGTAACACGTTAAGACGTCCTTTAGCAAAAGCTAGAGTACGTCTTTTTATTATAAGAAAGGAGAAATATATGATTAATCTTAATAATGTTAGCAAAACCTTTTATCAAAAAGGTAAAGAAATCCAAGCGTTAAAACCTACTAACCTTCATGTAAAAGCTGGTGAAATTTTTGGAATTATCGGTTACTCAGGTGCTGGAAAAAGTACTCTTCTACGATGTCTTAACCTATTAGAAACGCCTTCTGAAGGAGAAGTAATTGTAGATAACCAAGTTGTTAACAAACTAAATAGAAAGGATTTACGATCATACAGGCAAAAAATTGGAATGATTTTTCAACAGTTTAATCTTCTTAGTTCTAAAACTGTAGGTGAAAATATTGCATTTAATTTAAAAGCCGGAGATGTTGATCCGAAAGATATTCCAAAAAGAATAGATGAATTGTTAGAACTTGTAGGACTTTCTGATAAAAAGAATGTTTATCCAAGCCAACTTTCTGGTGGTCAAAAGCAACGTGTCGGTATTGCTAAAGCTTTGGCAAATAATCCAAAATTATTACTTTGTGATGAAGCAACAAGTGCATTAGACCCTGTTACAACTAAACAAATTTTGTCTTTATTAAAAGAAATCAATCGTAAATTAGGAATCACAATTATTCTTGTTACTCATGAAATGGAAGTAATAAAACAAATTTGTGATAATGTAGCAGTAATGGAAAATGGTGAAATTATCGAGTTAAATTCTGTTTATGAGATTTTCTCAAATCCAAAAACGAAATTAATGCAAGAATTTATAGCTAATCTACACAATGATGAAGATTTTGAAGAGCATCTTGCTGAACATTATAAAAATGAAACTGTAATAAGGGTTATTTTTAAAGGTGAAGCAACTAAAGAGCCTCTAATTCAAACTTTAGCTAATAAATATAATGTTACTACTAACATACTTGCTGGTCGAATCGAATACATTCAAAATAAACAGTTAGGAAGCTTAACTTTTTCAGTAGTCGGTGAACCTGATAACACAGAGAAATTTGTAAATCACTTAATTGATCAAGTTAATGATGTGGAGGTGAATGTATATGGAAAATAATCTAAGTTTAATAGAACAATGGAAAAATCTTCAACCAGAATTAATTAAATCATTTGCCGATTCATTATACATGATAAGTGTTTCAATAATAATTACAGTAATTGTCGGATTATTTTTAGGAGTAGTTTTATTCTTAACTAGTAATAGACTTCTGTTCAAAAATGTTATTATTTATAAAACGGTCGATTTTCTAGTTAACACAATTCGTTCTATTCCATTTATTATTCTTTTGGTATTCTTGATACCATTTACTCTATTTTTATTAGGAAAATCAACTGGACCTACTGGAGCAATAGTTCCACTAACAGTTGCAGCTATACCTCTATTTACGAGATTAGTTGATACTTCACTAAATGAAATAGACTATGGTGTTATTGAGTCAGCAGTTGCTTCTGGAGCTTCTCTAAAATTAATAGTTAAAGAAGTTTTAATACCTGAAGCTATGTTTGGAATTATCCAATCTATTACTCTAACTTTAATCAACCTAATTGCTTTTTCAGCAATGGCTGGTGTTGTTGGTGGTGGTGGAATTGGAGACCTTGCGATTAGATATGGTTATTATCGTTTTGATAATTTCACAATGTGGATTACAGTAATTCTATTAATTATCTTAGTCCAAATTACACAATATATAGGAAATTCAATTTCAAAAAAATTAAAAAAAAATTAATTTAAAGGAGATTTATATTTATGAACAAACTAAAAAAATTATTAACAGTTGTTTTTACAGCGTTTTTAGCTATTACTCTAGCTGCTTGTGGAGCTACAAGCTCAAGCAATAATGGTGGTGGAGAGAAAAAAGAAATAAAAATAGGTGCAACATCTGGTCCTTATGCTGATATGGTAAACAAAGCACTTAAACCTCTTCTTGAGAAAAAAGGATATACAGTTAAAGTAACAGAATTCTCAGATTACATCCAACCTAACAAAGCTTTAAACAGTGGTGAATTAGACGCAAACTTATTCCAACACAAAATTTACATGAAAAAATTTGCTGAACAAAATGGAATGGACTTAACAGCACTTGCTCCTGTTCCAACTGCACCAATGGGATTATATTCTGATAAAGTTAAAGATCTTAAAGATTTACCAGAAGGTGCTGAAGTAACTCTTCCAAATGACCCTTCAAACGCTGCTCGTGCTTATGCATTATTAGCTGCTGCTGATTTAATCAAAATCAAACCTAATACTGACGTACTAAAAATCACTAAAAACGATGTAGTAGAAAATCCTAAAAAACTTAAATTTACAGAATTAGAAGCCGGTCAACTTGCTAGATCATTAAGTAGTACTACACTTGCTGCAGTACCAGGAAACTTCGCACTTGCTGCTAAATTTGATTTAACAAAAGCATTAATCTTAGAAAAAATGAACGAAAACAACCGTAACAACGTTGTTGTAACTACTGCAAACAAAGACAAACAATTCGCTAAAGATTTAGTAGAAATCGTTCAATCTAAAGAATTTGATGAAATCATCAATAAAGATTTCAAAGGATTTGACAAACCTGGAAAATAATTAACAAGGACGTGATTAATTATGAAAATTGAATTATCAAATACAATTAAAAATATTCCTGAAAATGTATTCTACCCTATTTTCAAATTAATCTCTGAGGAAAGTTCAAATGGTAATCCATTATTAAATGCGGGTATCGGAGTTCCAGACTCTGATACCCCTGAACTTTTACTTAAAGAATTGGAAACAGCTATAAGAAAACCTGAAAATATGAGATATGGAGCATTTGATGGAAAAGTAACATTATTAAATGAAATATCTCAGTGGTTGAAAGAAAACTATAATATTGACGCAAATCCTAAAAGTGAAATTGCTTTAGTATTTGGTACTAAATCTGGATTATCAAGTATTCCTTCAGTACTACTAAATCCAAATGATACGGTGTTATTACCAGTACCAAGTTATCCTGACTACATTCAAGGAATTGCATTAGCCCAAGCTAAATATGAAGAGATAGAATTGAAACAAGAAAATAATTATTTACTAGACTATTCTGATATTCCTGAAGAAGTGCTTAGAGATGCTAAACTTATATTTTTAAACTATCCTTCTAATCCTATTGGTGCAGTAGCTACGAAAGAGTTTTATGAACAAACAGTCAAGTGGGCAAAAGAAAATAATATCGTAGTTCTTCAAGATCATGCATATTCTGATTTCTATTATAAAGAAGGATACTCTCCAGCATTTATGCAAACTGAAGGAGCTAAAGAAGTAGGAATTGAATTTTTCTCGTTTTCCAAAAACTTCTCAATTTCAGGTCTAAGAATTGGTTTTGCTGTTGGGAACAAAGAAATTATTCGTGGACTAAAAGAATATAATACAATTTTCCACGCTAATATCTATGGAGCAATTCAGGATACAGTAATAACTGCATTAAAAAATTATAAAAACTTAACTAGTCATATAAAAGAAACTTATTCAAAAAGAATAGATAAAATAACTTCTAAACTTGATGAATTGGGATATTCATATTTTAAACCAGAAGGTGGAATTTTTATCTGGTTAAAAGTTAAAAACGGATATGACAGCCAAAGTTTCTTTGAATTATTACTAAAAAAATATAGAATTGTTACTATGCCTGGCCATGTTTTTGGTCAAGGTGGTGAAAACTATATTAGATTAAGTCTGAGTCTTTCAGATGAACAAATTAACATATTAATAAAAAAATTAGAAATACTAAATAATGATTTCAAGAATAATTAGAAATATTGATATCTTTATTAAATCTCATTAAAAATTCGACTAATCTATTGATTAGCCGAATTTTTAATGTTAACATATTAGTTTACATAAATATTTTTTTGAAAGGATGATTAAATGAAAAAAAATACAAGATGGACTGTTTTATTCGCCTCAATGGCAATTTTGTTGTGTGCTGGATCACTATATTCTTTTAGTGTTTTTGCAAAACCTCTAAGTGTTTCAAAAGGATGGAGTATGCCAGATGTTATTCTAGCATTTACTATAAATGCTGCTATCGCCCCTATTCCTACTATTCTTGGAGGATTTATTACAGATAAAGGAAAAGCGAATATTTCTATAATTTTAGGAGGAATACTATTTGCTGTCGGATTTATTCTTACTGGATTTGCTACTACAAAAGGAATGTTATATTTTAGCTATGGTGTATTATCAGGTGTCGGACAAGCATTTGCATACTCTGGAATTATAAGTAATGCACTTAGATTCTTTCCTGATAAAAGAGGATTAGCTGCTGGTCTAATAACTGGTGCTATGGGTGGTGCTAGTGTAATTGCCGCTCCAATCGCACATAGTCTTATAGCTAATTATGGAGTACACAATGCATTCATCTACCTAGGTAGTGTTTACTTAGTAATCATTATTATAGCTCTATTCTTCATAAAAGTTGCTCCTGCAAATTATCAACCTGAAGGTTGGGTTCAACCTGTGGCTGAAATTAAGCAAGAAGCTGCTAACAAAAACTGGAAACAGATGCTAATGAGTTTATCATTTTACTTCATAATCTCAATGTTTGCTATCGGTGCATTCTCTGGTCTTATGGTAGCATCAAATGCATCAGTTATTAGCCAAACTATGTTTGGACTAACTGCTTCCGTTGCAGCTACATTTGTTAGTATTTATGCTTTATCAAACTGTTTAGGACGTATCGTCTGGGGAATAGTTTCGGATAAAATCGGTCATGAAAAAACTCTTATTGCTATCTACTCAGTAATTGCTATATCTTTATTAATTCTAGTTAATATAAGAACTACTCTTGGTCTTACAGTTGGACTTGTTCTCCTTGGTTTATGTTTTGGAGGAACTATGGGAGTCTTCGCACCATTAGTAATGAAAACATTCGGTCCTATTAACCAAGGAGTAAACTATGGAATTGTATTTATAGGATTCTCTACTGCTGCATTTTTTGCTCCTAAGTACGCTGCTGGTATTGCAGAAAAGCACAACGGTGACTTTACAGATGCATTTTATGTAGCAATATCTCTAGTTCTTGTTGGATTAGTGATTAGTGTGATATATTCTATTTTTTCAAAACGCAAAGCAATTTAACAAAAAGAAATCATCTCATTAAGTTTTGAGATGATTTCTTTTTTATGGTTGTATACTAAATCCGGGGCATGGAAAAATTCCAGCCCCGGATTTCAATTTTTATATACAAAAAGACAAATACCCAATATAATTAAAGTGTAGAAAAATAATTAACTAAGAAAGGATATTTGTCATGTCTAATTTTATCACAAATTTACTATTAATAAAAGACCAAAATATAACTATGGATGATAAACTTGATTTAATTAATGTAGACGGTCAAGATACATTCGTATTTCATGGGACTTTATCATACAATCCAAAGTGTTGTACAAACTGTGGTTGTATAAAAGAAGGAAATAATATAGTTAAAAATGGATTCACAGATCCATTAAAAGTAGCTTTATTAAAGATATCAGAATGCCCTACATATCTACGATTAAAGAAACAACGCTTTAAATGTAAAGAATGTAATTCTAAGTTTTGTGCTGAAACATTATTTGTACAAAAACACTGCAGTATATCTAAAAATCTTATATTTCACATTATGAAGAATCTTTCTAAGACAATATCATTTAAAGATATAGCTGAATTAAGTAATGTATCAGTATCTACAGTAGTAAGAGTAATGAAATCATGTAGAGAAGCCGTAGAAATTAAGACTCATTCAAACCTACCAGAACACCTATGTTTTGATGAGATAAAGTCAACTAAAGACAGTAAAAATGGAATGAGCTTCGTATTCTTAGATGCTAAAACACATGATTTTATAGATATTGTAGATGGAAGAACTCAACATATATTAAAACAGTACTTTATGAGATATCCAAGGAAAGTAAGAAAGAAAGTAAAAACAATCTGTATAGATATTTACCCTCCTTATATGAATATGATTAGAGAGATGTTTCCTAACGCTAAAATAATTATAGATAGATTCCATATGGTACAAAATATTAATAGAGAATTAAATAAAGCTAGAATAAAACTAATGAACCAATATAAGAATAAAAAAAGTTCTACTTACACTATTTTAAAGAACTTCTGGAAAGTAATATTAGAAGATAGAGATAAAGTAAATTCAACAAAAACATTCTATTCTAGAAGCTTTAAACGCTATGTAACTAGAAAAGAAGTATTAGATTATATATTAGCTATAGATGATGAATTTACACCTAGCTATGAGAGAGTGCATGAGATAAGAGAAGCTATTAAGGCTAAAGATTCTGTAGAATTAGAGAAGTATATAGATATGGATACTAGAGGATTATCTAAAGGTGTATCTAAAGCTATAAATACTATGAAAAAGCACAAAGAGTATATGCTTAATGCTGTTAAATATAAGTATTCTAATGGTCCATTAGAAGGATTTAATAATAAAATAAAACTACTAAAGAGAGTATCTTATGGATATTCTAGCTTTAGTAATTTCAGATTACGCATTTTAATTATGTCTAGATTATTTGTTTCTGAGTATAAAAATAATGTCAAACTTAAAGAAAACAAGAAAAAATCTAAGCAGCAAAATGCTGCCTAGATTTCATTTCCTATTTTTCTCCATGCCCCGAATTTGACAAAGAGCCTTTTTTATATTTTCGGTATTTGAATTTTTTGTCCAGCTGCAATATTATTATTACTAATATTATTAGCTTCTTTTATTTTTTCTACACCATTTTGAGCATTCGCTTCTCCATATGCTTTAGAGGCGATAACAAATAATGAATCACCTGATTTAATCACATAATCTTGACCTGCTACAGGAGTTGTACTTACTACACCTGAAGATTCACTCTTTTCAGTATTAGTATCATTATTGTTATTATTATTTGTTGACTCTTTTTTAGAAGTAGTTCCTTCTGTTACTTTAGAATTACTAGCCTTAGGTATATTATTATTACTTTCAGCTTTAGTTTCTTCTGGAACTTTAGCTGTTTGTTGTTCTGTAGTTTGAACTACCTTATCTTTAGATTTTCCTCCAAGTGAATTTCCTACGGTTGTTACCCCTACAAGAATAAGTGGTGCTAATATTATAAATAAAACAACTAGAACTGTATTCTTTATAGTATTATTTTTCATAATATTACCCCTTATATTATTTTACTTCTTCGAAATAATCGTGGTAATAACCACCAACTTTACCGCTATTATCTACCACAAATACATATTCTTCTGTTTCATTTACTACTTCATATTCTTTTCCTACAGTAAGCATATTACTTACAGTAAATTTCTCAGCATCTGTATGTTTTACAATAACTTTTTTTGACATTGTCCTACCTCCTTACTCTATTATTTTTATTTTATTACAATATAACTATTTTTTCAATTGTTTTTTACTAGCTATTAATGAAACCATCATAAATACCACAAGTGAGATTAATAATGATATCACAACAGGTTCAATAAATTTAATTACATAAACTGTTTTTATTAGTATATAACTAAGTAAACCTACTACTATCGAACTTAATGCTCCATATTTCTCAGCTTTTTTCCAATATAAACCTAATAATATAGGCCATAAGAATGTTGCTTCTAATCCACCAAAAGCAAATAGATTTACATTAACTATTAAACTAGGTGGTCTCATACTTAATAACATTATAAGTAAAATTACTAAAATATTTACCCCATAAACAAATATAGGAACTTTTTTACTTGTAATTTTTTCTTTTATAAACTTGTTATTAAATAATAAGTCCTTTATCAAAGCCGATGATATTAATAAGAATTGAGCATTCACAGTTGTTATAATAGCTGCCATAGGAGCTGCAAGTACCAACGCGGCTAAATACCATGGAAGTACTTTTAATGTAATTATAGGAATTACTGAATCGTAGTCTTTTATGTCTGGGAAAACTCCTCTAGCCATAACTCCAATTAAATGTACTCCGAACATTACGATAAATATTACTATTGATCCGACGATAATAGATTGTTTTAAACTTCTTTTATTCTTATATAACATTGAGTTGATAGCAATCTGCGGGATACCTATAACCCCAACTCCAACTAATACCCAAAACGAACTAACATAACTAGGTGTTAAACTTCCATTAGCTCCAAAAGGAGTTAATATCTTTTCATTAATATTAACCAGGTTCGCTGTAATCTGATCAATTCCTCCACCATAATTAATTACTGCAAACAGTAAAATTATTGTAGAAAATATCATTATTAAACCTTGAATCATATCGGTAATTAAAATATTCTTCAATCCACCGAATACTACACAAAATATAATAATTACTGAAATAAGAACTATACCAGTCTTATATTCAATACCCATAAATGCTGACAATAATTTTGCTCCTCCAACCCATTGGGCACTCATCGCAGCAATTAGAAATACTATCATAGCCAAAGTAGAAATAAATGCAACTAATTTTGAATTATATCTATTTCTTAAATAATCACTTATAGTTATCGCATTAATTTTTTGTGCAGCATTTTTAAATTTTTTTGCCAAGACTAATAGTACAAAATAGCCAGTTACAACTTGGATTACAGCTAGAAGAACCCAACCATAACCAAGTTTATACGCTACTCCAGGACCACCTAAAAACGTTGAAGCTGATCCATAAGTTGACATTAATGTTATCGCAAGTACTATTCCACTTACTTTTCTATCTGCTAAATAGTACTTTTCGAAAAAACCACCATGGTGTTCCGCTTTACTCATACGGTTCATCATTAACGGTAATAAAATTATCGCTAAAAATATTGTTGCAAATAGAATTAGTATTTTGTAATCTAATGTATTCGTCATTATTTTTCCTCCTCTTTTATTTCATCATTAAGCAAAAGATTTGTACAAATAATAACTAATATTATTATTAAAATACTTACTACTATCGAACTGTAAAAAAACCATTCTGGTAATCCTAAAATATACTTATAGGATTTCACATTATTCACATCAAATCTGACATATGCGAAATAATACCATAGAGCAAAGTGAATTATTGCAATAATGATTGCAACTATACCCTCTTTATTTTTTAATCTATTCATTTGTTTTTCCTAAAACCCTCATTATTTTTTAATCTATTCATTTGTTTTTCCTAAAACCCTCATTATTAAATCATAAATTTTTACATAATAGACTTTCATAAAGTCTACTACTAAGCTTCCAAGTAATAATCCTGCAATAACGTCACTTAAAAAGTGTGCACCTAAAACCATTCTTGAAATTGGTATTGCAATTATTGCAAAAGTAGCAATTACTTTTAAAATTTCTTTTTTATTTATTACAAACAATAATGCTAAGAAAAATAATGCTACAAATGTAGAATGTCCACTTGGGAAACTAAAACCATCATGAATCTCAGGTAGAGGTCTAACCCTTTGGATGCTGTATTTTAATGCAGATAAGAAGAATCCACCTAATCCAGCACTAAAGAAAATAAACACAGCTTTTTTCAATTCTTTAATCCATACTAGAAATACTGATAAAAGAACCATTATTAATAATAATAGTTTATCATTAAAAACTAATGAAATTATTTTAGCTAATGTTGCCAACGATTTAATCTCAATTAAATCAGCGATAATTCTATCGATATCATTATTCGGAAATTTAATTGCTACAAATGCTAAAATAATCAAAATCAGAAGTTTCAAGTAAAAAGTAATTTTTAATCTGTTCATACTATTTTTCACCTCCTATTTTTTCAATTATTTTATTATAAAATTCACTTACGTCATTAATAACACGTTTTTCTTTTTTATAATCTTTCATTGAATTCTTATAATCATCAAGTTTATCATAAAAATCAAAGATTTGATCAACAGGTAAATTGGTGAAATCTTCTTCAGCGACAACTTTCGCGAAACCATTTTTTTCAAAGAACTTGGCGTTTTCTATTTGATCACCTCTACTCTGATTAGTTCCAAGTGGTACTAAGATTGGAGGTAAATCTAAAGCTAAAAATTCATACAAGGCATTAGCTCCAGCTCTCGAAACTGCAAAATCTGTTATTTTCAGTACATCAAATAGTTCTTTAGCTAAAAATTCATATTGCTTATAACCTTCTTTTTCAACACTATCATTTAATAATCCTTTACCTACAAGGTGAACTATCTGATATTTGTTGATTAGTTCATCAATATTATTCCAAATATAATCATTTAGAATTTTTGATCCTAATGATCCACCCATAACAAGCAACACAGGTTTTTCCGATGTGAATCCTGTTAGTTCATAAGCGCGATTAGCATCACCTGTATAAATATCATCTCTTACAATAGCACCTATTAGACTAGCTTTTCCTTTAGGTAAGAACTTTTGTGTATCTTCAAATGTTGTAAAAATATGATTACAGAACTTTATGTTGATTTTATTTGCAAGTCCTGGTGTAAGATCCGACTCATGTAAGACAACTGGAATCTTAAGTAATCTAGCTGCGATACAAACTGGAACACTCACAAATCCACCTTTTGAAAATACAAAATTTGGTTTCTCCTTTTTTAATACTAATAAAGAATCTACAATTCCTTTTAGTACTTTAAATGGATCAATAAAATTCTCCAATGAAAAATATCTTCGTAACTTTCCTGAACTTATTTTATAGTACTTAACCTCTGGAATTTTACCAATCATCTCGTTTTCTATACCAGTTTTACTACCAATATACGAGATTTCATATCCATTTTTTTTGAATTCTGGAATTAAGGCAACATTAACAGATACGTGACCTGCTGAACCCCCTCCAGTAAACAGGATTTTCTTCAATTTTATCCTCTCTCTTTCGTCTTTTTTTCTAAGCGTTCTTCAACATGTTTAGGTACAAATTTCGATAAATCTGCACCAAAACCTGAAACACCTTTTACAATACTAGAACTGATGAATGAATATTGTTTATTAGCCATCATATAAAATGTTTCAATGTTTTCGTCTAACGCCTTATTCATAAATGTTAACTGCATCTCATACTCAAAATCAGATACCGCCCTTAATCCTCTAACAATGACATTTGAGCCTACCTGCTTTGCATAATTTACTAATAATCCTGAAAATGAATCAACTTTAACGTTTGGAATTTCTTTAATTGTTTCATTTATCATCTCCACTCTCTCATCAAGTGAAAATAAATATTTCTTGTCAGGATTTACCAAAATAGCTACTATTACTTCATCAAATAATTCAGCACTTCTGTTTATTATATCAATATGCCCGTAAGTAATAGGATCAAAACTACCAGGTACAATCGCTATTTTTCTTTTCATTTTATTTCTCCATATATTCAAAAATTACTATGTCTGTAATTCCATACTGTTTTTCTTTTATTACTTCGATATTTTCATTTATAATGGTGATTTTTTCTGTATTACTCTTCTCACAGACAATTAAAGCACCATCATTACATAACTGATTATCAAAAATATTTTTCAATGCATCATCTATTAATCCTTTATCATATGGTGGATCTAGAAAAATCAAATCAAATTTTTCTTCCTTCTTCCCGAAAATCTTCAAAGCACGTTTGAAATCATTTCTATATAAAGAATAATCATCATTACTAATTCTACATTTTTCAATATTACTTTTAATAACCTTAATCGCATTATTACTACCGTCAATGAAAGTAGCATGTTTAGCACCACGACTTAAAGCTTCAATTCCTAAACCACCAGTTCCACCGAAAAGATCTAGTACTTTACAATCATAGCAATCTATCATATTAAATAAATTTTCTTTTATTTTATCTGTTGTTGGCCTTGTATTTATACCGTCAACGGCATTTAATTTTATAGATCTATATTTTCCTGCTATTACTCTCATGTTTCCTCACAATAAATATATAATATATTACTTATTAATGATTTCTTTAAAATAAGGGAGAATATGGCTTTCGCCTCCCCCTTATTATAATATTATTGTTTTGTTTGTAAATTACTATCTAAATGCTCAAAACATAAATGTAAATTTGACATTTCTGATAATTCTACTTTTTTTACGAATTTCTTCTTCTTAAGGTCTGCAACAATACTTTCTATTCTAGTTTCATCCACATAAATGCATGCATACCTACCTCTTTTAGAATAAGAAATAAAGTTCCCATATTTTTCTAATTTATTTAAATCTTTAAAACTTTTAAAATAGACATAGATTCCACGTCTTTCTTTTTCAAATAACTCCATAAGTTTCTCCTAGAAATGAGCTGCTGCGTCTACGCGACCTTTCTCATCAATTTTAATTACTTTAACTTTAAGAGTGTCTCCAACTTTTACAACATCTTCAACTTTATTTACTCTTTCTTCAGCTAATTTAGAAATATGTACTAACGCATCTACTCCTGGGAATAATTCAACGAATGCACCGAATTTTTCAATACGTTTAACTTCAGCAAGATAGATTTCACCAACTTCTGCTTCACGTGTGATGTTTTCGATAATTTCGATAGCTTTATTAATTCCTTCGATTTCAGGTGAAGAGATAAATACATCTCCATTTTGTTCTATATCAATTTTAACACCAGTTTTTTCAATGATTTCATTGATAACTTTACCACCTGAACCAATAACATCTTTAATTTTTTCAGGTTTAATTTTAATGATTTTAATTTTCGGTGCAAATGTAGAAACTTCTTGACGAGGTTCAGAGATAATACTGTTCATGTGCTCTAAAATTTGTAATCTACCAACACGTGCTTGTTCTAATGATTCTTTTAAGATTTGTTCACTTAAACCATCGATTTTAATATCCATTTGAAGTGCTGTAATACCTTCAGATGTACCTGCAACTTTGAAGTCCATATCCCCAAGGTGATCTTCCATACCTTGAATATCAGTTAAAATAGTATAGTGTTCATCTTTTTTAACTAATCCCATCGCAATACCAGCTACTTGAGCTTTAATTGGAACTCCTGCTGCCATAAGAGCCATTGATCCAGAACAGATTGTAGCTTGTGAACTTGATCCATTAGATTCTAAAATTTCTGATACAATACGGATTGTATATGGGAAATCTTCTTTAGATGGAATTACTTGGGCTAATGCACGCTCACCTAATGCACCGTGACCAATTTCACGACGTCCTGGCGCACGACTAAATCCAACTTCACCAACTGAGAATGCTGGGAAATTATAGTGTAACATAAATCTCTTGTTTTCTTCTTGAGTTAAATCATCAATGATTTGCTCATCTGATAAGTTACCTAATGTTACAACACCTAAAGACTGAGTTTGTCCACGAGTGAATAATGCAGATCCATGCGTTCTTGGTAATACATCAACTCTTGAAGCCAATGGTCTAATTTCTGTTAAAGCACGTCCATCCGGTCTGATTTTATCTTCAGTGATTTCACGACGAACTTCATCTTTTACAATTTTATCTAGTGATAATTTTGCTTCTTTTACAATATCAAGTTCATCTTCATCAGTTGCTTTTTCTTCAAATACTTCAAGAACTTTTTCTTTAACAGCTGAAATAGCTTCATCTCGTTCTTGTTTATCTTTAATAGCAATAGCTTCTTTCATTTGAGATAATGCCATTGAAAGAACTTCTTTATAGATTGTTTCATCAATAACTTTTAACTCTACAGCCATTTTTTCTTGACCAATTTCATCAACAATTTGTTGTTGGAATGCAATTAGACGTTTAATTTCTTCATGTCCAAACATAATTGCATTTAACATAATTTCTTCAGATACTTCTTTTGCACCTGCTTCAACCATGTTAATCGCATCAATTGTTCCAGCAACTTTTAAGTCAACTGTAGAACGTTCCATTTGTTCAACTGTTGGGTTAATTACGTATTCTCCATCAACATATCCTACAGTAACACCAGCAATTGGTCCTTTGAATGGAATATTTGATACTGATAATGATAGTGAGCTTCCTAGCATTGCTGCCATTACCGGATCACAATCATATTCAACTGATAAAACAGTTGAAATAACTTGTACTTCATTTCTGAATCCATCTTCGAATAATGGTCTAATCGGTCTATCGATAAGACGAGCAGCTAGAGTAGCTTCAGTTCCTGGACGACCTTCTCTACGTAAGAATCCTCCTGGTATTTTCCCTACTGCGTACATTTTTTCTTCATAGTTAACTGTTAGCGGGAAGAAATCTACATCTTTTGCTTCTTTTGAAGCAACTGCAGTTGTTAATACAACAGTATCTCCATATTTTACTACTACTGCTGCATTAGCTTGGCGAGCCATTTCACCTAATTCAACTGTTAATGTTTTTCCAGCCCATTGCGTTGTATAAACTTTTTTATCTTGAAACATGTTTATTTCCTTTCAATATTTTTCTTAAACTTTATATAAATCGACTACCTTATTATATCACGAATACTAGTATTTACAAAGAAAAAAACGAAAACATAGTAGAAATAACATTGATTTCTCTACATTTTCGTTTATAATTTTTATCCTAATTGTATTTGATATAATTTATATAAAACTAATACTATTAATAACATAATAATAAATAGAATTATAAGTATTTTTTGTTTATTAGACATGATTACATATGACCTTGAATTTCTTTTTCAAGAATGTTTCTTGTATGCTCACAAACACGTGTAAAATGTTGAATTAAGTCCATATAAACTACTCCAGCTGGAATTTCACAATCTCCATCTTTCATACGTTGAGTATGTCTCTTACGAGCAGCTTTTTCTAGTGCATATATGTTTTCACATGCCGCTAACGCCGCTCCTGCTAAAGCTATGTTGTTTTCTTCTAATGATTTAATAGTTTTTAAAATTATATCATTACAAAGATCAAACATCTCTTGTACTTCTTCTTTTGCACCATCAGAGAATTTCAATTTTTTTCTAATTTGATAATCAACTGATAAAACAATATCTCTAGCGTGGTCACCAATTCTTTCAACGTCACGAGTTCCATCTAATAATGTTGAGGCAATTAAACCTTCTTTAGGACTTAATTTTTCCCTAAATAATAAAGTTAGGTAATCAGTCATTTGTTCATCAAAATTATTAATTGCATCTTCGTAAGTTTCGCCTTTTTCACGTAATTGTTCATCACGATTCATAAAGTACTCTACAGAATTGCGTAAACTTTTCTTAGATAATATTAACATTTCAACAAATTCTTTTTGAACTTGACCTAAAGCTACCGCTGGTGCACTTGCAATAAGTGATTTGTCAAGGTATTGTGTACTGTATTTGATTTGTTCATCTTCTCCAGGAATAAGTTTCGTTACAATCACAACTAATACACTAATAAATGGGAATTGTAATATTGTATTTAGTATATTAAATGTACCGTGTGCTGATGCAATTGTCATCTTAGGTTCTAGACCTAACGTAGTTTCTAAATACTGAATAAATGCTCCGTAAGGAACTAAAGCAATTAAACAGATTATAGTACCGATAACGTTAAACAATACGTGAGATGCAGCAACTCGTTTTGCTGCAATATTACTTCCTATCATCGCTAATGCTGCAGTTGTAATCGCTGTTCCGATATTATCCCCGAATAACACAGGTAAAGCTCCTGTTAAACTTAAAGCTCCATCTGCGTATAAGTTTTGTAAAATAGCTATAGTTGCTGCAGAAGATTGAATTAATACTGTTAAGAATGTACCTACTCCTACCCCTACTACTGCACTATCATTAATATGCTCTAATACATTTTGGAACCAAGACATATCTTTCATAGGTCCCATAGCTGTAGCCATCATTTTAAGTGCATAAAAAATTCCACCAAAACCAAATATTACACGACCTATGTTATTTACTAATTTAGCACGAGTAAAGAATAAAAACGCTGCTCCTAAGAAAATTAAAGGAAGTGCATATTTAGAAATATTAAACCCGATAATGAATGATGTTAATGTAGTTCCTATATTAGAACCCATAACAATAGCAATTGCTTGTTTCGTTTTTAATAATCCTGCTCCTACTAAACTGATAGTAATTACGATAGTTCCTGTACTTGATTGAATAAGTATCGTAACAATAATCCCGGCTAAGACAGCCATAAGTGGTTTAGATGTATATTTATCTAAAACATATCGCATTTTCTCCCCGGCTATTAATTGAAGTCCGTCCCCCATGTACTTAATACTGAATAGGAATAATCCCAGACCTCCTAAAAAAGAAAATAAAATTTCTTGCCAAAGTGCTGACACTTTTTTGTCCTCCTAGTATATGTTGCGTGTATCTTTAAACACACAAATAAATTTTACCATATAAATTTTAAAAGTACAACAAAAATCTAAAACTAGAAATATTAAAATATTATTACAAATTCTTACATTAATTACATAAAATTTGTTAATAACACATTAATATTTTCCAAAAATAAAAAAGGTATCTACAAATTTGTAAATACCTTTTTCGTGCTTATTAAGCTTGTGGATAAACAGAAACTTTTTTACGGCTACGTCCGTATCTTTCGAAACGTACAACTCCGTCAACTAGTGAGAATAATGTATCATCTCCACCTTTTCCTACGTTAGTTCCTGGCCAAATTTTTGTCCCACGTTGTCTGTATAAGATAGAACCTGCAGTTACGTACTGACCGTCAGCTCTTTTAGCACCTAAACGTTTTGATTCAGAGTCACGTCCGTTTTTAGTAGAACCTACCCCTTTTTTAGATGCGAAGAATTGTAAATTTAATTGTAACATCATGTCAATTTCACCTCTCTTACTTCAATAGTTATATAATCTGAATAATTTTCTTCAATTGTTTTTAATGCAACTAACATTGCATTTAGTAGAAGTTGTTCTTTATCAGTAGATTTTAACGATCTATATGTTAAATGTCCAGTTACATCCTCATTAGCTGAAATGTCAAATTGAACATCATCATCTAGTGCATCTACCGCATTAATTAAACCGAATACTACAGCAGAAGCACCTGCACAAACTATATCAGAACCATGTTCTGCATAATCAGCATGTCCATCAACTGTTACTTGTTTAATAACTTCAACTTCTTTTATGATTTCCACCTTAATCATGATTAAGCGTTAATTTTTTCAACTACTAATTTAGTGAAAGGTTGACGATGACCTAATTTACGGTGATTGTTCTTTTTAGGTTTGTATTTAAATACTGTGATTTTTTTACCTTTACCTTGAGCAACTACTTTAGCTGTTACTGTCGCACCAGCTACTAAAGGAGCACCAACTTTTGTTGTTTCTCCACCTACTAATACTACTTCGTCAAAAGTAACTGTAGAATCAACTTCAGCTGCTAATTTCTCAACTAAGATTGTTTGTCCTTCTTCAACACGTAGTTGTTTCCCACCTGTTTTAATTACTGCGTACATATCTGCACCTCCTTAAATATTTTTTACTAAGACTCGCCATATAAGGTGGATTTCTCTCTTATTTACCTTATACGTGCGGTTGTAGTAGCTATTTTAGGAGCTACACAACAATTCAATTCTAACACATATATACCCTAACGTCAACTATATTGATAACTTTTCTTACTTTTTTTTCAAAAAAACTAGGTCAGTAAACTATATTGCTAAAGTTCACTGACCAAGTTTAATTATTTACGTTTTTTCTTATTAGAAACTAATGTAACTTTTTCCGGATCAAACGTTTGTTTCTTTTGTTTTTCTGGTTTATATGGCGGATATAGTGCATGACCTAAGTACGTTTGGAAAATCATGAATATTCCCCCCACGATATAGTACACCGCTACTGCTCCAGCAACTAGGAATGAGAAGACCGTGATCATAATTGGTGATAACCATTGCATCATTTGCATTTGACTTTGCATTTGTTCTTGACCTGGTTGAGTAGGTGTCGGCATTAACTTCATAGTTAATGTAGTTTGAATAGCATAAACAATAAATGCTATTATAGGTAATGTGTACGAACGTGTTCCTAAGTTAAATACCCCTAAGAATGTTGATTCCGTAATTCCAGCAGAATATAACGGATTAGATAACGTATAGAACAATCCAGTTAAGAATGGAAGTGGAATAAGCATTGGTAAACATCCACCTAAACTTAATGGCATTGCATCATATTTTTTCATGATAGCCATTTGCTCTCTTTGTAATTCCATAAGTTCACTACGAGCCTGCATTTTCTCTTCATTAGAAATTGCTCTAGCTTCTTTTTCTTTAGCAGCTTTTTGCTTTTTCTGAACTACTTCTAATTCTGGACGAGCTAATTCTTGTCCTTTTCTTGATTTATTTTGAACTTTGTAGTTATTTAACATGAAAGGTAAAACTAATAGTCTGATTACTAAAGTAATAATAACTATTGACCAGCCCCAACTTCCTGTATACTCATGTATTTTACTCAGTGACAAGTCCATTGGTTTTACGAAGATTTCATAAAACGTTCCAGAACGGTCATTTTGTGAACATCCTGAAAGAGTAACTACACCAAGCAAACCTAATAAAATTGCTGATAGTTTTTTCAATTTCATTCTCCTTAAATTTTATTTCTTCTTTGTAGTTTTAGTATTTCTACTAATATTATACCTAGTAAATTATATCAAATATAAAAGTGATAGTCAAACTATTGTTTAGCTAAAATTCAGTAAATTTCACCATCTGAAATTTGATTCTATATATTCCTGTTAATAAAATATATTATAACGTTAAAAAAATATTGACAGTTGTGAGTAATAGTTATATAATATTAGTAAGAAAGGATGATTACTATAAAAGATATACAGTACATTACAGATATAGAAAGGCTCAAAGTCATCTCCGATCCTCTAAGAATAAGTATTCTTACTACACTCGGTACAGAAAAAAAGAACTCAAGAGAACTTGCTAAACTGTTAAAAATTAATAGAACTAAAATACACTATCATCTTAATATCCTAGAGGAAAATAATTTTATCGAAGTAGTTGATACAGATTCAATAAATGGAATAATCCAAAAATATTATCTACCAACTGCACAAGCATTTGTGCCTTCACCTAATATTTTTAACGACTTATTTAACAATACTTCAGTTAACTTTAATGTAAAGAAAGAAGATGTGAAAGATTTCTGGGATGAAGTTAAAAAACTAGAAAACAAATTCTCCTCAAAAGATAACGATGGTGTTAGTATTAATATTATTTCTACAGCTCGTTAAGAGCTGTTAAATAATACATAAACTGTCAAATATTTTTTATCGTTAAAATTTTTATAAAGGATGTGGGCAATATGTTCAAAAATAAGAACTTTTCAATTTTACTATTCGGTAGATTAATTACTAACTTCGGTGATAGCATATATTCAATAGCTACTTTAACTTTAATCTACTCTTTAACTAAATCTACTTTTTATAGTGGTATTACCTTGTTTTTAATCTCATTTACCGCTATATTACAAATATTTATCTCACCGATAATCAGTAAATTTGATGTAAAGAAATTTTTAATTATTTCACAGTTAATTCAAGCGATAATATTACTAGTTATCACTTATCTAATCTTCATTAATAAACTACATATTACTACACTGATAATTTTTATCGTTTGTATTAGTTTCATTAATCAAATTGTTTATCCTATTCAACTTGCTTTGCTTCCAAAAATAGTTAGACAAGAAGATTTAGTTAAAGTAAATTCATTATTTTCTATAACTTATCAAGGTAGTGACGCACTCTTTAATTCAATAGGTGGATTTATTATTACGATTTTCGGAACAATATATGCTTTCATAATAAATAGTCTTACTTTTTTCATCAATAGTGTATTATTTATTTTTCTGTCAAGCGACTTATCTAAAAATGAAAAAACTATAACCACACAAGAAAACTATCTTTCAAAATTAAGTAATGGTATAAAAATTTGGAATACACCATTATTAAAACCATTATTAATTGGAATAATAATAATTAATTTTTCTACCAGCTCTTTACTAACGATACTTCCTGAGTATTCAGAAACTAGCTATTTTTATGGAATTTTACTTAGTGCCTCTGGACTTGGTATCTTAATAGGAGCCTTTCTTTCTAACAAGAAAATACTAAAAAATATAAGGTTAGGTACATTATATATTACTTTTGCATTTGGTATCGCTGTTTCTTGGGGGCTACTTAGCATACTTAACAATAACTCCATCACAAATAGAATAATCAATTTCTCATTATTTTTATTTGGTTGGATACTAATAGGGATTTTAAATACATATTCTCAAACTATGATTCAATGTGTCATAAGTAAAGATAAATTAGATGTCGCAATGTCCACTATGATTGGCTTATCAATAGCTTTTAGTCCTCTAGGTGCTCTAATGGTTGGAATTTTAAGTATAAAATACAATACGAAGATTATTATAATTATTACTTCGTTGTTAATTTTAAGTATATTTCTATTTTGGTTATTCAATAATAATATTAGGAAATTACCTAGTTTTTCTAATTTAACAGAGAAAGATAATATTCTATAATCCCATCTATACCGAAGTCCTATTATTTATTAGACTATGTTTCAAAACAAAAAATAGCTAGTAACTTGTTTTAAAAGTTACTAGCTATTTTATTAAATACTATTTTTTATCTTCTTTTGGTAAAAATGCATTTAATAGCACACCGCTGATAGCCGCAAGTGCCATTGCTGGAAGTTCGAAATTAATGCTTTCGAATTTAAGCATTGCTCCTCCTACACCTAAAACGATGATTACTGATGAAATTACTAAGTTTCTGTTAATACTTAAGTCTACTTTTTCATCTACTAACATTCTAAGTCCACTTGAAGCGATTATACCGAATAGTAAGATCGATACACCACCCATAACTGGTGATGGAATCGTAGAAATTAAAGCTGAGAACTTACCTACAAAACTTAAGATAAGTGCGAATACCGCTGCTCCTCCTAACACGAATACAGAGAAGATACGTGTAATAGCAAGAACCCCAATGTTTTCACCGTATGTTGTACTTGGCGGCCCACCTAAAAGTGATGCAAACATCATCGCTGTTCCATCTGCTAAAATTGAACGGTGTAATCCTGGATCTTTTAGGAAGTTTCTTCCTACTACTTCAGATAATACCATTTGGTGACCGATGTGTTCGTTAATAGTTACTATCGCGATAGGTACCATTGCTAATGCTGCTACATTCCAATGTGGTGTATATGTCACAAAAGGAATTGTGAACTTCGGTAAACTAAACCAAGGAGCATCAATAACTGGTTGGAAATCTACTAATCCTGCGAATACTGCTACGATATACCCAAAAACAATTCCTAATAATACAGGAATTTGTTTAGCAAATCCTCTTAAAGCTACACAACAGAAGATAGTTGCTGCTAATGTGATAAGAGCTACTAAGAAGTATTTCAAATCATAAACTTTAGCTCCATCTACTGTTTTATACATCGCCATGTTAATTGCTGTAGGAGCAATTCCAAGTCCAATAACAATAATAATAGGTCCAACTACTACCGGCGGTAAAAGTTTAAGCAACCAATTTACACCAAATTTGTAAATTAACATTGCTACAACTCCATAAATTAAGCTGGCTAAAAATGCACCAAGCATTGCTGTTTCAACATTGTGTGTTGTTGATAATACAATAATCGGATTAATAAAGGCAAATGAAGATCCTAAGTATGCAGGAATTTTACCTCTAGTTATTAATAAATACGTAAGTGTTCCAATACCTGATGTTGTTAAAGCTGTGCTTGCTGGTAATCCTGTTAAAATTGGTACTAACACAGTCGCTCCAAACATTGCGAATAAGTGTTGTAAGCTTAACGTTACCCATAGAGCTAAGTTAGGCTTTTCATGAACATCAAGAATTGGTTTTACTCTTGTTTTTTCTGCCATTCTTTTTCTCCTTTTTTTATATTCAAACTTTCATAATTATATCACATGAATAGTCATTTTAAAAGTATTATTTTTTATTTTTTTCGAGAAGAAATTTAAAATAACTAATAATATTTTATTATCGGAAAAAAGTTTCCTCTGTTCTTTAGTCTATATTAATTTTTATTATCTAAATTCTAAAATTATATAATGATTATTTCTTCAAAAAATTATAAAACGCAAGATTAAATCTATTAACCTTGCGTTTTATAATTATTTAACTTCTACATCATGAATTACAACTTCTTCAACTGGTTTATCTTGAGCTCCAGTTTTTACAGCTGCAATTTTTTCTAAAGTTTTTGCACCAGCAATAAGTTGTCCAAACACTGTGTGACGGTGATCTAAGTGAGGAGTTCCTCCTAGTTTAGCATAACCTTCAACAGCTTCTTTTGGCCATCCACCTTGTTCAAGTGCTTGTAAAGTTCTAGCATCTACATGAGAATTTTGAACTATAAAGAATTGACTTCCATTTGTGTTTGGTCCAGCATTCGCCATACTTAACGCACCATAGAAGTGGAAGTAATCCATTGAGAATTCATCTTCGAAACTACGTCCCCAGATTGATTCTCCTCCCATACCTGTTCCAGTTGGGTCTCCACCTTGAATCATAAAGTCTTTAATTACACGGTGGAAAATAATACCTTTATAGTATCCATTTTTTGCATGAGTTAAAAAGTTTTCTACTGCTTTTGGAATATCTTTTTCAAATAATTTGAAAGTCATATCTCCATGAGTAGTTTTAATTTTTACTCTAACTTGACTTTTTTTTACATTTTTTGTTAATTGAGTTAACATTTTATCTCTCCTTATTATGATTATGAGCTTATCCAAAAATTCTAAAATTTTACAAAGTTCATATGAAAAACCATAGACGCAGTGGTTTATTGATATCTAAATTCGCTTTATAAAAGTTTTTTAGATATCTAATAAACTGTGCGGGGGTGACTCGACAAAATCGATTTCTACGAAATCACGATTTTTGAGTCACTCCCTATTTATTTTACTATGAGTTTTTCTCGATTAATCTTTCGTTGATTTCTTTTAAGATATTTTCTTTAAATTCAGCAAAGCTTTCTTCTTTTTGATCGTGTGAACCAAATGTTCTTACGTTAACATTTCTGTTTTCTACTTCTTTATCTCCAATTACTAAAGTATATGGAATTTTTTTGCTTGCTGCTTCACGGATTTTATATCCTAGTTTTTCGTCTCTATCATCGATAGCTACTTTAACACCAGCTTTTTTAAGTTCTTGCATGATTTCTTTTGAATAGTCATAGTGGTAATCATTGTTTACTGGAATGATACGTACTTGGTTTGGTGATAACCATGTTGGTAAGTCTCCTTTGTACTCTTCTAATAAGAAGGCAACCATTCTTTCCATTGTTGATACAATACCACGGTGGATAACTACTGGACGGTGAGCTTTTCCATCTTCACCAATGTATTCTAGTTCGAATCTTTCTGGTAATAGGAAGTCTAATTGAATTGTAGATAATGTTTCTTGTTTTCCAATTGCTGTTTCTACTTGAACGTCAAGTTTTGGTCCGTAGAATGCTGCTTCTCCTTCAGCTTCAACATAGTCTAAACCTAATTCATCGGCAGTTTCTTTTAACATTTGTTGAGCATTATTCCACATTGCATCATCGTCGAAGTATTTTTCAGTGTTTTCTGGATCTCTGTAAGATAGACGGTAGCTGAAGTTTTTAATACCTAAATCTTTGTACGCTTCTTCAATAAGACCTACAGTAAGTTTGAATTCATCTTTAAGTTGGTCTGGGCGTACGAAGATATGAGCATCATTTAGAGTCATACCACGAACACGTTGTAGTCCACTTACAGCTCCACTTGCTTCATAACGGTGCATCATTCCAAGTTCGGCGATACGAATTGGAAGTTCACGGTATGAGTGACGTTCATTTTTATAAACCATCATGTGGTGAGGACAGTTCATTGGACGAAGTACCATTGTTTCGTGATCCATCTCCATTGGTGGGAACATATCTTCTTGATAGTGGTCCCAGTGTCCACTTGTAATATATAAATCTTTAGATCCCATAATTGGAGTATAAACGTGGTCATATCCTAATTCAACTTCTTTGTCAACGATATATCTTTCGATTGTACGACGGATAGTAGCACCATTTGGTAACCATAATGGTAATCCAGCACCAACTTTTTGACTTGTTGTGAAGATTCCTAGTTCTTTACCTAGTTTTCTGTGGTCACGTTCACGTGCTTCTTGTAATCTCACTAAGTGTTGCTCCATATGATCTTTAGTGAAGTAAGCTGTTCCGTAAATACGTTGTAACATTTTATTATCACTATTACCTCTCCAGTATGCACCAGCTACAGATAATAATTTGAATTCTTTAATTTTTGAAGTTGCACTTACATGTCCTCCACGACAAAGGTCAGTAAAGTCACCTTGTGTGTAAACTGTAATTACTTCATCAGCTGGAAGATCATTAATTAATTCTACTTTATAAGGATCTTCTTTGAAGATTTCTAAAGCTTCTTCTTTACTTACTTCACGACCTTCAATTGCGTGATTTTCGCTAATAATTTTCTTAACTTCTTTTTCGATTGCTTTGAAGTCTTCTTCTGAAACTTTGTATTCTGCATCAAAGTCATAGTAGAATCCACCATCGATAGCTGGACCAACTCCGAAGTGCACATCTTTACCGTATAGTCTTCTTAATGCTTGCGCTAATACGTGTGCACAAGTGTGACGTAATACATATAAACTATCTTTATCTTCATCATCTGCAACGATAAGTTTTAAGTGACCATCTTTTGTTATTGGTTTGTTAACTTCGATGTAATCCTCATCTAATTTTGCAGAAATAACTTTTTTCTTAAGACTAACACTGATACTTTCTGCAATTTCTAAAGGTGTTTTATTATCATATTCTCTTACATTTCCATCTGGAAAAACTAATTTAGCCATATTAAGGTCTCCTTCTTTTTTATATACTTAGTCTAACTTACTTAGAAATTAAAAAAGCCCCATCTCTAGCCGAAACTAAAGAAGGGACGAATCTTTTCGTGGTACCACCCAAATTCAAAGTAATTTTACTTCCTCTTTGTGAATATAGCTCACTAACTATGTTAATACTATTAGCTAGGTAGTAACATATATTGCTTATAGGTATTTTCAGCACCATACCCTCTCTTAAATAAGTTAAATATATATCTTGTCCTAAGTATACGTTGATTTATTTCATTAATGTAATTCTAGCACAAAGATAGATGAATTTCAAGGGGAAACTCATCTATCTTTTTCATTTTATTTATTTTTTTTCCAATAACTTCTTATACCACTAAAAGTAAAAATTAATATTATCAACATGAAAATATAATTTTTTACACTGAAATATTTCGCAGCTTCTGTTTTTACTACCTCTAGTTTTTTATCTATATTATTAGATTTTTTAACTTCTAAGTTATTTTTTTCGAATGTAGTTATGTCAGTTTCACTTACTTTAGTATTTTTTAAAGCTATATAATAAAGATATTTTGCATCCTTTAATGCTGAAATATCAGAGACCGCTGTATCAGATATATCTACACTAGAAATATTCGGTACATCTTTTAACGCATCTATATTTCTCAGACCTATATTTTCGTTCAGCATCAATCGATATAAATACTTTTTATCTTTCAACGCATCTATATTTTCAATATTGTTTTTATATAATAGTAATTCTTCTAAACTTGATAAATCTTTAAGTGCTGAGATATCACTTATACTATTTCTATCTAAATACACTACCCTTAACGACTTTAATTCAGTTAATGGTGTTATATCTTTAATAGCATTTTCTTCAGCAACAAGACTCTCAAGTTTTATAGCATTTTTTATAAATGAAATATTATCTAAACCTATACCAGAAATATTTAAACTCCTTAAATTTTCAAGTTTCAAATTATTCGGAATATAGTCTTTCAAAACACTGTTCATCGAAACATCTAATGATTCTACTTTTAAATCATTTAGAAAATCTAAATTATTCATTAGATTTTTTCTAAGCACTAACTGTCTTAATTTTGTTAATTTCGCTAAACTCTTTGGATCTTTTATTTTATTATTTGTTAGATTTAAATCTTCCAATTCTACTAGTTTTTCTAAAGGTGTAATATCTTCAATAAAGTTATTTGATAGATTTAAATTTTTCAAATTAACAGCATATTCTAAACCTTTTAGAGAAAAAATATTTTTCCAAGGTAATGATAAACTTGTAAATTGTTCCATCATTCCTATCGTTACTTCTTCACCTTTATAGTCTTTATTAATATGAAACTTATAATATTCTAGTAACGCTTCTTTAAGATTAAGATCATCGAAATCTATTTTTTGACTATTTTCAATTTCTGTAAATTTCTTTTCTCCAAAGGGTACATAAACATCATTAGCTTTTATCGTTGGAGTAGATACAGCTAGTCCCAATAATGTTACGACAAAAGCTTTATATATTACCTTTTTCATCTTTTTCCTCTTTATTTTTTCTATACTCAGTTATTTTATTTCGCACAATTGTTAATCCATATGCAGCAAGTGGAATTAAAAATACGAAATACGGGAATACATATCTACTTTTCGCTTCCCAAATCATATGAAATAATGTTCCACCAATAAATGCAACTGGGATTATCGTTAATATTTCTTTCTTCTGTTTATATATATTTATCGCAAAAATTGTAGAAAATACGTACACAAATACTTGAAATACCTTCATAATAAATGAAATTACGTCATGAGTTCCATCAAAGTAAATTTGTTTTATAAAAAAGTCTTTCACTTTTTCCAACTTAGTCTCATTATCAAAGTTTCTTTGAGGTGCTGTTACCAACAAACTTTGGAATGTTGGCTCTATAAATTGATTTTCATACTTTCTTTGATAAAAATCTAGGGCATAACTAGGATTTTTCTTAAATACCTCTACTCTTTGTTTTATAGAATCTTTAGAAATATCAGTTATACGTTTCGCATCATAATCCTCTTCTGGCATAATATCATAGTTAAATCTATTCCACCAACCAGCTTCACGATCACCCTCTTGCATTCCCATCGCTATCCATGTAATTTTCGGAACACCATCAGCTATTGTCTTTTGGCTTTTTACTTCATAATAATTATAAATCATACTTTTAGAAGCACTCATTAAAAATAGGCTACTTACTATGAACACAATAACTTTTTTATCTCTAACTCTAATAAGATAAATTATAGCTGCTGAGAATATTGCTAGCATATGTATTAAGTTATTACCTATAAATAGAATTGCAATATTAATGCTTATAGCACTTATTACTACCATATACCACTTTTTATATTTAATATACTTTATAAAATAATAATAAGCAACTAGTGTTAAAAACATACCCGGTAGCAATCCGTAGACAAATGCAACATAAAATATTAATGGAAAACATAGTCCACTAAGAATTACAACTAAATAGTTTGTATCTTCATCTTCAAACATTATATTAGATATTTTATATAACATAAAGATTATATAACTGATTGAAAAACTTTGCATTATATATAAAATAAATGTTGCTCTACCAAATACTGACAGTATTATTTGGAAAAGAAATACTGTTGTAATCTGGTGTGAATATATATATAAATAGTTATTTCCTTTATCAAGACCACTGTAGTTTTCTCTTACGAAATTATTAGCTTGATCTATTACATTAAATGGATCAAATTGCACATAATCACGTCTCAATATCGCAAATAATATACTAATAATAAATGTGTAAATCATTACAACTAAGACTAGTCTTTGAACACTTATTATTTTTTTTAAATATCTTGCTAATATTAAGATAACTATACTAAATATTATAAGAAATATAATATTTAGTATAGCACTATCATTTTCATAATATAAAGTTTCTTGATAATCTTTCGGAAATATCGCTGTTTTTGTTAACACTAATAGTGAATTTATCCCCATAAGCACCATAAAAATCACAGCTATAACTTTTACTAAAAAGTTAGAAAATTTATTTAATATTTCCTTATTCATTGCCAATTATTCCTCTTCGTTTTTTTCTTCGTTTAAGAATTGTTCAACAATGAATCTTGGGCGTCCTTTTGTTTCTAAGTAGATTTTACCTACATATTCACCTACAATACCTAATGAAATCATAATCATTCCACCAATGAACCACATTGATATCATTAAGCTCGACCACCCTGGTCTTGCAAATCCTGCTAAGTAACTATATAAAGTGTAGAAAAATACTATCGCAGCAATAAATATCATTAATGCTCCACCTATAGTAATAAATCTAATTAATTTTACAGATAAAGAAGTAATTCCTTCAAAAGCAAATGCTAACATCTTAGATAATGGATATTTACTTTCTCCAGCAAATCTTTCCGCACGTTCGTATGTTACAATATCACTTGGATATCCTATCATAGGAACAATACCACGTAGGAATAAGTTAACTTCTTTAAATTGAGCTAATCCTTCTAATGCACGTTTACTCATTAAACGATAGTCTGCATGGTTGAATACTGTATTAGCACCTAGTTTTTCCATTACTTTATAGAATGCTTCTGCTGTGAAACGTTTAAAGAATGTATCTGTAGTTCTTGCTGAACGAACACCGTAAACTACATCAGCACCTTCAAGATATTTTTTCATCATTTCGTCCATAGCGTTAATATCATCTTGTAAATCGGCATCCATAGAAATACTTACATCACAGTGATCCTTAACAGTCATAAGTCCTGCTAATAAAGCATTTTGGTGACCTCTATTTCTACTTAAGTTAATACCACTGAATAATGGATTTTTTTTATGAAGTTCTTCTATCATCTTCCATGTTTTATCTTTTGAACCATCGTTCACTAAAACAACACGGCTATCTTTTGAAATTAAATCTTCTTCTATCATAGAATTCATTTTAACTTCTAATCTTTTTGCAGTCTCGTTTAATACCTCTTCTTCATTGTAACAAGGTATAACTACATATAACTTTTTCATTACAAATCTCCTATTTTATTTTTTACTTATCGCTTTATTAAGTCTATTTAATAAAGCTTTATTCTCTTTCGTCTCTTCAATCGGTAGTATAAAAATTTCTTCTACCTCTTCTTCATCAAACTCCCTTAGAATATTATATAAATTTTTATTAGATTGTTCAACACTTTTCTCATTATCCGCTAAATATTTTACAGAAACATTTAAAAAGTCAACTTCTGATTCCATTTCTTTATATGTAATGAAGCCCGTTTTTTTATCTCTTTCTTTTAAAATACTTATTAATTTCTCAAATGAATCATTAAACAACACTAAGTCCGCTTCTGGAGAATAATGTCTATATTTCATTCCAGGTGCTATAGGAGTTGTATTTTTTGTTAATATTTCTTCATTATATTTTACACTACCTTCTCCTAGTACACCTTCTATATCTTCTTTTGTAATTTCTCCAGGACGTGCAATAACAAGTGGATATCTTGTACAATCAATAACTGTACTTTCCAAACCTATATCTGATTGCTCATCTTCAATTATTACATCAATTTTCCCATTCAAATCATGGTAAACATGTTCAAATTTTGTTGGAGATGGTTTACCACTTGTATTAGCACTCGGTGCTGCTAATAAAACTTCAGTTTCCTTTAATATTTCTCGAGCGGTAATATTAGAAGGCATTCTAACAGCTAATGTATTTAATCCTGCAGTAACCTTTTTAGAAACGCCATTGTTATCTTTAGCATTTAAAATTAGCGTCATAGGCCCAGGCCAAAAATTATTTATTAGTTTTTTTATATTTTCATCGTTATAATTTACTATGCTATCCAATTGACTCATTTCATAAAAATGAACAATTAATGGATTGTCACTAGGACGCCCTTTAGCTTCATATATTTTACTTACCGCTTCATCGTTCATAGCATTAGCACTAAGTCCATATACCGTTTCTGTTGGAATAGCTATTAATTTCCCTTCTTTATAATACGTAGTTAACTTACTATATATTTCTTCTTTATTTTCACTTTTAGAAATATTAATTATTTCTGTTTCCATCCTATCTCCTTTCTTTAATTTCACACTACAATATTATTAATATTGTAATAACTATTATTAATATATAACTTAAATAATCTAGATTATTATATTTCAATACTTTATACTTACTTCTTATACCAGTTGTAGAATACCCTCTTACTTCCATTGCAGTAGCAAGTTCATCAGCTCTTTTTAGAGTAGCTATAAATAAGGGGATTAATATTGGAATAAACTTTCTTACTTTCTGCGCTAGATTTCCCTCATTAAAATCTGAACCACGAGAAACCTGTGCATTTATTATCCTATTAGTTTCTTCTAATATAGTCGGAATGAATCTTAGTGAAATTGATAATACTAATGCAAAAGTTGAAATTGGAATTCCTACTTTCTGTAAGAATCCAAGACTCTTTTCTATAGCATTCGTTATCTCAGTTGGTGAAGTAGTAGCCATAAAAACTACCATTATCATAACAACTAAAATAAACCTAACAGTTATCAATAATATTCCAAAAAGTGCTCCACTATAAATCTTCCAACCCAACACTTCTAACAATACTTCACCTTTTTTATTAAAAACAAGATGAATAAAAGAAGTGAATATAATCAATATACTAATTGCTTTCACACTATTTATTAAAAACGCTGGACTTGTTTTCGATAATATCACTATCATTATCAACATTAAAAACAAGATAGAAAACTCTAGAACATTATAAGCAATAAAGACATCTACTAAGTACAAAATTACAAAAAATATTTTCGCTCTAGGATCTAGATTATGAATAATTGTATTCAATGGAATATATTTACTTATTAATGAATTATTCATTTACACTACTTCCTATCTTATTTTTTAAAGCGCCTATTAAATCTTCGTATTTCCTAGGAAATACATCTAGCTTAATATTATTTTCTTGCAGCTTATTATAAAATTTTAGTAATTCTGGTTGTTCCAGTGAATTTTCTTTAAGAAGCTGTTTATCTTCAAAAAGTTCCTCTACTGTTCCTTCAAAATTAATTTTTCCATTTTTCAAAACAAAAACTTTATCTGCATATTCTAATACGTAGTTCATATTATGAGATATAAGAACTATTGTCATATTAAGTTCGTCTTTAAGTTTTTTGACCATGGTCATGATTTCTTCACGACTCTTATAATCTAAAGCTACTGTTGGCTCATCTAATATCAATACTTTCGGTTTGAGAGCAAGTACTCCACATAGAGCAACTTTTCTCATCTCTCCACCAGAAAGTTCAAATGGTGATTTATCCAAGTAACTCTCATCTAATCCGACTAACTTTATTAATTCTTTAGCTTTAGAAATGGCTCTTTCTTCTGATATACCGTAGTTTAATGGTGCAAAGATAATATCTTTTAATACACTTGTTTCAAATAATTGTTGCTCAGAAAATTGGAATAATACGGCAACATCTTGTCTTAATACTTTTAATTTTTTAGCCAGTTCACGCTTTTCTTTTTTACTTTTCGGATTAGTAATTAGTACATTATTTACCAATACTTCTCCTTGTGTAGGTAATAATAAACCATTAATATGCTCTATAAGAGTAGATTTACCACTCCCAGTCTTACCTATTATAACTGTATAACTTCCTTCTTCTACGTTCAAGTTAATATCTTTCAATACTTCTCTTGCATAAGGGGTTTTATAATTATAAGTATAGCTTACATTTTTCAAACTAATTTGCATATTTTTTTCACTACACTCTCCTCGTCTTCTTCTATTTCAAATATATCTTGATTTAGGTAATTATTTAGATCTTTTTTTACTCTTTCTACAAAAGGAACTTCTAAACTATATTTTTCCAGTATTGTCGTATCAGAATATAATGTAGTATAGTCTCCATGATAAACTATTTCTCCACCTTCTAATATAACAATATCATCCGAATAAATACTCTCTTCTGCATCATGAGTAATTGATATTATAGTTATTCCTTTTTCTCTATTAATTTTTTTTATATACCCTAAAATGGACTTTCTTGCCTTTGGATCAAGCATACTCGTAGCCTCATCCAATATTAGTATCTCAGGCTTTAAAGCTAGTGAAGATGCTATTGCAACCCGTTGTTTTTGCCCACCTGATAGTGATGATGGCTCATATTTTCTGTAGTCACTCATATCTACAATCTCTAAAACCTCATCTATTATTTTATCCATATCTTCTTGTGGTATATTCCTATTTTCAAGCCCAAAAGCAATGTCTTCTTCTACAGTAGAACCTACAAATTGGTTGTCAGGATTTTGAAATACTATAGCTATTTTATTTTTTATATCATCATAAATTTCTTTACTGTATTCTTCATTATTAAATAGGAGCTTCCCAGAAGTTGCTAGATTCTGACCGTAAATCAACTTCATTAACGTTGATTTTCCACTTCCATTTTTTCCTAAGACACTTAGCCAATGCCCTTCTTTTATTTCTAAATTTATATTTGATAATGCAGTCTTTTTAGAACTAGAATACTGAAAAAAAACATCTTCAAATTTTATCATTTTATTACCTAATTTTCTACAGAATATCTTTTTATTATACCAAATATCCCGATTTTTCTCAATCTAAATGGGGCTGATCCAAAAGTCCTAAATTTTAACAAAGTTCATATAAGAATTCATAGACGCAGTGGTTTATTGATATCTAAATTCGCTTTATAAAAGCTTTTTAGATATCTAATAAACTTTGCGGGGGTGACTCGACAAAATCGATTTCTATGAAATCACGATTTTTGAGTCACTCCCATCTATTATTTATTACAATAACTCTGTAAACTATTTTTAATAAACTCATTTACTTTATCGTCATCATATACTACCTCTTTTAGGTATAATCCTGCAGCATCTGCCTTAGGACCAGCAAATTGACGTTCTTTTTTATCTAATATTTCTTTTATATAGTCCGCTTCATACTTACCAGCCGCTACATTTTGTATAGTTCCAATAATTATCCTAACCATATTATATAAGAAACCATTCCCTGTAATTTCAAAGTTTACAATGTTAGGGTTAATCGGATCTTTTCCCATAGTTAAACTATATATCGTCCTAACCTTATCCTCAACACTAGAGTTTTTCGAACAAAATGACGAAAAGTCATGTTCTCCTATAAAATACTTCAGTGACTCTTGAGCTTTTTCAAAATTAAAATCAAAGCTATGTTTACCTACATAATTTAATAAAAATGGATCAATTTCTCTTCCTATGTATAATTTATAATAATATGTTTTTTGTGTACTATTGTATCTAACATGGAAATCCTCTGAAACTGTCGTTGCTCCTACTATTCTAATATCTTTTGGAATAGTAGCATTTAAAGCCTTAACCCAGGCAACATCTGGAATATTTAAATCAGTATCAAAGTGTAATACCTGTCCATAAGCATGAACACCACTATCGGTTCTTCCACTCATATAAAGTCTTACATCTTTTTTGTTAATTTTCTTTAAACTCTTCTCAATTTCTTCTTGAATTGTATTATTATTTGGTTGTATTTGAAATCCATGGTAATTGCTACCATCATATCTACAAAGTAAAGCTATTCTCACTTTTATCTCCTACATCTTTTATTTTTAATATTTTTTGCCTCTTCTTCTGTCATCCAAAAATGAATACCTCCGGTTGAATCATACCATCGGTCTTCATTAAAATTTCCTGCATAAATCCACTCTCCAAGTTTATAACAAAAATCCTCTGCCACAGTTGACCATGCCTCATCATAAAAAATAGTACCTTCAAAGTTTTTTATTTCTAATACCTTAGCCTTATCACATCTGCAACAATTCCGAGTTGAAGAGACTCTCTTTGAATCACTCGGTATCAAAAGTTTTATAATTCTATTATTAAGTCCTTTTTTATAAGCAATAAACGCTCCTTGTTCAGGACAGTACAATTTATAATACTCCGTTTTATTATCAAAAATAATATTTTTTAAGTTTGCACCTTCCAAAACAGCTGCATATAACTTGGCACCCTTAATATTAGCGTATTGCAAATTCGCCCTTCTCATCGATGCCTTTTTTAGATTTGAATTGATAAAAATAGCATTTTCCATATTACAATCATCTAAAAGACAATTTTCTAAATTGCTATATGTAAAATCTACATTACTAAAATCTACATTGATAAAATTTGAAAAAAGAAAAATCTAATCTCGATAAATTAAATTCTCTTAAATTCATATCTTCAAAAATCAAATCATTAAAATTCTTTTCCCCGTGTTTTAATCGTCCACTAAATTCCTCATACGAAATTTTTTTCATAATATTAACACCTCTATACAATATTATAGCATACACAGTGATTTTCTATAAACTTTATCTGAGCAAAACATTATTTTAGAAAATACCGACTTAAAAATTAGATTTTAACTAACTCTCAAATCGGCATCTAAATATTTATAATTATCTGAAATAAGGTTTTAAATTGAGTCTAAATAACTCATTATATCTTCACATATATTGTAACTAGCTTTAGGTAAATAATTTTTCATCATATTAATTTTCATCATTTCGATATCGTCTTTCGATAACAATTGTTCTACATATTTCAGTACTTTTTCTTGGTTTTCAGCAATTTTGGCCATATTATGTTTCTTGAAATATCTAGCATTTTCCATCTCCTGACCTGGTACCGGATTAAAAAGAATTAATGGAATATTACTCGCTAAAGCTTCAGAAATAGTTACTCCTCCAGCCTTTGTTATAAGTACACTAGAAGATTTCATCCACTCATACATATTCTCTGTATATCCAAAGATCTTAACACCTTTATCTCCACTATATTTATACTCTAACTCTTTTTTCAAATTCATGTTCTTACCACAAATTACTACTACTTGAACATCGTTTCTCATCTTTTTCAGCTGCTCTATAAGCATTGTAAAATCAGTAGATACCCCGAAAGCGCCTGCAGATAATAAAACTGTATTTTTTGTAATACTTAATCCATTATCTTTTAACCAACTATCAGTATCAAAATTATCATCAAATTTTTCTGCAATCGGTATACCAAATTTTCTAATCTTATTTTTTTCTACACCTAATTTCAGCAACTCTTTTTCAGTATCATCAGTCGCAACGTAGTATCGAAACGCTCCTTTTGTTAACCAACTTTTATGAAAACGATAATCTGTTATTATATTTACTATTGGTATTTTTTTATTTTTTAATAATGATAACGCTGGTGTAGGAAATGTAGATACAATAATATCTGGTTCAATCTCTTTTACTAATCTTTTTAAATAATCATAACTAAAATATCTGTAGATAGAAATGTCACTTTGATTGCTACCAGCATAATATAAATAGCCATAGATATCTCTAAAATATGAAAAGCTATATAGATACAACTTTTTTAGAACCGGTGTTAAATTCGGATGTGCTTGTAAAAACAAATCAGACTCTATTACTGTCACTCTATTACTATAATATTTTTCAAATGTTTCGCTAATATTTTTTGAAACTTGTAGATGCCCATTCCCGAATGAACCTGTTATCAATAAGATCCTCTTCATACTACTTCACCTTACTTCCTACTATAATAAATTAGATTGTAAATAAGCACTATTGCACTTCCTAAGGACATCCCTGCTATCGTATCAGTTGGATAGTGAACTCCTAAATAAATTCTAGAGCTTACAATAAATAAAATTCCAGCTATAGCTACAAGAATTGGAGTATATGTATTTTTCTTCATCAATTTTATGAATATTAAAGCTAACGATAAATATAATATTGTAGCTGAAGTTGAATGTCCACTAGGAAAACTTAAACTATTTAACTCCACTAATCGATGTATATTCGGGCGTGGACGGTTAAATATTGTTTTAATAAAAGACATCACTATTCCACATGTACCCATTGTAAGAGTTAAAAACAAAGCCTCTCTTTTAAACTTACTTGCGAATAAAATTATAACTATTATAGCTGTTATTATTGTACTTTGCTTCATATCTGCTATATTGGTCGTATTTAAATATATACTAGTAAGCATTGGATTCTCTAATCCTTGAATGAAATTGATAATTGTATTATCTAAAGGTTTTAAGAAACTGTCATACCCATTAGCCATTAAAATAAATATTCCAATAAATAATATAACTAAATTCATCTGTTGTCTTTTTGTCATTTGATCTCCTATGAAATTATTTACTTTATAATTCCTATAATAATACCATAATTTAATACATATAGATAGCAAAATAAAATTCTCTCTTTCTCTTAAACTCTATAAAATTCATTTCGAATTTCCACGTGACCATAATCCACCAATATTTTTCTCCTCAAAATTTTAAAATTAATATGTTTCTGTTAACTATTTTAACATTAATATTATGCTATAATTTATTACTTTTTTTCTGTAATCTCATCAAATTTATCCACATTTGATTTTTAAAAATCCGCCCTAATTCCCCTTAGATATTACTTGAAATTTAGTATGTTATCATTTATAATTATTAAATTAACGAAATAAACAGGAGAATTTATGTCGAAGGAACCTATGTCGAAAATTAAAAAAATTATAATATTATTATCTTCTCTATTTTTAGTATCCATAGCTGCCCTTTATTATTTAAATAAAAAGCAAATTGTAAATTTAAATAACATAACATCTTATTGGCTTGCTAATAATACGAAGAATACAAACGAGCAGACTAATGCTGAACAAAATGATAATAAAGAAGAAGCAAAAGAACCCGAAAAAAAAGTTAAATCTATTGAAGAAAAACAAGCTACAATGGCTGAAGATGCCGCAACTATGAAGTCATTAGGATTATATTTTGATTATGCAAATATGACCTTACCTGAAGTTATTCAAGCTTACTCAAAAGCAAATGGAATTAAAAATTCTCAAATAGCTTTCTCATATAAAAATTTAAACACTGGGGAATTAATAGAAATGAATGAGACTCAGCCAATGACTGCAGGCTCAACATATAAACTTCCACTTAATATGATAGTTATCGATGATTTTGAAAAATATAATCTATCTATGACCGAACGCTATGATATTACTAAAACAGAGTATGAATATATCGGAGAACACGATACATATGTTAGAGTTTTTAACGGAGCCATGACTATTCCTCAAATGCAATATTACTCATTAGTTTATTCAGAAAATACTCCAGCATACGCCCTTGGGGATCGTATCGGTGGAGTAAGCAAAGTATACGATATGTATAATAGATACGGTGAATCTAAGGGAGAACTTAAAACTTTTAGTACTGATAACAAAACTACAACTAATTACTACATTCAAGTTCTTCAACATTTATGGGACAATAAAGAAAAATATAAAGATATCCGTCAGTATATCGGAGAATCTTTCCCTGGTGAATACTACAAACGCTATTTACCAAATCTAAAAATTGAGCAAAAACCAGGTTATGTTAATGATGCATTAAATATTGATGCAATAGTTTATGAAAAAACACCTTATATTATTGCGCTATATACTGCTGGTTTAGGTGGAATTACACCTGCTAACCAAGAAATTAATCTTGTTGGCTTAAATCAAGTAGGACAACTTGCATACGTTATAAACGAATGGCACCGCGTTAATATGAATATGTAATTTAAAAATGTTTAATACCTAAACTTTTTAGAGAATTGGTTAGAAAATATATTTTCTAACCAATTCTTTTTATTTATACTTTGACAAATTCTATTTTTTAATTTATAATATTTGTAAAGTTATAACTTTACAAATATTATAAATGGAGGTAGTTATGTTTTGTAATAATAGATTAAAATCCTTGCGTGCTAAAAGAAAAGTTTCTCAAACTGCTGTAGCTGAATACCTTGGCGTTACTCGTGCTGCCTACAATAGTTGGGAAAAAGGAAAATATATTCCAAATAAAAAAAATTTAGAAGAACTAGCTCTTTATTTCAATGTAGAAACTACTTATTTTGAATCAGAATATGAGATAGTTAATAAATATCTACAGTTAAATGATATAAATAAAAAGAAACTTTTAACTATAGCAAACGAACTATATATCTCTCAATTACATAAATATCAAGTTCACGCAAAATTATCTGCTGGACTAGGAAATTTCTATTATGAAGACTACGAATTTGACACAGTTTATTTCGATAAAGATATCCCATATGATATAGCATCATGGATTGATGGAGATTCTATGGAACCTAAATATCATAACGGGCATGTCGCCCTAATCAAGAAAACTGGATATGATTTTGATGGATTAGTTTATGCAGTAGTTTATAATGAAGAAACATATATAAAAAAAGTTTATTTGGAGGAAAATACTGCTCGTTTAGTTTCTATCAATGATAACTATAAGGACATAATAGCTCCTATAGAAGAAGTACATATTGTCGGAATAGTCACAAATTCGTTTAAACCAATAACAGAGGTGTAAATATATGGGAATAATTGATTACACATTAGAACCTCATTCTGATATAGCATTTATAGACATGAAATCTTTTTACGCTAGTGTCGAATGTGTAGAACGTGGCCTTAATCCCCTAACTACCTCACTTTGTGTAATGAGTAGAAGTGATAATTCTAATGGTCTAATCTTAGCTAGCTCTCCTATATTTAAAGAAGTTTTCGGAAAAAGTAATGTTGGAAGAAGTTACGATCTGCCTTTTGATATCAATACACGATGTTTTTCTTTTTATAATGCAAAAAGACAAGGGCTTAAAACAACTCCTGAATATATTAAACACATTGAATCTTGGGCTAAGAAAACACTAATAGTCCCCCCACGAATGACACTATATATTGAGAAAAATATACAGATACTCAACGTACTAAAAAATTATGTTCCAGACGAAGATATCCATCCCTACTCGATTGATGAAGGTTTTATCGATTTGACTCAGTCACTTAATTACTTCGTCAAAGACTCTAGTAAAACGAGAAAAGAAAAATTAGATATAATTTGTGCAAAAATCCAACATGATATATGGAAAAAAACAGGAGTATACTCAACTGTGGGCATGAGCAATTCTAATCCACTTCTAGCAAAACTTGCTTTAGATAATGAAGCTAAGAAAACTCCTACTATGCGAGTGAATTGGTCATACGAAGATGTTGAAACAAAAGTATGGAGTATACCAACTCTTACCGATTTTTGGGGTATAGGAAAAAGAACAGAAAAAAGACTAAATAAATTAAAAATATATTCTGTTAAAGATTTAGCAAATGCTAATCCAGATATATTAAAAAAAGAATTTGGAATTATCGGAGTTCAACTATGGTTTCACGCAAATGGTATAGATGAAAGTAAACCTTCAAAACCTTATAAACCAAAATCAAAAGGTTTAGGTAACTCCCAGATTCTTCCTAAAGATTATAATATCAAATCACAAATAGAACTAGTCTTATCTGAAATGGCTGAACAAGTTGCTATAAGACTAAGAAGAGTCAAGAAAAAAGCAAAATCAGTACATATCCATATTAGTTACAGTAGAATTGAAAATAAAAAATCTATTAACGCATCTAAAAAGATTAACCCCACTCAAAGCACAAAGCAACTAACCGATTATGTCTTATCACTTTTTAGAAGTAAATATAATGGTGGCGCTGTACGTTCTATCGCAGTTAGATATGATAACTTAGTAGATGATAATCTTACAATATACACTCTATTCGATGATATTGAAGCTATAGAAAAGCAAAGAAAAATAGATAAAACCCTAGATTGTATTCGTGATAAATATGGATTCCTAGCTGTACAAAATGGAAGCATGTTGATGGAAGGTTCACGTGTTAAAGAAAGAAGTAAACTAGTAGGAGGCCATGCCGGCGGCATGGATGGCATTATATGATAAACAGAAACTATCTCCCTTATAAATCCGCAAGAGAATATGCTGATCGTGGTATGGCAAAATGGATGGGATTTTTCATCTCAGAACATACTACAGCAATTAACACACAAGGTGACACAATAGACTTCTCCAACAATATGGATGAAGATGAAAAAAGATTATTACTAAATCAGCTATATTTCTTTAAAGGATTAGCATATTTATATACTCACAATCATCGCGAACCATATCTAGGAAAAGTTGTTGATTGCAGCAAAGATACTATTTATTTTTCTACTAAACAAAACATATTACAAATTTCAATTAATGATATTCTAAAAGTTTCATTAGCAGAGGAATTAGACTATGAATAAACTTAATCAACACGAAGTTCAATTCGATTATTTTAGCAGTAACTATGATCAATTTGAAAAAGATTTCTATAAATATTCTGCATTAAATGTTCCTCTAACATTTTTAACAGATGATATTCTAAGTTTAATGGCAAGTAACAATAGCAATTTTTTCAGATTAACCGCTAATAAATCAAAAGACAAACGAGATCACTATTTCTTTTTTAAAGTTCAAACTCCTTTAGAAAATAAAATGGTAAGAATCTTTCAATATATTGGACATAAATTTATAAACCAAAAATAAACTCGAAACTAGGATAACCTCCTAATTCGAGTTTATTTTCTATGTCTAAGTGTAATAATTTCTTAGATTTTATTGATTTTGTTTTTTTCGAATCGTTATTGCAGCTCCAAGTGCTAACAACACAATCCCTAGTGATTTAGTTGTTTCCAAACCAGTTTGTGGTAGTTTTTCTGTTTCTTTATTATTAGTTCCTTCTTTTTTGTCACTATTAGTATTATCGCTATTGTCAGACTCTTCTTTTTTAACCTCAGGCTTATGCTCAGCTTTTACTGGAGTTACTATTTGAACACGACTTTCTAGATCTTTAGCACCTACTCTAATTCTTTCTAGAATAGTAAATTTACTAAAATGATTGATTTTAAATTTTACAGCCCCTTCACTAAAACTACTTTCGACTTTTTCTAATTCATTATTTTCAGCAATATGATACACTTCTAGTTCTGCATTATCATTTTTCACAACAGACATTTTAACTGTACGTTCTGCATCACTATCTAGCTTTTTCCCATCTTTTTCAAAATGAATTTCAAATACTTCCACAACTTTATATTCACTGCCTAATTTTTCGATAATAGTTTTATTTAGATTTTCATCATTAATTGATCCTACAAAAACATTATCAGCTTTTATTTTATCTTTATCAAATAATACAGCTACATCACGTCCCGAAAGTTTCGCTGATAAAACATGGTTTTCTACCTTAGCAGTATTTGTTGAAGTTTCTTGTTTTTTATCATTAGTTGCTTCTTGTTTACTTGGAGTAACTTTTGAAGTTTCTCTTCCAGGAGTTGCTTTCTTATCTTTAGGAAGAGTTTGCTCTTTAGGTGTGTCCTTTTTATCTTCTTTTACTGATTCATTCTTTTCTTTTTTATTCTCAGAAACTTTGTTTTCTTTTGGAGTTTCCTTCTTATCAGTCTCTTTTGTTACTTCTTTGTTTTCCTTTTTTTCCTCAGTAACTTTTCCTTCTTTTTGCTTATCTTTTTCCACTGAAGATTCATTCTTTAAAGTATTTTCTAAAATAGATTTCACTTTTTTAAGGTTTTCATTATTAGGATTAGCTTCTAACAATTCTTTAACTTTAACTAACCAGACAGTTTTTATTTCCTGTTCTTTATTTTTGTCTACTTTAATACCAGCAAATAGATAATTTACAAATTCTTTTTCATCAATAGTATTCCAATCTATCTTATCTTCTAAAATAGATTTAATTAATTTTTCTTCTTTGTGAACTGCTTCATCTGAAACTGGTTTTGATAACACTGTTTCTGTAGATTTTGAAGTTGTTTCAAGAGAAATTTTTTCTATTTTAGATTTCCCTAAAACAGGTTTATCTGTTACATCTACTCTATTATGTTCTATAATTTTTTCTTCATGTTTACAATCTGCGCACCCTGTAGCTGCAGTAGGTTCTATAGGTTTTGGGCTTAATTCAGGTTTAGGAATTATTTTTTCAGGTTCATCTAAAACAGGTTTGTTTACATGTTCTAAATTAACATCGTGAGTAACTTCAGTATTTACAACAATATTGTTTACATCTTCGTGTGCATAAGCTGTTCCAAAAGATCCTGCAGTAATACCTATTAATACACTAGCAATACCTACTGAAACCTTTCTAATCGAATATTTTCTCGTACTAAACATAATTTTCTCCTTATCAACTTACTTAAAAATTATAATTTACTTATTTATCTATCTTTCCTATTATAGTATATCTCAGAAAAATGAGCAAGTACGAACATGCTTTAATAACTTACAATACAAAAATACCAGAATCAAAAAGTTAAATATTCTACTTTTCTTTTTGATCCTGATACATAATAATATCCATATTTTATATTATTTAATTTGATGTTTATTCATTTTCTCTTGGAAAATATCTGTAATAACTTTACGTAGTTCTTCTTTTTCTTTTTCTGGCCACTCGCCTTCTTTTTGAGCTGCAGCATAAAGTTCTGGATACTCAATAGAAATTCTCTTTACTGTACGTGTGTTAGCATGTTTTCTTACAAAAAATGGAATTTTCTTCATTAATTCTTCAGGAACTAATGAAAGTATTCTTTCTGCAGTCTCTTTATCACTAATTACTGAAAAAGTAAGACCTTTCTTTATCTGTTCTTGTTCCTGCTCTGTAAAATCTTCTAACTTCATTCTTGTTCTCCTAAATATGTATATTTCTCATTTAAAGATTATATACTAAGAATTATAAAACAACAAATATATTTTACTGATAGAGATTATCAATATTAAAAAAAAGAAATTCTATTATTAGATTTTACTAAGACGTCCAATTATTGTTACTCTGAAGAATATAAAATATGATATTATTATTTTATATTTCTGAAAAAATAGTTTAAATTCCCTCCGAAATAGAATCCCAATTCATATCTAATATTTCAATATAATTCTTATCTTTCTCAAATAATTAGATGCAATTAATGTATCTTCATATTTCATATTCATCTTAAAATCATGCGATCCATGTTTAATTATTAAAGTGAACAATTTATCCAATACCTCATCATATTTATCTTTGTCTTTTATTATCTCTGGTGACAAAATCCAAATTATATTATTAATATTCTTAATCATATTATAAATATCAATATCAGATAACTTATCTTTACGTCCAGCCTCAGTATTTATGATAATCTTGATATCCTCACTACGCATAAAGGAAGTTGATACTTGTTGATGGGAGAGCTCGATAAAATTCAAATCAAATTTCACTGCGTTGCTTTTCTAAGTTTATCATTATGGTTTGTCCCACAAAGGAGAAGGATATTCTGGTTCCTCGTTAGTCATAACTTGCAACCTGTTATATTTTACAGTTAAATCCAATATCTCAAATAAGCATTGCTCTGCTTCTTCAAAATTTCTAAATGTTCTAATCTTTCCTATAATACTTGCCCTATCTCCTAAAGAATAAACTAAGTATACTTTTTCCCCCTCATCATATTCTATTCGCGTTTGCCAATCTTCTCTCCCTTTATTCCTGCCATTAAATACGGAGACTCTTAGCGTAGTATAATTCAACTCTTCAACTTTCTGTTGAATTATTTTTTTTCATGCATCAATTTATCCATTTATTTTATCTCCTTTAATAGTCCCATTTTTTCGTACCAGCTAACAGATGTTCGTTTAATCTGCGTTCCACCACCTGCTCCAAAAACTTTTGCAATTTCACCTTTTGAAACAACTCTAGTGGCAATTCATACACCACTCGTTGTTCCGCAATACCTCCCTCATCCACGACAAGATAATATTGTTCGCCGTGTTTCCAGATATGCTGACCATAACCTGCTACTTCCTCAAACTTGATAATATCTTCCCAAGTTAATTTACTGTTTACCATATCAAATCCATATTAACTATCACTACTTGCTAGAATTTTTGACCCTTCTGGTAATAATTCTTCTAGCTCTTGACGAGTAAAATGCCTTTGTGCTGCGGCATTATTTTTTAAAACCTCAATGTGTTTTCGCCAAAAAAGCTTATTTGCTTCCTCTTGTGACATATTAGGTGGCCAAGCATCATTTTTTAGCCTAAAATGTAACTCTACTAAATTCTTTTCTCCACTCTCAATCAACTGAAACAACTCTAGTGGCAATTCATACACCACTCGTTGTTCCGCAATACCTCCTTCATCCACGACAAGATAATATTGTTCGCCGTGTTTCCAGATATGCTGACCATAACCTGCTACTTCCTCAAACTTGATAACTTCTTCCCAAGTTAATTTACTGTTTACCATATCAAATCCATATTAACTATCACTACTTGCTAGAATTTTTGACCCTTCTGGTAATAATTCTTCTAGCTCTTGACGAGTAAAATGCCTTTGTGCTGCGGCATTATTTTTTAAAACCTCAATGTGTTTTCGCCAAAAAAGCTTATTTGCTTCCTCTTGTGACATATTAGGTGGCCAAGCATCATTTTTTAGCCTAAAATGTAACTCTACTAAATTCTTTTCTCCACTCTCAATCAACTGAAACAACTCTAGTGGCAATTCATACACCACTCGTTGTTCCGCAATACCTCCTTCATCTGCGACAAGATAATACTGGCCATTATGCCTCCAAATCTGTTGACCGTAGCCTTTTATTTCCTCAAACTTGATAACTTCTTCCCATGTTAATTTACTGCGTTTCATGTGACGTCTCCTTCCTTTATACTGATACCGTCCATGACACCCTCCGGCATGTCTCCTGGATAGGTTCTTCCCCCTGGTCGCCACCAACCATTCGCACCGTCTTCCCTACCACTTGGGATTGAGATCCCTTTTTCAGAGACAACTTCCGGTGCTACATCCAAGCGATAAAGTGGATTGTCACCTAAGTACCCTTCGTCAAAGCCCAGTAAGGTTTCATAGAGGCGATTATCACCTTTGGCGACATCTTGAATAACATCCGCATGGTCTTTACTCAACCAAAAACTTGTGCCATCTTTACCTCCAATAATTCCTTCTTGATAATTAGGATCTGGCTTAAATTTTTGAAATCTAGTAGCACCATCCTCTTTATATGAAATTTTGAAGTATTCTTGAAATTCTTCTTGACTGGCAAAATTACCAAGCCATAACGATACTTTTTGTTTCATTTTTAATACCTTCTCAATCCTTCTAGTAAATTTAAAATTCCATTTTTCATTCTTTGACTTGCCCATTCATTTAATCTGTGTGCAAATTCCTCATAATCATATGACAAATCAATAATTTTTAATATCTCATTATGAGCTTTTGTAAAGCCCCGTCCTCCATATACTCCACAAGGATTTATGAACTGCACATCTTCAATTAAACTTCTCATTTCTTTGATATCATCCATGGAAACTCCCCATTTTTTAAATTGAGGAGTCCGAGAAACAAGATTCCATTCATGGTAGCCACCTGGTCTTCTTATTCTATCTTCGATTTTTTTACGTAATTTTGGGATTTCCCATAATTTCTCTAGTTCTTCTGGAGCTAAATTATCAAACCACCCATTAAATTTACCATTTTTAACTGTTGGAATAATATCATCATAGACTCGCTCCATCCTACCAGAACCACTTACTCCTCGCGTCACATCCTCCGCCAGACAAAATCTTTAATGCGTTTAGAAAAATAATAAATATCTATTCTTTAATTTCCAGATTCATCGTCCTCATCGTCTAAAATTATTTCATCTGAACTGACTAACTCCTCTTTGGTAATTTCTCCCATTTTAAATCTGCGTCTTTTGTTTAGATCAAAAATTATTTCATGCAAATCTGCAAAGTAAGAAGAAAAGTTAGCCATCGAAGACAATAACTCGCAATAGAATTGACTGTATTGCTCATCAGCTATACTTTGATCAATTATTTCTTCCTTGAATGCTGAAATACCTGACATAAGCTCTTGAAAGTCATCAGATAGATTATCATCTATCAATTCTTTAAAATCTTTTAATTTCTTATTTTCTTCTAACGAGTATCCTAGCCTCGAATTGAATCGTTTACACACCTCATAAAGTTTATAGATTTCTCCCTTCAATGTAATTTCCTTCCTTTAGCTTTTAATAACTTATCTGTGTTTAAAGTACCATCAAGATTAAGTACAGATTTCAAATTACCACGTTTATCAAAAACTTTAAAATGGTCCATATGTAAACCATCCAAACACAGGTAATCTCCTTTACGTAAATTTTTATCAACCTTCTTCATCACTTCATAAACAATCTGCCCGTCATACTTCTTCTTAGTCTTTCTAGGGCTTCCCACAATCTTTTGTCCAAATTCTGTTTCAAAAAACTTCGACATATTATTGACAACTTGTGTGACTCGCTCCGTCCTTACCAGAACCACCTACTCCTTGTACTAAATCGTCTGCGTGTTCACTTGAGAAGTGCATCACATCACGCAGAGTCTTACTCTCAACGCTGAAGGTAGGCATGGTTCCCATACCTCTCGCAAAGGCAACTGCCTCTATACGAATGCCGACTGGGATTCGGGTATCTAATAATTTCTCCCCAAATTTCCTAATGACATTATTGATCTTAGACAGGATATTGTCAACCTTTGAATCCCATTTTTCGACATTTGTGAGAATTCTTGCCTTAGTACTGTTCTTGGCTATCTGAATCATCTCAGCCGCTTAATCTCCTGCATCATAGGCATCCATATGGATAACTTTATCCTAAAGGGCTTTTCCTGTCTCTTGAGCACGATAAGCTGCCTTATCCGCTTAGCTGGCATTGGGATCCTGGCCACGCTAAGCCGCACCTGAATCCGTCAGAGCAGTGTAAATTCCTACTCCTAACTCCACAAGGCTGGACAGGTTATCTACCGTTCCTTGCAAGTCACACTTTATTCACTCGGGCATTTTCTAACCTAAAAGTATACTACAAAAAGCTATCACGCAGATAATTATTCACTAATTTTCTACCATATTTAAAAACTCACTAAATGAATTTGCCAAAAAATAAGTATTCATATCATCAGTAGACGATGCAAATTCATAGGTATCATCATAATAATAAATTCCAGCATTATCATCCTTGCTCAGCCAGAACACTATGAAGCCATGCTGAATAGTGTCCCCAATAATGATTGAGTTCGGGAACAAATCATCTTGATATTCACTTGTCCACTGTTTAATATCTCCATTTTTTACATTCGTTGAAACACCAAACATTACATCAATATTAATTTCTTCACTAACTTGAGGAATTCTTACTAAATTTTTATATCTATAAGCTGTATTTCTACCACCGTTTTCCTGCAACAAAAAACTCTTATAATCTTCCGGAAGAACCACTTCAAATTCATTTTCTAACATTAAAATTTCCCCGTTATTAGCAAATCCAAATTTATCAAGCTTTATTGTCATTTTTATTTATTACCTTTCATAATTGATATACCACCTCAATGGGCAAATTGTCTGTGTACAGCACTATCAACTGCTTATATCGTTTTCCCATCTTGATGATGATGCCAAGTATTACCTACACCTGCATCTCCTGCCTTGGCAAAATCTTTTAATCTCTCCTCAAATCCACTTTCTATTACAAATTCTTTTTTTACTTGTGGTGGAATACCATTTTTAAAATCAGGAAATCCTTCAATATATTTTATTGTGATACCCTCAGAATTTGTATATGCTCATGTTCCATCTTCAAGTATTTCAACTTTCCCTCCTTTATCCATCCATTTTTGTGGTGCGGTATCCAACTGACTCTGAGCAGTTACGACCATCTTCATATAGGCTTCTTGGGCTTTCTGAAGCTCCACAATATCTATATAAAATCCCATTAGCCTTCCTCCTAGTGAACATAAAAAGCGAGGAATCAATATCTATTCTTCAATCTCCAAATTCATTTTCTTCGTCATCCAAGACTACTTCCCCTGAATTTTCCCATTCTTCTTTTGTGATTTCGCCACTTTGATACATGAAGTTTTTATTCAATTCAACTAAAATATCATCAAAGTCATCAAAACAATCGATTATCCCCCTAATTCCAGTTAATAAATTATAGAAAGCAATAGTGTAATCTAAATTCTCTGAAGAGGAAATTGTAGTAATGTCTATCTTGTTAAACAATCTTAATCCTTCATAAAAACGATCTTCATATTTTTTTAGAAAGATATTTATAGTATTGTCTATATCTCTGATGCTTTCTTCTCTAAGTAGCACACCTTTATTATTCTCATTAAGAATAGTCAATCGTTTCATTACATCTTTTAACTCTGAACTAATCATTTTAATCTCCTCCCAGAAGCTAAATTAAATTTTTTACTATTAGAAGTTCCATCAAGATTAAGAACATCCTTTACTTTACCTCTTTTATTGAATACCTCAAAATGATCTTTATACCGACCATCTAAGTACAAATTATCTCCTTTTTTTCAAAATATCATCTAAACCACAGGACTACGATTTAAATCATAAATATCTATTTGTTTTTTTTCAAATAACATTTCTAATTTTTGATACCCATTCTCAACAAAAAAATGGTACTCCGACTCAGAAATCGGAACTGCAAACAACCAAGTTACATATTCATGATCAAATTCCAAATCGTGCAACTCCCATAAAAATGGGATAGTCAATAACATGTGGTTCATATTAAAATCTAGATAATAATTATCTATTGCATTTAGAAATACAGTCCCTGGTATACAAGGAGATAATCCATCCATCACTTTAAAAGCACAGTCACTTATTATATTTGGAAACAAATCATTCCTACTATCTGTTAAACCAATAATTTCTGCTCTTAAAGATTTATCATCTATCTTTTTGTTCAAAGTGTACTCTGATAACCCAACAGTTGAGTAAGAAGATACGTGTTCAATTGGAGAATCATCACCACAAAATATGTCAATTTCTTTTCCAGATTCATCTTTAAATGCATATACTCTTGGAGTACCGCCAACATCATCTAAAAGCTTTCTAGCTATCTCTTTTTTATCATATTCCATAGTAAGTTCCTTTCTTCAAAATCATGAACCAAAATAAAAATCCATCTTATCTTCACCAATATGACTTCTATTAGATTCTGGTAGCTCTGGTCTATAGCTATTGGGATTATTATATTCATCTAAAAATTGTTTACGAGTTATTTTTCTATCAGCCGCACTTTGTTGGTGTTTTCTAAATCCATGTCCCAGTTTATGTCCCATATCCCAAGGCTCCTCAATATCCATTACCTTTTTAGTAATAGGATCTTTGACAACACCTTGTTCATCCTTAGTTTTATCCCAGACAGTTTCCTTTGCATTCTTCCTATAACCTGATGGACGCTTGTAAAGTTTTTTCTCTAAACAGGAGTGTATCTTTCACTCCTTGACGGTAAAATCATCTAACGCTTTATAGGATATCAAAGATAAAGTGTAGAATCTAACTTTTATTTCATCTCTATGAAGGTAGATGTAAGATTTCAATTTATTAAATAGCTCATTATAAAAAGTTTTTTCAATAAATAACTCAAGGAATTTATCACCCATAAATAGGACTCCTGCATTATATTTTGTGCATTACTCTTAACATATACTCAAAAGCATGATTCCGTAACCAAATACTAGCTATTTGCAATATCATCTTTAGAATATAGCATTCCTAAAAAGTCTTCAAATGTATCCGTGATAAAAGTTGTGGATGGATTAAGTTCATAAGAAGATTCATGATGCCATATGCACACACTAGGATTCTCCCTTCTCTGACTATAATCTAAGCAAACAAAGTCTCCGCCAAATAAAGCCGCTACAGGTAGTAATTCTACTCCTAAAATATCTTCAGAATACAGTAAGCGTTCATCTAATTGCGTTAGAATTACATCTATATCATACATACCCAAAGTATGATTTTGAGTATCATGTAAAATACATAAAAAACGTTCTATTATACGTTCCTGATCTTGAGGTAACTTTCCACTAAAGATATTCTTCTTAGGAATCAACCCACTATATTGTTTAAAAAATTCCTTAGCAGATGCTGGGAGTGAAACCCTCCATATCTTTTCTTCTTCATTCAGTAACTGTTCGTCAGGTAATGGTGTTATTATCGTATTTTTATATTCCATTATTAAACATTAAATCCTTCCTATTTATCTTATAGCGTCGGCCCAATGACCTAAAGCATGATTCCGTAACCAAATACTAGCTATTTGACAATATCATCTTCAGAATATAGCATTCCTAAAAAATCTTCAAATGTTTCTGAAATAAACTCTACACTAGGATGCCATTCGTATGAATCCTCGCGCTTCCAATAACATACCTTAGGGTTCTGGGGCCCTTCTCTATAATCTAAACATATAAAATCACCACCGAACACTGTTGCTACTGGTAATAGTTCTACACCAACAGAATCTAGATCCACACTTAAAATTTCTAGTATTGGACTCCATATAGCATCAATATCGTACATTCCTAGGGAATTCTCTTCAAAATCATCTAAAATACAAAGGAATCTTTCTATAACATACTCTTTATCATCACTGATTTTAAAAAGATTCTTTTTAGGAATTATCCCATTATATCTGATTATGAATTCCTTAAAGGAACTCGGTAAATCAATGCACCATTCTTCCTCTTTTTCCTTAACTAATTCAATACTAGGCAAAGGGAGGATTACCGTTCTAATATCTTCCACTTTCTAATTCTTTCCTTTCTTTTTATATTTAGAATGAATACCACATTCACTATATATATTAGCAGCGCTATACAAGAACTACATACACCTCATAAAAAATCAATCATGATAATACTACTATATATAACTAATCTAAAATTTCAGATATTTTCACCTCTTTTTCCTCATTTAAATCATAGAAACCAACATGAACCCCCTCCTCGTATAGCCACGCTAAATTCGTCCCATACTTCGCTTCAAAAATTTCTTCCATCACGGGTGCAATAGAAAACATGGTTTTTGCTGATACAATTTCAAAATTTTGGGGATTATTTACGTATTCCTCATCATCGGAACTAGAATAAATAGTCCATCCATTTAATTGTAACAGTCGAGATTTTTCTCTGTAAGTATACGCAATAGGTAATCCATTTTTTACATTCCTTGATAGAACAAATCCTCCATAATTATCACTTACTTTCATTTTCATACTTCTCCAAAATATTTAAAAAATCATTTCTCCAAGATAACTCTTTAGCGTAGTCTAACGCAGATTTACCCGCATCATTTTTTAGAGTATAATCTGCATTATGTTTTAACAATAATTCATAAATAGGATATGCATCTTGCGTTGTTAATTTTAAAACAGTTAAAGAATAAATTAGTGCTACTGATCCATATTTATCAATTGCATTAATATTTATACCCGCTTCAATTAACTTAGCTATTACATTTACTGCGTAATCTACATTCGGTCTCCAATTTGCTTTAAATTGAAAAAAATTATGTAGTGCTGTTCTACCATCTCTATCCTGATAGTTTATATCTATACCTCTATCAAGCAAGAAGTTAATTATCTTAATTCGGTCTTCAATTTTATCACTATTAGTGAGGACAACCGATAAAAGATTCAATTGTTCCTTATTTACCTGATTTATACTACCGATATATAAATCTTTCAGTAATTTAAAATCGCCTACCTGTGCAGCTTCAAATATTGCTTTTGATTCCATATCACCCATCTCCTTACTCATACTTTTAAATTATTGTTTTATCTATAATCTACACTTGTAATGAAATTTAAATAATCTGAGGATTTTACAGAGCCATCATAAGCATAGTTATAGATTAGTACAACTACATTGCCTTTATTTATAGTCAGACTCTCTAATGCGTTCAATTTACACAACAACTGTTCCTCATAGGAAGCAGTGCGCAAAATAATAGATATATCGTTTGTTTCATTTGGCAAAACTGCTTTTTCAATTAAATCTTCATCTATATCATTAATGTCTATCTTAAAATCGTTGAAAAAATCAGAAACAACGATCTCTCCCTCATCATCATAAGTTAGATCAATATAATTTTCTAACTCAGTTAAATTTTTGAAATTACCTATCCAAATAGATACCGTATTGTCTGTTTCCATTTTATTAAATCCTTTCTATTAGCTATGGAATTCTTAGCCCCTTAGGTAATACTTGAACTCCTCCCTCAAGACGATAGTTAGCCCAGATATTTCATCTTCTCACAAACATATCATAATCTTTCGATGAATCAATAATTTCCAGCAATTCATTATGTGCTTTTGTAGAACCTAAACCACCATGGACTCCTTCAGTGTTAATAAACTTTACATCTGAAATTGCAGTACGTAACTCGCTATTTTTTCGAAAGTTATATCCCAATACTTGAATTGCGGAGTCCTTGAAACTAAATGCCACTCATGCATTCCACCAGGATATCTTAATTGACGTTCAATTTTCTTACGTAGTTCCTTTTTCTCCCAAATAAAGTCTAACTCTTCTACCGTTAGAGAATTGAAAAATTTTTCAAAATATCCACTTTTAACTGTTAGAATATTCTTAGTTGTTATATTTTTTATATCATCATAGAAGCGCTCTACTTTCCCAGAACCACCTACTCCTCGCACTACATCATCCGCATGTTTACTAGAAAAGTGCATTACCTCACGCAGAGTTTTTGCCAACAAGATTCTGAAAATCCGTGATTGTCTTAGAAAACTCAGAACCTAGAAATTCTGAGCTATTCTTTAAGCCAACAATCACGGGGGTATGAACATCATTGATTTCATATGTATAATTTAATATAACTCAGAAAAATATGATTGTAAAAATTACTTCAATTATTCAATCACAGTCAATTGATTTATGAACTCCTCAAAAGAGTTAGCTATAAAATAAGTATTTCCATCATCATCCGAACCCTCTAAGTTATAAGCATGATCATAATAGTACACCCCTTTATCTTCTCCTTTACAAACTAAAATAAAGAACCCCATCAGTACATCATCTCCAATAATAAGAGTGTTTTCAGGTAAATCTTCTTTGTATTCTTGAGTCCATTCAAGAATGTTGCAATTCTCGGTTTCTGTATCAATTCCATATAGAATATCTATGGCTATTACTTCTTGATTCAAAGGAAGTGTTATACCAAGCTCACCTTCTGCGCACATCCCATTATTCGATAGAATAAAATCTTTATAATCTAAGGGGAATGAGATATTTAAAGTATTTTCAGCTCGAGTAATTTGCTCCTCATTTATTTTTTTTAAACCTTCTAAAATCATCTTATTTTCCTTTCTTTAGGGAAACTCCTCCGCGATGGGTAAACTTTGCGCGAATGCTCTTATTCACTTCTTGTAATGTCTTTAAGTCCTCATGATGATGCCATGTATTACTTCATAGTTTTTTTCAATCTGAAGCTCCGTAATATCTACATAAAAGCCCAGTAGCCTTCCTCCGTGTTTACATACGGCTCATAATACCGAACAAAATCCTCACTGCGCATAAAGGAAGTCGATACTTGTTGCTGGGAGTGCTCGATAAAATTCAAATCAAATTTCACTACGTTGCTTTTCTAAATTTATCATTATGGTTTATCCCAAAGAGGTGAGGAATACATATAGCTTCCTCTGTTAGATATCTCCCTTCGACCCTCACGTACTATAAAGTCCAATACATTAAAGAATTTTTTTTCAGCCTCAGAAAAATTATCAAATTCAAATGTTCTTCCAATTTTATAACCCCTCTCATCTCTGCTATTCACCATGAATAAATCATCTTTGTAAAATATATGTACAGCAAATGGTGTTCTATTTGTTTCATCGAAAAGAACATACCGTAAAGATATATAATTTTTTTCTTTTATAATACATTCTATTTCTTGTTTGAATTTTTCAATTTGTTCCGAATCCATTTTATCACCTCTTTTAATAAAACTAAATCTTCATAATACTTCAAAGAATTCCCTAGTTGTATCTGAGTTCCTCTACCTGCTCCAAAGACTTTTGCAATTTCTCCTTGTTGAATATTACTTAAACCTCACATTGGCTGATTCAAGGAATTTATCACTCATAAATAGGATTCCTCTTTTGTATTTCTATGGTTCAGAAATATATAACTTTTCTATAAAATTAGTAAAATTATCTGCTAAAAAGTATACATTTGAATCTACCGACGACTGGTCAAATATAAATGTGTGGTCCCAAAAATAAATTCCTCTATCCTCTCCACTCACAATCATAACAAATAACCCTCCTCCATATTCCGTTCCAAAGACAAATGAATCGTATGGAAGTTCCATTTGATATTCTGAGTTCCAATCCGTTAGACTAAAGTTTTTATTCTCTGAAATACCTAACATTGTCCCCAAAATCACTTCTTCATTTAAATCATCAATAAAAAACGATAAGTACTGCTCTTTAGGAATACCCACATTAACATCTAATAGAAATTCCTTATAGTCTTCTGGAAGTATTACATTTATTTTTTTTTCTATCTCTGATAGTTCTGAATTTGAGATAGGTCTCTCTAACGATTTAAAATAATACATTCTTTCCCCCATTATTTTCTTCTTAAAGCAAATCTACCTTATTTTATGGATGCCATTATATTATCAAAATCCTCTTTTAATTGCTCGTACTTCTCATTACTATAGAGATAAAACGCCTCTATTCCTCTATGTATTATTGCATATACAGTCGGGTGGAAATTCTTATCTGTGGCATCGATAACAAATTGCGTCATTTGAGTAGCTGCCTCTGGACTATAGCCCAATGCTTTTATTCCAACACGAATCATTGTAACTTGAACATCGATTGGAGAAATGGACTCTTGAATTGCTTTAGCATTTAAAACACCAAATATATAGGAAGCTAAAATTTGCCTATTCATTTCGTCCCCTAGATCAATTTTAACCAATTGAATAATATCATTTGCTATTCTTAATGACTCGCTTACATATTGCTTTTCCATTTATTTCTCCTTCTGGAATTATTTTCATTTTAAATACACACCTTACTACTTACTGCAGATAAAAATTTTCTGTTCCATCCTGAATATGGAGAATGCGGAACGTCTGCTCATCAATCCATCTTACTGGAACAAAAAGTGAACTTTTCTCCAAATTTGAAAGAAGCTGTTCCCTATTTTTTTCTGTTCTATTTGATGAAAAACGTTGTAAACTATCTTTGACGTTCATTCTTTTTTAATTCCTTATCTAAATCTTGAAGTAGGTAGATGATTTCTAAATTATAATTAGCAGTTGCATCTATCAACATACGTGCATGCTCCTTAAGATGAACATTCGATGGGATAGTTTCTGTTTCCTTTATTGATCTAATAATGGTATAAAGAGTGTTAATTGCTCCTTTTTCCTGTATTTCTGAAGGATACTGTTTATCCATTATTTCTAAAATTTTATTGGCTATCTCTATTGATTTCATACTCATAATCTACTCCTTAATTAGGGACAGTCCTTACATTCACAACCCAATCCTGCGACCATCCCTGTGGTAATAATATTTGGTCAGCTTAAATATACACCTTACTACTTACTGCAGATAAAAAATTTCTGTTCCATCTTAAATATGGAGAATGCGGAACATCTACTTATTTACCCATCTTATAGGGACGAACAGCGTCCATTTCTCAATATCTGGAAGAAGATTCGACCTATTCTCTTCTGTTCGATTCAATGAAAAATGTTGTAAACTATCTTTTATGTTCATTTTTTTTCAATTCCTTATCTAAATCTTGAAGTAAGTAAATAATCTCACTTTGATAATGCGTTGTCTCATCTGCAAACATTCTAACTAGACTTTTAAAATTTATGTTTTTTGCTACTTCTCCACTTTCTACAATTTCATTTGCTAATTGATAAATACTTTGAATTGAGCCTGTAACACTTTTTTGTTTGGGGTAATCTTCTTCAATAATAAAAACAATTTTTTCAGCAATTCGCTTTAAACTACTTGTCATATCTCTTTTCTCCTTCAATTATTGATAATCCATCAATTAGGAACTATACTAAAGTCCGTAATCCATTCTAATAGCCAGTCTTGCGGTAATAATATTTGGTCAGCACCACCTTTCAGTACAGTCCATGATGAAGAAATCTTCTGCATGATAGGAAGAGCTACTAATACTACACTGAGAACCCAACCATTTATTTTGTAAGGAATTTCTTTTTACTGAGATACTTTAAGACTTCCTTCATTCAAATCGTAATAAACTGGATTCTTTTTATAGTAGCCAAAGAGAACTATTTTTTATAATCGTACATGTCTTTTACTCAATTGAACAACACTTCCAATAGTCAAGTACTTACTCATTCTCTAACTCCTTTATCAATTGATTTAAAATAATATATCGTTCTTTCGTTTTTGTATTTAAGAATAAACAAAAAGGAAAAAGTAAACCGACGGAAACAAATAAGAATAAAAAGATCGATGTCAGTAAATATAGAATAGCAGAAATTGTAACTATTAGAAATAAAGATATGATAGTTATAATCGCAATCTTAGAATTTCTTTTTTCTTGATGAAGAAATATACCATATGATTCTCTCGACAGGTATAAATCTGATAATTCTATCCCTCTATACAGCTCTTTAACATAGATTCGCGAAACAGAAAAAACTGCAATTGTCCCAAATATCAGTATTAAAATATTAAATAATAAAATATTTATAAATAGATATTGATTTAACCATCTAACTATTGGCAACATAAACAGTATAATCATCACTAAGAAAGATTGACTATAGCTGCTTTCTTTTTTATCTATTCTGAGTAGTAATTTTTGTCTGCTTTTATCATAAAAAACAGATTGCTTTTGATAGATTCCTACAGGAATAATTTCATAATTATCTTTCATCATTTCACCCAAATACTCTTCCCAAACAACTCATCATTCCTGTAGAAGCATCGCCGATATTTTTTCCTACAATTAATGATGAACTTTTTGATATATACTTTTCCGTTATATTTAACTTATTCCCTTCATCTTCATCGCCTGACATTTCTGACCACTCACCTTCTTTTTGAGCTACAGCATAAAGTTTCTGGATACTCAATAAAAATTCTCTTAACTGTGCGAGTATTAGCATGTTTTCTTACAAAAAATGGAATTTTCTTCAGTAATTCTTCAGGAACTAATGAAAATATTCTTTCTGCAACCTCTTTATCACTGATTACTGAAAAAGTAAGACCTTTCTTTATCTATCCTTGTTCCTGTTCTGTAAAATCTTCTAACTTTATTCTTGTTCTCCTAAACATGTATATTTCTTATTTAAAGATTATATATTAAGAATTAGAAAACAACAAATATATTTTACTGATATAGATTATCAATATTATAAGTGAATATACAGAATCATACAGATTTCTCAAATATATGAACTATACTCTTAAAACATTAAGCAATTCATAATCGACTCATTAATTTTGATTTACATTTTATAATATTATATTTTTTACTATTAAAGTTACACACTCAACCCAAACAACTTATAAAATTCACCTTTTCTATCGATCAAATCACGAAAAGGACCGTCTTCTACAATGATACCATCTTTCATAAAAATAATTCTATCATATTTTTTCAAAATAGCTTCATTCAACTTGTGTGTGACAACAAGAGCTGTCAAATCTCGAATTTTCAAGATTGAATTTTCAATTTCAGCAGTAACTTGATTATCCAAAGATGAGGTAGCCTCATCCAATAATAAGATTGGGGTTTTACGAATTAAGGCACGTGCAATACTAAGTCTTTGTTTTTCTCCACCAGATAGATTTGATCCATTCTCTCCGCATAAAGTTTGTAGACCTAATTCATTTTCTAAAATATAATTTTCTAACCCAGACTGCTGCACAGCTTGCTTTATATCATCTTCTGTGAAAGGTTGATTAAGGGTAATATTTGCACTTAAGGTATCATCAAAAATATAAACATCTTGCTGAACAACAGTCATTAAATTATATAGGCTCTCTGATGAAATATCTTGCAAATTTTGATTATCAATTGAAATATGCCCACTTGTCACATCATAAAAATTCAGTAATAAATTGAGTAAAGTTGATTTCCCACTCCCTGACATACCTACTATTGCAATTTTTTCACCCTTTTTGATATTCAAAGATAAATTATTAAAAATTTTTTCTTCAGAATTAGGATAAGAAAAATCAATATTTGAAAAAGAAATAACATCATTGAAATATTCTTTCCTTTTACCAGTTTGAAGTTCGGTTATATCCTTCATTTCAAACGAACCAAATGTCGCCTGTCCTTCACGGAATTTACTTATTCCCATACCAATTTCATTTAGTGGCATTACTACAAAATTGACTAATTGAACAATAGCTGTTACACTTCCAATTGTGGTATGACCATCGAAGACGAGATACATTCCTCCACCAAAGGCTACTAAAAAAACAATCATCCCTGAAAGCTGAGAAATAATATTAGATAGAATATCAAATTTACCTTTCATAAAATATATCTCATCCAATTTTTCACTTTCAAGGCTGTAGTCTTGACGAACATCCTCTTTCACGTTAAAACTTTTAATAACCAGAAAGCCTGATAGAATATCTTTAACCTTAGCTAAATACTTTTGATCCGCAATAATAATACTATTTTGTAAAGAAGCTGTTTTTTGCCCAATAACTCCTGAAATTATCATTGGAAAAATGCTGGCAATGATAACCAATAAAGTTAAAAACCAATTGCCTATAAACATGGCTATTAATGAGAAAATCATCAAAGAAAAGTTTTTTGAGATATTAAAATACTGGTATAAATAGTCCTGCTCGATTTTCTTCATATTTTCAGTCAATATAGAAATATATTTCCCTGATTTTCCCTTAGAAAATTCTCTATAATTCTTATCTAAAATTGATTGAAACACCTTGTTTTTATATCTTGACATAATTTTTCTAACAAGTTTATTTCTCAATCGAAGAGATATAAAATTAAGACCAGCATAGATGAAAATAACAGCAGCCCCCACTAGTATTGCTTGGGTTAAAGCTTCTCTATTCTGGGACATTCCACTATCGATAATACATTTAATAGAATAAGCAAAAGCAATATTAGTTAAAGGAACTAGCATATTAAAAATCATAAAAGTATAAAAAAATTTTTTATGCTTCTTTATCAATTGTTTCATTCTTAATCTACCTCCTAATTCTTAAATTTTATTTATAAAATGCGACATAAAATATTCTTCTAAGTCAATATTCTCCCTCATAATTTCTTTCATAGAGATTTGTTCAATCATTTCTCCATTTTTTATAACACCTATCTTATCTGCTATTTGTGAAATTTCAGATAAGGTATGACTTGAGATTAATATTGTAATTCCATGTTCCTTAGAAAGCGACAGCAAAAGATTTCGAATTTCTTGAATTCCTATTGGATCTAAACCATTGATTGGTTCATCTAAAATTAATAATCTAGGTTTTGTTAAAAAAGCTCTAGCTAAACCAAGTCTCTGTCTCATACCTAACGAAAATTCTTTTACTTTTTTAGTCGTATTTTTTAATCCTACCATACTTAAGCTACTCATTATATCTAATTCAGTAATATTTTTCTCCATATACTGAGCATGAATTTTCAAGACTTCTTTTGCAGTACAGTTTTCATAAAAAATTGGTGTTTCAATAATACTACCAATCTGACTTAGAATTTCCTCTCTGTGTTCTTGTAAACTTTTCCCGAAAATTTCAATACTACCAGATGTAATAGTTGATAAGGTCAACATACATTTCATTAAAGTTGTTTTCCCGGCACCATTGGGACCTAAAAAACCATATATTTCTCCTTCAGCAATTTGAAGGTTAATACCACTCAAGATTTCTTCCTTATCAATAGTTTTAAAAAGTTCTTTAATTTCAACAACATTTCTCATTTCTATACCTCTCTTTCTATATCCAACTTCCAATCCAGGATTCTTTTCTTCAGGAGCATAAATACCAACTTGTATAGTATCTTCTTTTAAAGTAATTATCAAAAAATTGCTTATTTTAGTCATTTTATTTTATTCCTGAAAAAATTCATTCCACTAAATTAATCTATAACTATTTGATATTAATATCTTTTCTTGAAATATTATAAATTGAAACTGAAGCAATAATTATACTTATGAAACTAGCAAAGATTAAGAACAATGGGTTGCCAACAAAATTATTAGTTAAACTCCCTGGGGTTGCATTAGTTAGTAATGCTGCTAAACCAAGTCCTGAAAGCATTGTTATAGGTGTTGAATACTTAATCATACCTATAACAAAAGGTAATACCCCAATTAGTACTGTCCCAAACGAAATTCCAACTAAATTAATTAATTGATTAACTACTGGGATATAGTTTGATTCAGTTAAAACCGCAACTAAATTAATTAATAATTGAATAATTACATGTGCAGTAAAATGAGCAATAAATGATATTAAAATTACCGATATAACTTTTCCCCATAGTAATTTTATTTTAGAAATAGGATAAGAAAACAACTGAAAAATTGTTCTTTGTTTAAATTCATCAATAAAAATCGTAGACAATAAATATGCTTCAAAAATTAAAAATGCTGCTTTTGTAAATAAAGATGAAAACAATGATGTTGCAATTGCCCAATTTCCCCATTTATCAGCAATTCTAAAATCATTAGAACTCTGCCCTACAAATTCTCCTAATTTATTATCCGTACCTAGCCCCATGATAATAATTCCTGTAACACCTGATACTATCAATATAGTAACAAACCAAGCCAACAATAATTTAGATTTAGAAACCTTATTGATTTCAATCTTAATAAGCGACAACATAGATTTTTTCCTCCTAAAAGTAAATATATTTCATATTATTTAAACTGTTCTTAACACATATTTAAAATAATCATTTTAATAAAATAACAATATTATACATACCTCCAGTATGTATAAGTTTAAAAAATATAAACATACTACCGGTATGTAAATAAGATTTTTAATAACATACCTAAGTATGTTATTTTTAAAATATCAAATACTTAAAATATATTTATAGAACAATAACTGATTAAATCGATAAAAAGTTATTACTAACAAGCATATAATAAGTCTATCTATTTAACACCTTTTAAGTGATCAAATAATTGGAAAATTACCCCCATCATTTCATCAGAAATCAAGTTTACATCTAGTCCATCAAAAGAAAGTTTAATGAATTTCATTTTTCTCTTCAGTTCCTCTACTGAATAAACAGAAATTTGGAATCCAATCCAAATATTCAAAGTTAAAACAATCAAATCAGCCAGTTCTTCTGGATATTCTGTTTTAATTGATTCATCTTTAACACCTTCGTAAACTCTTTCTCTAATTTCTGGTAAAAAATCAGAAAATAAACTTAAATACTGTTCTCCTAACAAACGTGGACTTCTTAACTTTATCGAAGCTGAATATACAAGCCTTTGTTGTTCAAAATTAGAGAGAGCATCCATCAAAGAATTTTGTATTTTTTCTAATCCAGTATCTCCCCTCCAATTATAATTTAGAATTTCTTGATTATTTTCTCTAATAATTGATTGTAATATCTCCTGTTTCGATTCAAAATGATGATAAATAACACCTTTCGTCAATCCACCTAATCCATTTATTATATCTTGTATTGAGGTATTATCAAATCCCTTTTTTAAAAATAAATCTTTAGAAACTTCTAGTATTTTTTTTCTAGTTTCATGTGGATTTCTATTCCTCGCCATAATATCTCCTTCCTATCATACCAATGGTATGTAATTTCATTATAATCCACTAAACTAATAATGTCAAGTTTCTTATTATTTCCTAAACTTATTTTAAAAGTTTGGTCCTAATGTAAATTCTAGTTGTAATACTAAGCTATCTATTTTAGACATATACTTTTATTTTTTTTTTTCCTTTTATGTCACATCTAATTAGTAAATAAATTGAGAAATAAAAAAATCAAAAAAATGTTTAACCTGACTATTCTTTTTTAACAGTCCAAAGAAAATATTCCAGCATATATGTTAAATATCAAAATTATTAAATTTAATACTATAACACATAATAATACCCCTTCTACTGTTTAGTCCAGTAAAAGGGGTATTATTATTGTAATTTTCCTATTTTTATATCTCTTTTTCTTTAATAGCTTTTACTCTTCATAAAATAATTTTAACTTAACAACAAATTTTTCATTATTTTTTCATCACTTAAGTACACAATCAATAAATTTACCAATAATATTTTTTCTCACTTAGATATCTCTCTTTTTGTTCTTTAGAATCATGATGATTCCTATCTCCTAATAATTCATCAGTTGATGATACCACAGGATCAAGCCAATCAGCCTTAGCTCTAATCCAGTTAATTTCATCATCACTAATTTTACCAACCACTTCTAAGCGATCAGCCATTTTCCTCAAATCATTTGCCTTTTGAAAATCATCTAACATATTAAGCAGAGATAAAGTTCGTTTTTTCTCTTCTTCAATCTCCTCTTGTAATTTTCTTTTGATTTCCATCCCTTCTGCGTAACGACGTGCTGCTTCTTCTCGTTCAATCCTCAAGTTTTTAACTTTATAATATTCCTGATAAATCATAATGACAATTTCTGGTATTGATTGCTCAATTGTAAATTGCTGACTATCTTTAATATATCTCCCATTTATAATTTTAAAACGAAATTTACCATTAGGAATATAATCATACTTTCTTATTCTAGGTTTACTGGCATATGTATCATATCTCTTACTATCATTATATTCAGCGAGTTTTTTTGCTTCTTCTTTAGTTAGTTCATGATTTACTTTATCTGTCAATTCTACAATTTCAAAACTAACAATATCTTTATTAATTTTAATATCAAAATCTTTTGTGATATTATCTCCAAGTTTTTCAATAATAGTGATAAGTGTATTTAAAAAACAATATAAGCGAGGAAGTGAACTTAAAGGAATATCTTTTACAAACCTTGGTTTATCCAGATTATTAAACCTATACCTAGAATCAAAATACGGATATGCAGCTGCTTTTTCTCTTTTATTCCATTCTTCTATACTATCTCTCAAATTTGCTACAATTTTATGAAGTCTTTTATTTGAATAATGAGTCTGATCTGAAATCACTTCAATAATACGATTAACCTTAGTTTTATCCAAGAATGACAATGAATTTTTAATACTATCAGCATCTATTGTATAATTATCTATGAAATTTTCTTTAGACGTTTCTTCTTTCCTCATGGTATTTTTTAATTTACTATTTTTTAAGGTCTTTCTATAAATATGAACTTCACTAACTTTATTTTTAGGTAAGGGAATTATAAAATCAGTTAAATCTTGTCCAGTTTTTTTCCTATACCAATAACCACTCTTAGGAATCGGGATATCAGCTTCTCTACATTTTTTTAGTAAATCAGAGTAGTTTAAATCATATTTTAATGAAACTTGCTTAGCACTTATTTCCCAAATTTCTTCATAGAGTTCTTCTCTAAAAAATGTTTTAATCATCTTCACATAAATCACCTTTACCTTTATACTTTACATCCTTATCTTTATATTTTCCTAGCGAAAATGCATATTCAAAAACTTCTAATTCTTCACTTCTGCATTTTCGCTTAATATAAAAAGTAGCTCTTGTTTTAAGCTATTGAATTCATCTATAATTTTATCCAAACTCTTTTCTATATGCTCAACACGTATTTCAGATAATTTCCCATTATTATAAGAAATCATTCTTTCAGCAATAATATGATAAGACCAACTTTCTGTAAAACGTCTATCTTTTTCTTCATTATGAATAGCAAAACCTATAGGAAGAAGATTATTTCTTAACCCTAAGGCGACTGCCTGAGAACTTATTCCCAAATAATCTCCAGCTATTTTTAATGTTATCTTATTTAATTTTCTAATATCCTCATCACTATACTTAACCATTTAATATCACCTATCTTTTATCTTATATTATACTTAACTTTAGTTTTTAATATTTTCCCTTGGTAAATCAAATTATCATACTTGGCGTAATCTGACTCTCCATAATATATTTTTATCATATCTTGGATTGTAAATTTATTATCGTTATCACTTTTTACTTTTCTCCAATCCGTTGCCATATCAGCATTAAATTCAAACGGACTAATCTCCTAAAGTATGTTCTATACCATTATAGTTTAATACAAAGTGTAGCTATATAGTCGTTTCCATAACGTGATAGTCTATGTCTTTTGTCACACGATTCATAAAAATCTATCATAGTAAGTCCATTTTTAAGTTGTCCTCGGATCTGAGTTTCTAAGGTATGGCTAAATTCATATCCATATTCTGGATTTATAGTTATCTTGCCTTCCTCTTCAAGCTCTTTCGAATTAAAAGGTATTGAGAATTTTAAAAGTAATTCTTCATCGGGTTTGTCCCATACAATGTCAGCATCATACATGTATATCCAAGGATTCATAAATCCGACCATTAACAATCCACCCTTTTTCAATACTCGAGAGGCTTCCCTATATATATTTTCTAAATCTTCTACATATACATTTGAAACTGGATTAAAAATAATATCAAATGTTTCATTTTCAAATGGAAATGGTTTTGTCATATCACCTTGAACTGTGTTGATTTTTAAGCCTTCTCTTTTAGCAACCATTTCATCTCTTTGTAATTGTGATTTAGAAAAATCCATTATAGTTACATCATAACCTTTTACAGCAAAAACTGGACCTTGCTGACCACCACCACAAGCTAAACCTAATATCTTTTTTCCGTTTGCTTTTTCAAACCATTCTTTTGGAACTTTTTTCCCAACAGTTAATGCAACAGAAATTGGATTATTTCTAGCTTCTTCTAATTGTTCGTGTGTCAACGGCTCAGTATAGTCATTTTTTACATTATTCCATCTATCTTCATTTAACTTTATATAACTATTCATCTTATAATCTCCTCGTAATTTTTCAAATGTGAGTTATCTTTAAAAAGTATTCAATATATTTTTATTTGCGATACTCCTCTAAAAGGAAGTTTACGTTAATTTATCTTTACTTCCTTGTATTTTTCCATTTATGGCTTACTTGCAATTTTTTTGATGGGCCTTTATTTTTTTTATAGCCCAATCATAATGGCTAGAAGTAGCACTGACAAAATAAGATCCCAATGTACTCCCGCCAACCCATTTATAAACTTTTTTTGAAAATAATTCTTCATTTGTAAAGTTTTCGGCTAGTTTCAAAATATCTTTATGAGATTTTTGTAAAGCTTTTGTTGCATCTTCCAGAGACGTATTCTGATGCTTTTTCCAAAATTCTAAATTCATATCGCCGTAAGTTCTCCAGTTATATGGTTCAGGAATAAATGATTTCTCTTCTCCCTCTTGATTGAAACGTACCCAATTCAAAACAAGTTTATGCCATTCATATAGATGAATTAAGATATCTCTTAAGTTTTTATCTCTTTTCCAATGAGCTTCTTTTTTCTTTTTATCTTTTGAAAAATTAAAAGGTGTATTTAACTCTTCACTCGTCATCTTTGAAATATGTAAGTTTAACTTTTCATAACTTTCCTCGGCAACTATCATTAAATCATTTTTTGTCGTTGGTCTTGGCACAATTAATCCCTCCCTTTACAAAATACTATATTATTTATCTTTTATAATTTTCTTCTATTAATCACCTTTCACAAGTAACGCCACACACTCCATATGAAAAGTATATCCAATCATCCTACCTGCATCTATAAACCTTTTAACGACAACCTTATACTATCATTAAAAAGTATCCGATATATTTTTATTTGCAGTACTCCTCTAATTTGAATCCATATTCATTTAGAAGTTGTTTTGAATAAATTTTTTCATTTTTTGAGTTTCTAACTTCTTTCCAAAGGATAGCCGCAACTTTTAACTTGTTAGAATAATTATTGCTGTGTTCATCTGCACAAAAATCTTTCAAAAATTGATTCCACTGACAAGTCGAATTATCATACTTTGCATAATCTGACTCTCCATAATATATTTTTATCATATCTTGAATTGTAAATTCTTTATCATTATCACTTTTTACTTTTCTCCAAGCCGTTGCCATATCAGCATTAAATTTAAACGAGCTAACTCCTGTTACAGCTGAAAAATAATCTCTAAATTTTTGGTTAAAAGAAAAACCACATTCTAGCAATGGTGTATTTAAAGATATTACTTCGGCATGTTTTTTATTTACTTTCCTTATAGACTTTTCTATTCTATTCCCCTTGAAATATTGTTCAATAATATAGTTCAATTCTTTCTTTGTACATCTATACTCTAGTCCAAGAGACTTACATATTTGTGAAAGTTCCTCTCGATACCAATAGTACTTGTTAAATTCCTCAAATGATTCTATATTTTTAAAACTAGGTCTAATTTCTATCACACACTCACCTCCAAAACTTAAATTATATATTTCCCTCTTAATCAACTTAATTTATTTTATTATACAATACTCCTTAGATTTCGTAAATTAAAATAAAGACTTACTCCAAGTTACCAATATCCTTTAACGATAGCCTTAGAATAAGCCTTTATTTTCTACACTTCATTTATTCACTAGTTACAACTTTTGACATTAATACTACACACTCATCGATTCACTGTTACCTCATCACTAACGCTCTGCGATAACTATCTCATAAAGTATTCGTAATTAATGGCTTCAGCCTACACCCTTGTCATTAAAACGACTGCTTCAACATGGCTCGGTTCTCCAACGAGTAACGCATTTCATATCCACTGTACACAGGAATGGTAGAACGCCTATTTTCACCTTAAAATGGGTATGTCAAAACGATACCAATAATGCCCCCTGAAAAGGGGTGGTTTTCTCTTCGGGTATAACCCTTTGTTACTAACACGCACCTCAAGGCACTGGCTTTCACATTCGTTCAAGCCCTATTGTATTTTAACCCCCGCTACCCGTTAAACGGGTTTATCTATTTTTTTATTTCCAAATGGATTTGTATATACTTTCGTTATCAGTTTGTCTATTGTAATCTCATGCGATTATCGTTCTCTGATATATTTTCTTATTGTACTTTCATTTAATACTACAGTACTTACATAGTATCCTTCTACTCAAAACTTTCTATTCCAATACTTATATTCCAAGTTTTATGAATATCAAATATCATCAGTGAATTTTTTCCTTTCAAATCCCCATAAAACTTGATACACTATATTTTGGCGGTATTGATAGTAGCAAATGTATATGATCTGGCATTATGTGTCCTTCTATTATTTCCACTCCTTTATACTTACATAACCTTTTTATTATATCTACTATATCTCGTTTGTATTGATTAAATTCTATTTTTCGTATATACTTAGGTGTAAATACAATATGGTATTTACATAACCACTTTGTATTCGATAAACTATTATGTTTATTTGTCATAATTAAAATCATCCTTTCTTTATTTTAGAGCTTGAACTACTCTTATTTTATCAAGAAAGGATGATTTTTCAATTGTTTAACTTTTGTCTCGCACCCGCATAGCGGGTGGTTTTTTGTTTCGGAGACTTCGCCTCCTCAACTGGCTAAAGCCCTTAATTAAAATCTGGAGCATGGTTTTTTCCATGCCCCGGATTTATTATACAGCCAATAAAAAAAGGGGCTGATCCAAAAGTCCTAAAATTTAACAAAGTTCATATGAAAACTCATAGGTGCAGTGGTTTATTGATATCTAAATTCGCTTTATAAAAGCTTTTTAGATACGCAAACGACATCTACAAATACATTTACATCTATGTGCCTTTTTAGGACTTTTTTAACGTCAAAATTGCCTTTATCTACAAATACAAAATGCTTGTAAAATAGCTTAAAATCAGGATTTTCACCCTCTTGTTCGCTGTAGCAATACCACGCACTCAGCGGTTCTCTGTTACTGTATTACTACTCCTCTACGACAGCTATCACATAAAGCATTCGTAATTAACGGCTTCGGTCTACTCTCTTGTCATTAAAACAACTGCTTCAACCCCTATGGTTAAGGGAAACATATCCACACTCGTAGTCGGAAACATATCCAACATTGGCTCTCGTTTGTGGGAAGATATCAACGGTTTTGTCTGTTCGTGAGAACATATCAACTCAAATCATTTCATGATTAATCCCTTATCAATGGCTTCCTGAATAATCTTATGACAACATACCCCCAAAGGATTGTTTTCCTTACAAAGCGAATTTTTCATTGCTCCAGTTATGGCATTTACTTCTTTAACGGTTTTCGCACCATGCTTTACAACTTCTTCAATTACCTGATCTTCTGTGACTTTGCTGCAATAACAAGCATACTTAGGATCTGCATCTTTCTTAAACCAGATAGGAACCCTAACTTGGTCTTTTAAGAATTTTATTTCTTTATCTAAGTTATAGTAAATAACGTCGCAGTCCTCATTCATGCATATCTTATATTGATCTCCATCAACGGCATTACGATAATCATCTGTCACCAAGTGTTCAACGGTTGTCCTACTAACTGTTACTCCTTCATTATTACAGACAGGGCAACTCTCCTTTGTTCTATTTAAATTTTGTGTGATACATTCACAGAAAATTCATCAATAACTTTCAATTACATAACCTCCATATCTTTAAAACCATTTAATTCAAGGTAAATCCCAACCAATTTTCATTTATAGTTTTTAAATTAAAAAATACCCCTTGATTGTATCGTCAATTATCGGTATCATTCAAGGGGTGAATAGGAAAAATAGTTTATAGATTCTTTACATTCAAAGCTCTAAAAGCATTTAATACTGCGATGATAGTTACACCTACATCTGCAAATATAGCTGCCCACATAGTAGTTATTCCAAAAGCACTCAAAATAAGAACAATTATTTTTATTCCAATTGCAAATACTATGTTTTGATGTGCAATTTTTAGTGTCTTTTTAGAAATCTTCATTGTAGTAGCAATTTTCGATGGTTCATCAGTCATAATTACAACATCAGCAGCTTCAATGGCCGCATCAGAACCTAAACCACCCATTGCTATTCCAATGTCTGCACGAGCTAATACAGGTGCATCATTGATTCCGTCACCAACAAAGGCAAGTTTACCTTTTTTAGATTTTTGCGAAAATAATTCTTCTAGTTTTTCAACTTTGTCTGCTGGCAACAGTTCTGCATAAACCTTATCAAGACCAAGCTCTTTAGCAACTTTTGAACCAATACTTTTATTATCACCTGTCAACATAACTGTTTGTTTAATATTAGCTGCCTTAAGTTCCTTGATTGCTTGTGCTGAATCTTCCTTTACCTCATCGGCAATTACAATGTAACCTATATATTTGTTATTAACAGCAACATGTACAATAGTACCGATCAGCTCTCCCTTGAAATAAGGGATATCCATCATTTTCATAAGTTTGATATTTCCTGCCATAACCTTTTTGCCATCTACTGTTGCAATAACACCATGACCTGATATCTCTTCTACATCTGAAATACGTCCATTGTCTATTTCTTTGCTATATGCACGTTTCAGTGAAAGTGAAATCGGATGATTGGAATAGCTTTCCGCATGTGCAGTTAATTCTAGTAGCTCTTCTTTGGAAACTCCTTCTGGATGAATTTCCTGTACATTAAATACACCTTTCGTTAGTGTTCCAGTTTTATCAAAAACAACAATTTCAGTTTCTGCTAATGCCTCTAAATAATTACTACCCTTGACTAAAACACCTTTTTTTGAGGCTCCACCTATTCCACCGAAGAAACTCAAAGGAATTGAAATAACTAAAGCACACGGACAGGATACCACAAGGAATGCTAGTGCTCTATATATCCAATCACTAAAAGTCGCCCCGTCTATAACAAGAGGTGGTATAATAGCTAGAAAAACTGCAATTATAACCACAACCGGTGTATAATATCTCGCAAACTTCGTAATAAATTGTTCTGAATTGGATTTTTTACTACTTGCATTTTCAACTAAATCAAGAATTTTACTTACAGTAGATTCTCCAAATTCCTTGGTAACCTCTGTTGTAATAACCCCATTAATGTTGATGCACCCACTTAGGATATCACTTCCAACTTCTACTTCACGAGGAATAGATTCGCCTGTTAGTGCCGATGTATCAATCATTGAACTTCCCTCAATTACCTTGCCATCAAGAGGAATTTTTTCTCCTGCTTTAATTACAATAATATCTCCAATTTGTACTTCATCTGGGTCAACTTTGACAAGTTCATCACCTTTTTTAACATTTGCATAATCTGGTCGAATATCCATAAGGCTTGCAATTGACTTTCTCGACTTGCCAACTGCATAGCTTTGAAACAGTTCTCCAACTTGATAAAACAGCATAACTGCAACACCTTCAGGATACTCACCAATAAAAAATGCACCAATTGTTGCAATACTCATTAAAAAATTTTCATCGAAAACTTGACCTTTAAAAATATTTTTTACAGCTCTTTTTACAACATCTCCACCTACAATAATGTAACTTATTATAAAGAGAGCAATCTGTAACCATTCGTTATTTAAACTAAGCAATACTGCTGTAGCTAACACGGCTGCACCAATAATTATTCGCCATAGTCGTTTTGTCATACTAAATAGCCTCCTTTAAGCCTTTTTCATAGTTGTATCGGGTTCGATTTTTTTAACTATTTTTTCGGCCTCTGCTATTATTGTTGGCATTTTTTCATCCTCACCATCAATAACGAGTTTTGTGGTCATAAAGTTAACAGTAGCTTCTTTCACTCCATCAAGCTCATTAATAGCCTTTTCCATTTTTGCCGCGCAATTTGCACAATCTAAACCTTCAAGTATAAATTTCTTTTTCATTATTAAATCCTCCTAAATATTATTTGTAATTTTATTTTGAATACTACAAGTCTTTTTCAAATTTTCTTGAAGCATTGCTCATTTGAAATGAAGACTTAAATATATGCCCAAATATCTTCAAAAAATATTCTATTCTACCGCATTACTACTTCTCGTTGATATGAATTAGACCTTGGTCAAATATTTCTCTTACATGATCATCAACTAATGAATAATATACTACTTTGCCTTCTTTTCTGTTTTTCACTAAATTAGCTTGTTTTAAGACTCTCAGCTGATGGGAAATTGCTGATTGTGTCATGTTAAGTAATACAGCGATATCACAAACACACATTTCAGCTTCATGTAAAGCCCATAATATCCTGATTCGTGTTGAATCTCCAAATACTTTAAATAATTCTGCTAGATCATAAAGGCTTTCTTCTTGAGGCATTTTATCTCTAACTTGATTTACAATATCCTCATGAATTACATTGCAGTCACATCTTTCAATTGAATTAAATTTTTTAGTCATATTATTACCTCTTTTTAAATCATTTCATCTGATTACTTGAATAATCATTCATACGTTGTATATTTATTATATTATTATTTTTCTCTTGTGTCAATAGTTATATGAGCATTTATTCAAGTGTTTTTTATATTATTTAAAATATCTCAAAAACATCTACTAAGACATTAGTACAGTCCTTTCTCGGTATCCTGTTCCATACATATCCTTTAAACAATTCCTTAAAAATAAAGACTTCTCCTTCGTACAAGTTTTCGGTTTCTTTAATAGCTTCATCTAACAGCTTATTACATCACTCATGTGGTCAACTCCTTATCAATAACCTTATAAACAACATTTTTGATAATATCACATGTATAAATCATGTAAAAGTCAATGCAAAAACCGCCAATCAAGAGAACCTAACTCTTAATTGACGGTTTATATTAGTATTAAATCATACTTCCATTTCAATTCCAGATTTAAAGCATATTACAAAGTGGTCATCATAAACACTAACATTCTGGATAATCTTCCTTACTAGGGTATCATCATAACGTGTAACCATTACTGGAATATAAGCTATAAATTTCGTCTTTAAAATGTCCGTTATTTGCAATTAATATGTTGGGTACATTTTCTAGCACAAAATACTTCGGTCTAACAACACTAACTACCTCAAAAAAATATTTAAATAAATAATTATGTGGATCATCCATTATTTTTCTTTTCCCTTTTTGAGAAAATCCTTGACAAGGTGGTCCCCCAACAATTACGTCTATATTTTTATACTCATTAAAAACATCATCAATATCTAATTTTGAAATATCTTCATTAATCATTTTCACTTTAGGATGATTTTTTTTATAAGAATTAGCTATAGAATAGTCAACTTCATTTGCTAAAACAATTTCAAATCCTGAGTCGAAAAATCCTTTAGATAGTCCACCAACTCCAGAAAACAAATCAATAACTTGTCTTTTCATCTTCTACCCTCATATTCGCTAATTTAGCATATTTTTCTTCTAATTCAACATCGATAAAATTTCTATTTAATCTATAGCTTGCAATTGCAGAAGAACCGCTTCCTAGAAATGGATCTACTACTAAATCGCCCTCATTTGAAAGCAATCTTATAAAATGTTCGAATAATATAATTGGCTTTTGTGTTGGATGTTTACCTAATTTCTTTTCCCTAGCAGTCGTGACAGATGTTTCAATATAGTCTAGAACCAATTTACCTTTATTATTGAATGTTCCTGTTTTTGTTTTATAAGTAAAATATATCCAGCACTCATTTGAATTAACAAAATGTAAATTCATATTTCTAGGCATTGGATTTGTTTTGCGCCAAATTCCAGTGGTTTTATAATAAAAACCAAATTCATTTGCTATTTCAACAAGAGTTTCAACCCTTAATATTGACATAAAAACTATCATGGAAGCACCATTCTTAAGTATCCTACTTGATTCTTTAAAAACAATCTCATATGGTCTTTCCAATCATTAAAATCTAAATCATCCCAACCAGCAGCACCAAAAAAATTAGAACGCATTTTTTGTAGATTTGTATCTCTCCCGTTCATGAAATTCGCAATATTATATGGAGGATCTGTAATAATTAAATCAACCGTAGATGAGTCTAACTTCCTCAATTCTTCTATGCATTCTCCATTTATTATTTCAATCATTTTTAATACACTCCATAATTTCTGATATGTCACAATCCAATGCATCACAAATTCTGAGCAAAATATCGGTAGTTACATTCTCACCATTCTTTAATTTATAAAATGTACTCCTACTTACATTTGCTTTTTCCATAAGCTCATTATGTTGTATATCTAAATCAATAAGTTTTTTAAATAACCTTTTATAACTTAATTCCATATAACCTCCAAGATTATTTTTTCGATAGCTAATCTCGTACATATATACATTAAAAAATACTTATGTTTGTTATTACATACAAATTTATTATAACATTAACTATGGGTTATTTTTAATCAATTGATACATCACTTTAAAAAAGCAAAAAAATAAAGGCAGTCCGGAGACTACCGATATTTATCTCTCTGCACCTTTGCTATGGTCTTTCTTATTAGACTTAGTTTTGTCATCTATCTTAAAGCTTTTTATTTGACCTAATATAGAATTTTTTCCTCATCATCATACCCTCCAACTTTTGAGTATAAAAATAGACAATAGAGTTTTTAATTTCTATCGTCTAAGATTATCTAATATTTATTTTTCTTTAAATTGATTTTATTGTATAGTTTAATAATTCTATTAATCCAATTATAAAAATTAAACTGGGATTCATAACAAATCCCAGTTTCATAATTAGCGTGTTCTTTTAATATAATTTTGTTTTAATTTCCCCCCTCTGCCCGTTCGTTTCTCTTATCTTTAAATAACTAATATATTTCATCTTAATAATATATTATAACACTTAGAGATATATACCTGCTATTTTACCAATCATTCAACTTACACTTCTAAAAATATGTTAACTTACTCTTAAACTTGCAATAAAAGAAGCTAACGCCCAAAATAAGCAGAACACCATAATGATATGCAACAACGCCGTTCCAATACCAAGTAGGAAAGTAATAAATGCAGAAAGTCATAGCTGTCATTCTTTTCTATTAAATCATTTTGAAGTGTCTCAAAGCATCCATGATGGCTTTTTCTTTTTCAGGTGTACACTGTGGAATAATTTGTTTCTCCTTTTTTGACTTGTTGTAATGTTCTCGTAATTCTATTCCACATTTCCTTTTTATCTGTGCAATATATAATGTTGAAACTTTTAATTGAAATTTTTTCCAAACATATTCTTTGATTTGAGCATATGTTGCTTTACTCTCCGCACTTGTCAAATCCATCTCATCCAACTCAATTTCAACACTTATGTGCTTATCGACATCAAGTTTGGACAAAAGTGCTAACGTCTCTACATGATACGTTCCAGGGAACATATCTACAGGTTGCACTGCACCTAGTTTATAACCTAGTCCTCTCATAATTTCCATATCACGTGCTAGAGTTGCTGGATTACAGCTCACATAAACTATCTTTTCTATTCCCATTGAAGCTAAGTCTCTTAAGAAACTTTCTTCGCATCCTTTACGTGGTGAATCCACAATAACTGCATCTAATTTCACATTTTGCGAGATTAATTTTTTAATTACATCTTCACTTTTACCTAGTAAAAACTCTGCATTAGTTATATTATTATTTTTCGCATTTTCACGAGCATCTAAAACAGCCGCTTCTACTGTTTCAATACCATATACTTTCTTAACTTTCTTCGCTGCGAATAAACTTATTGTTTCAATACCACAGTAAGCATCGATTATCGTATCAGTTTCTTTTAACTCAGCAAGTTCTAACGCTTTACTATATAATACTTCTGTTTTAACTGGATTTACTTGATAGATGGAAACATGTCTATAAACCGTTTAACGATAGAATAAGGTTATCGTTAAACGGTATTAACTCGACAGCCTAGTATTTATATGTCACACTTTTTCACAAATTCATGAATCAATTTATTTACAACATGTGGTCTATCAGTGTTCGAATTATGACCAGCATTATCAATCCACTCAACAGGCTTCCCAGATTTTTTCTCATATAATTTCAAATATCGGATACAGGAACCTGCCCGATCTTCTTTACCGCATATCACCATATGTGGACATTTTATTTCATAAGTCAGATTTTTTTCTACTGCTTTTGCCAAGATTTTATATCCATGCCCTACTAGATGAGAATATCTTTTTTTGTTTCCATCATAAACCATCATCATATCCAACATTAATTTTCTTCCGTATTCAGTTGTTGATACTCCTTTCGGCCCCAGTTTCAAAAGTATTTTCCATGGATAAATTCTATATATTACTTCTACTTTTTTTAATAACCATAATTCTATTACGGTATAATACCGCCTTTGAAGAGGAGCTGAATCAATAGTAACAATACCATTTAGTTTTTCAGAAAATAGTTCTGCATAAATCTGGCCTAGATAACCTCCCATTGATTGTCCAATTAAGATTGATTGATCAATTCCTTCATTTATTAATATTTCATACAACCATTTTGCTTCATCAAACAAATCAAAATCAAGGTCAAAAGGATATGATGAAGCATGTCCAGGTGCATCCCAAACCAATACTCTGAACTTATCCTTAAAATATTCTATCTGTTTATCAAACAATCTATGATCAGCAGTAAGTCCTGGCAAAAATATAAGAGCGATTCTTGATTGTTTATTAATTTCATTTATCCAATAATGAATCACTCCTGATGAAGTCTCTAGTGTTTTTTCCAGCATTATTATCCCCCCACAACACTAATTTGTCATTGTTTAAAATAAATCCCATTATATAATTTCATAAACTCTTTGCAAACTTTGCTACAAGTTCATGATTAAGTGCAGTAGCTAAGATCTCTTCACTATCATTAGCTGTTGATGTCCAATTATATGATACGTGCATTAAATAGTCCATATCTATGATACAAAACTTATCATACACACGGTTATATCCTCTACCTCTCCATCTCAGAATAACAACAATATCTAATTCAACAACTCAACTCTCACACTTTTTAGCCTTTTTTCCTTTGAATAAGTTATCGAATAGCGTTTATCCTCCCCTTTAACAAATTAGTCCGATTGTCCAGAAATTCCGGTATTACTAGGCTTAAACAGCTATCAGTTCCTAATCCTTAATATCAATCAACACACTCGGAGGTTCAAACTTTCTTTTCATATCAAAGGTTTCTCTCCTCATTCTACGAGCACTATCTGAGATTATAAAATATTCTTCTACTTCTCTAATTATTTCGTTCAAGAAGTGTTACTGCTTCTACATGATACGTTCCTGGGAACATATCTACAGGTTGCACTGCACCTAGTTTATAACCTAGACTTCTCATGATTTCCATGTCTCTAGCTAATGTAGATGGATTACAACTAACATAGACTATCTTTTCTATTCCCATTGAAGCCAAATCGCGTAGGAAACTTTCCTCACATCCTTTACGTGGTGGATCAACGATAACTGCATCTAATTTTATATTTTGTGAGATTAATTTTTTTATTACATCCTCACTCTTACCTAGTAAAAATTCAGCATTTTCAATATTATTATTTTTAGCATTTTCACGAGCATCTAAAACAGCCGCTTCTACTATTTCAATACCGTATACTTTCTTAACTTTCTTCGCTGCGAATAGACTTATTGTTCCAATACCACAGTAAGCATCAATTATCGTATCAGTTTCTTTTAACTCAGCAAGTTCTAATGCTTTACTATACAATACCTCTGTTTGAACTGGATTCACTTGATAAAATGAACGAAGTGAAATCTTGAACTCTATTCCATCTAGAGTGTCAGTTATATAATCTTGTCCAAATAATTTTTCAGTTTTATCACCAAAAATTACATTTGTCTTCTTATCATTAATATTCAACATAATACTAACGATTCTATCATCTAATTTAGATATTTTTTCAACGAATTCATCTAATTTATTAAACTTCTCTTTCACGACAATACCTACCATGATTTCACTTTTTACGGTATTTGTTCTGAACATAATATGTCTAATTGCCCCTGAGTGGTTATTTTCATCATAGACAGATAAGTTAAGCTCTGAAATTAGACTACGTAATTTGTTCATTAATACATTATGTTCGTCATATTGAATAAAACATTTCTCTATATTAACAACATCATGGCTTCGTGGTTTATAATATCCCATCTTAACTTCACCATTAACTTTTTGTACTGGAATCACAGACTTATTACGATAATGGTATCCATCTTCCATTCCTAAAGTTTCTAATACTTCGACATAATCCTTCCCAAGAGCTTTATCCATAACATTTTGAACTTTTTTCTTTTTAAATTTCAACTGTTCTTCATAGTTCATATGAACTAAATTTGCTCCTGAAGTTTTCGGAATACCATCAATTCTATTTTTAGAACTTTCAATAATATTAAGAACTTTTCCATAACCAAGATTTTTCTTTAATTTAATTATCTTAAACTCGATTACTTCACCTTCTATAACATCTTTAATAAAAATCGGAAAATTATCAATTTTTACTACACCAAGACCATCGTGGGTATAATCTATAACTTTCCCTTCGAATATATCATTTTTCTGCATAATTAACCTTTCTAAAATAAAAAGGAGAACAGACATAGGAAACTGACTTCCCTACTCTGTTCTCCTACATTTAATATTTATTAAACTATCTTTACATGCTTAAACCAATTACTTTAATTGAATTAACAAACTCAAGATCTTTAATTCGTTTATTTAATTTTTCAATATTTATATCACCTGAACTTAGCTCTAAAGAAATAATTATCGTAGCTTTTGCATTAATCGGCACGGTTTGGTGAATAGTAAGTACACTGCACTTAGCTTCATTAACAACCGCTAAAATTCTGCCTAATATTCCAGGAATATCATCAACATCAATAGATAGTGATAGAATAGATTGTCTTTTCACATCTTGAATCGGGAAAATTGTATCTTTATATTTATAGAATGCACTTCTACTTAAATCAAATCTTTTAGAAGCTTCTAAAATTGATAATTTCGAATCTTCTTCTAAAGCTTTTTTCATCGCCAATGTCTTCTTTACAGCTTCTGGCAATACATCTTCTCTAATTATATAATAAACTTTTTCTTTATCCACAGTGGTTATCTCCTACTCTACGAATTCAAACTCACCTTTAAGGATCTTAACAGTATCACCGTTTTTACATCCTCTGTCACGTAAAGCATCATCTACACCCATAGAACGCATTTGTTGAGCAAAACGTCTAACAGAAGCATCACGGTTGAAATCAGTCATTAAGAATGCACGTTCAATACCAGGTCCACTTACTACATAAGCACCTGTGTCATCACGAGTAATCTTGAATGTTTCATCCTTAGGTTTATGTTTATAAAGAACTCTGTTTTCCATACTTTCTTCTTCAGTATCAAGTTCATATAACGTATTTGGATCTGTGTTATCTAGAATATCACTTATTTTATAAAGTAAGTTATCAATATTACTACGTGTGAAGGCAGAAATTTCAACGATATCCACATCTTCACCATCATTTTCTAATTGTTTTTTAAATTCTTTAAGATTTTCACTCGCAACTGGAATATCCATCTTGTTAGCTACTACTACTTGAGGTCTTTCTAAAAGTCTCATGTTATATTCTGCTAATTCTTGGTTAATAATTTTATAATCTTCATATGGATCACGACCATCAGTTGCTGACATATCTACTACGTGAACAATAACTTTCGTTCTTTCGATGTGACGTAAGAATTGGTGACCAAGACCTACACCTTGACTAGCTCCTTCGATTAATCCTGGAAGGTCAGCCATAACAAAACTTCTGTGATCTTTTGTTTCTACTACACCAAGATTTGGTACTAATGTTGTAAAGTGATAATCAGCAATTTTTGGTTTTGCTTTTGATGTTATTGATAATAATGTTGATTTACCGACTGAAGGGAATCCAACAAGACCTACATCTGCCATAAGTTTTAATTCTAAAGTCAGATTTCTTTCTTCTCCTGGTTCACCATTTTCAGCGATCTCTGGTGCTGGGTTTGATGGAGTTGCGAAACGACAGTTTCCACGTCCTCCACGACCTCCACGAGCTACTACTACTTCTTGCTCATGTTCTACTAAGTCTGCTAATACCTCTCCAGTATCAGTATCACGAATTACAGTCCCAGGTGGTACTTTTAAGTATAAATCTTTAGATTTTCTACCATGCATACCTTTGCTCATTCCGTTCTCACCATTAGGTGCTACGAATTTCTTCTGATAACGGTAATCCATGAAAGTTCTTAAACCTTCATCAACTATAAATACAACGTTTGCTCCACGTCCACCGTCACCACCTGCTGGACCACCTTTTGGAACATACTTTTCTCTTCTAAATGCTACTAATCCATTCCCACCATCACCTGATCGGACGAATATTTTTACCTCATCTAAAAACATAAAAATCTCCTATACAATTCTCTTTATTTTCTTAAACTTCAACTTTTAAACTATATAAAATTCAACTTGATAAAAGTTCATATACCATGAACTATTATAACATAATTTTTCCTTTGATAATAATATTTAGCGAAATTTTAAACAAAAAAATATACGGCTGCATACACAGCCGTACTTTACTCCACAGGCAGGACTCGAACCTGCGACCCTCTGATTAACAGTCAGATGCTACTACCAACTGAGCTACTGTGGAAAAATCTCTAAATAAAAAAATGGAGCGGGTGATGAGAATCGAACTCACAACATCAGTTTGGAAGACTGAGGTTTTACCACTAAACTACACCCGCATGAATATTTGTTATTAACTTATGTATTAATTATATAATAGATATTATTGTTTGTCAACAACTTTTTTAATTTTTTTTTATTTTTTTAAAAATTCTTAATTTTGTTAGCTTCACTAAAGAATTCTTTTGAAAAAACAAGAAAAATCTATAGATAAATTAACAATATTTTCAATTGATAATACATAGTATAATATTTTTTCTTTAATTTGTAAAGGTATTTTTGTAATAAACTATAAATTTTATCCCTACTCTAAAATTTAAAAATGTAATTAACATTTATTGACCAACCTATTCTAGTATTATATAATTTTTTTATATAGAGGTAATTCAAGATATTTTATAAAAATTAAACATTATAAATTAGGAGAAGGAAAATATGAAATCTAAATTACTATTTACAGTCCTGTTATCATCTTCTGTAATTCTAAGTGGGTGTTCATTGTTTAAAAGCGATCTAATTAGCCAAAATAAAGCAACAACATCAAAAAATGAAAACTCAAAAGATAAAGTATACGGTCTTAATGAAGAATGGATTGTAGATGGTCAATGGAGATTAAAAATAACAGAGGTTAAAACTACTCAAGATAGAACTAAACATATCAAAGAAAAAATAGCACAAGTAGTTATCATAAAATATACTTATGAGAACTTAGGTTTTAAAAATGAATATCAAGACCTATTTTTAACACCTAGAACAGTTGTTGATGGAGCGGAAAAGGAAGCTAGAATTTATCCAGTTAATTCTTCAAAATATCCAGAACCTACTCCAATTGGTGCAATCTCAGAATCTGCTATGGGATACGGTTTAAGTACGGAAAGTGACAAAATTAAAATTTCTTTTAGCCAATTCAATCAAGATGGTAAAACAATGGAAACAGCCACTTTTGAAGTTCCAGTAACTAAATAATACATAGAATAAAAAGGTTTGATATACAGAAAATTATAATGTATATCAAGCCTTTTCTTATTAATATGATTAATCCATACTTAGAATAATGCTTCCCTATCCTACTTGAATTTATTATAAATCAAAACTCTATATAAAATTAAATTACACAGTTATTCCCCTTTTAATTCTGTATATTTTTTATTTGATCCAAAACTTTCTTTAATAGGATACTTACTAGAATTAATAATTAACTTATCTGTAATAATTTTTTCTACATCAAGATTTAAGTTGTCTGCAAGCATAAAAGCATAAATAAAAACATCTGCTAATTCCTCTTTAATTTGTGGTAATTTTTCTGATACAGTTACCTCTGATGTTTTCCATTGAAATAGTTCCAATAATTCACTAGCTTCTAAAGATATTGATATAGCCAAATCTTTTTCATTATGGAATTGTCTCCAGTTTCTCTCATCTCTAAATTTATTTATTTTCTCTATAGTTTCTTTCATTATCCTTCACCTCAAATACATTATAACACTGTATTTAGATAATTTCATTATCCTTATTTGCAATATGTGGGTCAAGTGTGAGTCAATATATGGTATTCAAGTATACTTTTATACTATCAGAGGAAAGTCAAAACACAGTCAAAACATTGTCAAAAGACAAAATAAAAAGCCTTAAACGTTGATACTTTAAGGCTTCTCTAACTTTATTATTTAGTTTCTCTGTGTAAAGTCACTTTTTTTAATCTTGGACAGTATTTTTTAAGTTCAATACGGTCTGGATTATTTCTTTTGTTCTTTTTAGTAATGTAGTTTCTGTCACCACATTCTGTACAAGCTAATGTTACATTTACGCGCATTAATATAACCTCCTATAAAATTTAATCTTAACAACTTTTTCATACAACAAAATATATTATAACATTACTTTATAAATATTTCTAGTATAAAGTGGAAATTTTTTAAATTTTTTTAAAGAAATATAACTTTATATTACGTAAACTGCTTCTATAGATTACTCACCGAATACTTTATAGTAATCTTGTTTGAATTTTTCTATTCCAATATCAGTTAATGGATGTTTAACCATTTGTTTAATTACAGAATAAGGAACAGTAGCAATATCGCATCCTAATTTAGCACATTCAGTAACATGAATTGGATTTCTCACACTTGCTGCGATAATTTGTGTATCAATATCATTATTAGCAAAAATTTCCACTATCTCTTCTATTAATAATAATCCATTATGAGAAATATCATCTAATCTACCTAAAAATGGAGAAACATATGTTGCACCAGCTCTAGCTGCTAATAACGCTTGAGTTGGACTAAAGATTAGAGTAACATTTGTTTTAATTCCCTCTTTTTTTAATACATTTATAGCTTTTAATCCATCTTCAGTCATAGGAATCTTAACAACCATATTAGGATGAATTTTTGCAATTTCTCTTGCCTCTTCTAGCATATCCTTCCAATTAGTAGTAGTAGCTTTTACTTCTCCACTAATAGGACCGTCTACTATTGAAGTAATTTCCTTAATAACTTCTTTAAAATCGCGTCCTTCTTTTGCGATTAATGACGGATTTGTAGTAACTCCACTAACTACTCCTAATTCATTAGCATTTCTAATATCTTCGACATTTGCTGTATCTATAAAAAATTTCATTATATTATCCCCTCTCATTTTTATAGTAACCTCATAATATCACATCCAGAAAGTGTTTTCAATTTTATAGCTTCAATTATAACTATTTCTTTATTGTTTTTCAATCCAATATATGATAGAATAACACTATAATTAGGAGGCAGATGATGAAGAAATTTTTAGAAAAAGTACCATATTTAATTTTTTCTTTCTTTTTATTTATAATACTCCCTCTGTGTTCTTATTTTATATCGAATAGATCTGGGATGATAATTTTATTATTGATTATCCTATACCCTGTTATTAGTTTTCTAATTTCGTTTCTATATGCATATAATAAAGAAGACTTTAGCTATATTTTCTCATTTATTATAGGAATTTTTTATATAATATCATGTTTAATCATTTTAAACTTTGATATTCTTATCTATGGTTTAGGGTATATATTCTTCAGCCTTTGTGGTCAAGGGACTGGTTTTTTAATTGGGAAGTTTCGAAAACGTAAAAAAAGAGCTAAACAGAGTTAGTTAAATTTATCAAAAAGAGAAGACGTGTTTTTTATAATACACTTCTTCTCTTTTATTATTTATACTATTCTAAAATACGGATTATATTTCATATCCTAAAAGCATTCCGCCTTCTTCACCATAAAAGCTACAAATTCCAGATGTAGGAACTATAATAAATTCTACATTCGAAAATTTCTCTTTTAATTTTTCTTCTATTTTTTTGCAAATATTTTCATTATTTCTATGTGTAATTACGGCTCTTCCACCTTTATATCCAGCTTTAATCATCTCTTCAACTACAGTAGATATCGCCTTTTTCTCACCACGTACTTTATGAAGTAAATGTAGAGTTCCTTCTTTACTCGCTTCTCCTACCATACGCATATTTAATAACCCTACTACAGCAGCTGCGAATTTTGATAAACGTCCATTTTTAACAAGATTATCCACTTTTTCTAAAGAAAAAATTAATTTAGTATTTTCTTGGTATTTTGTCATTTCTGAAACAACTTCATCAAAAGATAATCCTTCTTTAATTAATTCATTTATCTTAAGAAGAAATAAATCAATTTGACCACCTGCAGAAAGTGTATTGATTATATGAATGTTAGCATTCTCGTTTTCTTCTCTCAACATCTTTTCACCGATTACTGCACTATTGTAACTTCCTGACATTCCACCAGTAAGAGTTAGAACTATAACATTATCAGCACCTTTATACGCAGCTAGATATGCCTCTGGACTAGGACAAGCTGATCTTGCCGGCTCTGAACTAGCATACATTTCCCTCATCATTTCGTCAATATTTAAATCTAACGTATCTACATAAACTTTATCTTCTATTTGTAATGAAAATGGCACTCTCTCATAAGCAACATTCTCAGCTTTATTAGGAATTTCTCTAAAATCGCAAGCAGTATCAACTACAATTTTCCACTCCATAATTTACCTCCAAGTATTTTATTTTAACTTTTCTACTAGATCATGCGTTTTTTTATATAATCTCACAGTATCACAGGCTGCCACTATTACTTCTGCTAGCCCCTGTCTCTTCTCGCCATTCATACACATAACAAAATTATCATACATCTCTTCAGAAGTCCCTTCAGAAGTCAGGCTATTTATCGTCTTACTAATCTCTTGTATTGAGAATACATTTTTTAAACATGTAATTACTATTAACCTTGCTAATTGTTTTCGATTATATTTTTTCTTAACTGGTTTATCTAAGTGACCATTTTTTACATAATTATTTATCATCGCTGAAGTTAAACCTTTATCATCATCGACAATTGAGGAGCTATCTAATCGATTAACGTATAATAGTACTTGATCTAAGTACAAATCAATATTTGGTAACTCAGACCATTTTGGATATACTTTGTTCAAATTCTTTCCTCCTTCTTATCTAGTTCTGATAATCACATTATATAGTTTTTTAAAATTAGAGTCAAGTGGTTATACAGGTAAAATAAAAAAGATTTTGTAGTATTTGCATTTACTACAAAATCTTTTTATTATTTAGCTAATTTCATTTTTTTCTTAATTCCTTTTCTCATATATAGATAGTAGAATAAGACACCTAAAGCATATACTGCAAGTCCTATTATCCAACCTATCCATAAACCTTCTATACCAATACCTTGTTTAAAAACAAAATAATATGCCGTAGGAATACCTACTAGATAATAACCGATAAACATTACCACACAAATCGGTACAACTTTTTTGTATCCACGAAGCACTCCTGCTAGTGCTGATGCAAATGAATCACAAATAGCAAAACCAATTGCGAATAATAATAGCTCAGCTGTTAAAGTTATTACTCCGCTATCACTAGTATATAAATATGGAATCTTCGTATCAAATAATAGTACGATTAAGCCTGCTATACTAGAGAATATCATTCCTATTATTACCGTTAGTTTTGTATACTCTGTTGCCATTTTATAGTCTTTTGCTCCTACATGAAATGCTATTATAATTGTTGCAGCATTTGCAACACTAACTGGTAAAGTATATAAAAATCCAGAGAAATTTAACGCAGCTTGGTGGGAAGCAATAACCGTCGTATCAAAACGTGATACCATTAAAGATAACGTTGAAAAAACAACCGTCTCAAGTGCTGTAGCTAGTGCTATTGGAACTCCTAGTTTAAAGATTTCTCCCCATTTTTCAAATCTAACTTTTTCTTTTTCGAATATTTTATACTTATTAATTTTAGGGTTTGTTAGTACTATAAATAATGCAATGAAAAACAATACTGTATATGTTACTGAAACAGCAACTGCATTTCCAGCTCCACCAAGCTCTGGCATACCAAACTTCCCAAAAATAAAACTATACGCGAAAAATACATTTATAGGTACAGACACTATCATCATTATCATCGATAATCTTGTCAATCCTAAACTATCTATAAACGAACGTAAAACTACATACAAGAAGATTGATAGCACTCCAAAACTTTCATAAAACAGATATTTCTTAGTTATTTTTGCAATATTACTATCCATACCTAATCGGTCTACTATTGGTGTTGCTAAAGTATTTAACCCAACAATTAAGACAATACTAATAATTACAGCTATGTACAGAAATTGTCTAACTACTGTAGGTATCTCTTCTTCTTTATTTTTTCCAATCAATTGTGAAACTATCGGAATTAACGCTAAAACGATCGCATTTAAAGTATACATAATTGGATTCCAAATATTAACACCCATACTCACACCGGCTAAGTCTGTAGGACTATAGTGTCCTGCCATAAAAGTCCCAATCATTCCTGACGAATATGAAATTACTTGATAAACTAAAACTGGTAGTAATAAATTAACAAAAATTCTTGCTCTTTCAGAAAAGTTTTTCCCTTGATACATATGTCCTCTCCTTTATATATTTTTTTCTTTTCACACACAAAAAAAATCCAAAAGCTAATTTACTTTTAGATATCATCGATTTATACTATATGCAACCGAGACTTGAATAGATAAAAAACCGTTAGTCTAATCGCCAACTCAACCTCGACAAAAACTCACACCCACAATAGACTTACTTAATGCTGCTTCCTTCCGGACCTGACATGGTTCATAAGTATTGCGTCGTAAGGTGCCTTAGTCTCAACATTACGTGTTAAACTCGACATTCCCTATTCTACCCGCATCTCGGTATTCGGTCTTGCTAAAGCGGATTGCAAGTACAGGGCACCGCTAACTCCCCACCTAGCATTTTTTAATTATATCAAATTTAAATGTAAAAATCAAGGGATTAATAAAAATTCTAAAATAAACTCCAAATTAGTAATTCATCTAGTAGAATTATAATTTTTTAATATAATACTACTGCAAAAATACTATTTTGGAGTTTTTCTAACATTTATTATTTTAACTTAGTTAATTCGCTTAATTCTAAGATACATTCACTTTCACTAATAACTAAACAAGGAATACCAATTTTCATATTTCCTCTTATTCCTTCAAACTGAGTGTATGTGTCTCTTACAAATAAGAACTCTTTAAAGTTTTTTAATGAAGACATAACTTCTACTTCTTTATAAGTAATTCCTAATTCTGCTAGTTTTTCTTTAAATGGTGCAGTATCTGGACAAGTTTCTGCAAAGTATAAAATATATTCCATGAATAATCTCCTTATATAAAATCTTACTACCATTATATCACTTTTAACGTTTTCTTTGTATTTTTACCCTCTGAATTGAAGAAGAAAATACAGATGCTAGTAGTATCCCCATTGCTATTGCTCCAGCCTGAAGGAGTGTTTCCATCCCTACTTTTGAAGCTACACCATAATTCTTTGTTACTATATTTTGCATTGTATTATACATACCATATCCTGGCACCAATGGCACCATCCCTGTATAAATAAATATAGTAGCCGGTAGCTTTAAAAGCTTAGATGCATTTGTTGATAATATACCAACACAAACAGCACCTAAAAAACTACTCACAACAACGTCTGCTAATAACAAATTAACTACCACTTGAATTAACCAACCGGTAGCTCCAATCAGTCCACAAGTAAACAATGATTTTCTCGGCGCATTAAAGAAAATTGCAAATGCTACACTAACTACAAATCCTGCAATAAATTGTATAAAAACATTATTCTCCATAAATTTCTCCTTACACCAATTTCAATCCCATAACTACACCAAGTGCAATAGCTGTTGATACAAAGATTGCTGCCTGTATTCCAATCATCCCTGATAAATAATCACCAGCCATAAAATCACGTACAGCATTCGTAACCTGCACTCCAGGAACAAGCGGCATTAATCCCGCAATAATAATACTAAAAGGATTATATATTAAGAAAAACTTGTTTAACACCATTACCATAATGGTAGCTATAAATGCTCCTAAAAAATTACTCACAAAAGATGTAAGTTTATATTTCGCAGTTAAAGTCAAGAACATAGCTTCAATCGCCATAACAATGAATGCGTATAAGCTATCCTTAAACGTTCCTCCAAACATTATCGCAAAAAAGGGACCTGATAAGGTTAAAGCAATAATCACAGAAGTATTTGAATATCTTTTTCTAGCCTTTATTTCTTTCATTTTTTTGAAGGCATAATCTAGAGTACACCCCCCCATTACCATTCTTCTTGAGATATCATTTAATAGAGCAATTTTTTCTAAATCACGATCCCCTAATACAACTCTTCTCATCGCAGTATAAGTATTATCATCATAAACAAAAGAGACAATTACAAAGTTATATGTCACTAGAATATTTGCAGCTTTTATATTGTCAAACGATCTATAAATTCTATTTACAGTATCTTCAACCCTATATACTTCAGCTCCATACGCCAACATGCTTTTAGCTATTTTCATACTAAAATTCAATAACATTTTAGCTTCTTTTTCATCACGTAAAGACTGTAACATACCTTCTCTCCTCTTAAATAAATTATTATGAAATAATTTCTAATATTTTTTTATATTTATTTTTAAATTCTTCCACTTTATTTTCTTGAACTTCTGTTGCTTTTTCAAGTTGATTTAAAATATACTCAATTTTAGACAGCTCTAATTTTTGTTTTTTTACAAATAGCTCATTCTTTTCTACTAACAAATATTTTCCAAAGTTTATTTCATCTTCTGATAAATTCATAACTCCTGGTTTTGCTACTATAATTTCATAAATATGACCATCTTCTTCGATAATATTTTCTGTAGTTATTTCATATTCTAATTCTTGTAATTTTTCTCTAACGAAATTTTCACCAACATTAGGTTGTAATAGTAGATTTGGTTTATTTGCTAATTTGTCCTTTCCTTTTTCTAAAATATCAGCAATTAGCTTACCACCCATACCACATATTGTAATTACTTCTATATTATCACTTAATTCAATAGCATCTAGACCTGCAGCTTTACGACAATCAATAACCCCTACAAGGTTTTCTTCTTGAACATTTTTTATTGATACTTTATGCGGTCCTTCAACTATTTCTCCGGCTACTGCAAAATCAATTTTATTATTTTTTGCTAAATAAATAGGTAGATATGCATGATCACTACCAATATCTGCTAATCTTCTATTCTCAACATATTCAGCTACTAATTTTAATCTTCTATTAATTGCTAACATCATTTCTCCTTTTTATTAATCGAGAAAATCTTTACTAAAACTCGTAGTAATAACAGTTTTCTCTTTTTTTCCTATATTTTCAAAGTCAGTTATTATATTGTCGCCAAATTCAGCTTTTAACTTTTTAGAAATCTTTCTTAGTCTTTCTTCTTCTTTGTAATCTTTTTTATCAAAAATATCTAGTTGCACCTTAAGTTCTTTTGACTTTTTAATATCATTTAGTGAAACCCCTAGTAATCTAACGCCACGTGAAAAATCATAGTGTTCCAGTAAAAGCTCCCATGCATAATTAAAAATTTCATTTGTACCAGATATAAATTCTGGAATCTTTTTAGATCTAGTAATGGTTTTAAAATCACTAAATCTTACCATGATTGAAATATTGTTTCCTACATAATTACGTGATTGAACTCTTGAACTTACTTTCTCACTTAATTTCTTAACTTCTCTTAAAATATCATCTTCATCTATTAAATCATTTGTAAATGTTTTCGAATTCCCAATTGTTTTTCTATCAACTGTATATTTTAGTTCATCACTACCTTCCCCATTAGCCCTATTCTTTAGTCTTAAACCTTGAACACCTAATAGACTATGTAGAATTACTTCATTTGCTTCAGCAACATCACCAATAGTATTAATTCCAATATTTTTAAGTTTTTTTGTAGATGCTTTCCCACAACCGTGCATTTCACCAATATCCAAATTCCAAAGGATATCCTTATAATTTTTTTTATTTATAATAGAAAATCCTAAAGGTTTTTTCAAATTTGAACCCATCTTCGCGAAAAATTTATTAAAAGATACTCCTACCGATGAAGGCATACCTAATTGTTTATATATTCTTCTTTGTATTATG